>JAODAO010000183.1 GCA_025463465.1 Glaciihabitans sp. | reverse complement strand
GAGTTGTTGCCCCGGGTAAATCGGCCACGGCCGCTTTCGCGCGTCCTTCGTCCGGCTCGACAACCGTGACGACCTCTGCCCCGGAAATCCTGTGGGTGATGCGCTGGATGTGGTCGGAGCCCATCATCCCGGCGCCGACGACGGCGATGCGGAGGTTCTGTGTGGTCATGTTGGTGCAGTCTTCCCGGTGAGTGGTGTGGTCGGTGGTGGGGACGTGGTGGGTGGTGACGCACACCACGGCGACGTCCGGCCGTGGTGTGCGCTGGTGGAGATTCGTTCGGTGGTTCACACCGCCGGGCCTCGAGCTCGAAAGACAGGTGCGCCGTGCTCGACGTCACGGCCGGGGACGGCCGCCGCGATTGGCCTTAGGAAACGATTGTGATGGCCTGGGTGCGGAAGTCGTTTTCGATCTCCTCAAGCGATCGCCCCTTCGTCTCTGGCACAGTTTTGGCGACGAAGAACAGGGAGATGAGGTTGACGGCGACAAACAGGAGGAATGTTCCGGTCGAGCCAAGGGCCTCGTTCACAATCGGGAACGCGAATGAAATGAGGGCGTTGACCGTCCACAGCACAAACACCGCGATTCCCATTGCGAACCCGCGGATCGCGACGGGGAAGATCTCCGACAGGAGCAGCCAGACGCAGGTGCCGATGAAGCACTGCACAAAAGCGACGAACAGCATCATGCAGGCGAGGATCAGGTAGCTCACCGCATCGGAGGAGGGAAGGGTGAAAGCCAGGGCAAGTAGCGCCTGGGCCGCGACCACACCGGAGAAGCCGATCATCAGCATTTTTTTGCGCCCAACAAAGCCGAGGAGCCATATACCGAGGACGGTGGTGACGACGCTGGTGACGCCAACGCCGATCGTGGCCACGAGGGAGGCGCTTACGCCCAATCCGCTGGATTCCAGGATGGTGGGCGCGTAGTAGTTGACCGTGTTGATGCCGGTCGCCTGCTGCACGGCCGCGAGGCCGCAGCCCACCCAGAGCAGGCGGCGCATCCAGCGGTTGTTTTTCAGATCCTGCCAGGCGTGGCCCTGCTCGTTGTGGGCGATCTTGGAGTTGGCGACAATTGCGTCATATTCGCGGCTGGCCGCTTCGGGAGTCCGGCTGAGTTCGAGGATTTTGCGGGCGCTGTCGAACCGGTCGCGGATAACGAGCCAGCGCGGGGATTCGGGGAGTACCAGCATGCCGATGAGCAGTGCGATCGCGGGAATGGTCGCGACGCCGAGCATGATCCGCCACACTCCCGGGTCCTGGATGAGGGCGTCGAGGGCCGCGTTGATGGCGAAGGCGAGCATCTGGCCGGTGACGATCATCAACTCGTTGATGGTGACCATTCGGCCACGAAGGTGTGCCGGGGCCATCTCGGCCAGGTAGAGCGGGCAGGTGACGGCCGCCGCCCCCACGCCGAAGCCGAGCACAATGCGGGCGATCACCATGATGGTGACCGTCGGGGCGAGGGCGCAGCCGATGGCGCCGACGAAGAAGACGATCGCACACACCAGCAGTGAGCCGCGTCGTCCCAGGTTGTCGGCGAGGCGTCCGCCGACGAGTGCGCCGCTGGCTGCGCCGGGGAAGAGCAGGGCGGAGACCACGAGAGCCTCCTGGACGGCGTTCATCTCGAGCGCGTCCTTCATGTACAGCAGCGCACCGGAGATCACTCCGGTGTCGTAACCGAACAGGAGGCCACCCAGGGTCGAGATGACCGTGAGCTTGATGAGGTAGTTCCTATTGACGCCCGATTTGGCGCCCGCGACTGCGCGGGATGTGGATTGCGACACAATTGCACCTCTCCATTGAAGTGAGCGTTTTCTCCGGTATTCCGGGATGCCCGGACGCCAGCATAAGTTCGTATGTCATAACAAATCAACCCAAAACTAGAACGTTCTAGAAAAAGGATGGGAGATTGTGGTCTTTCTCCTCCCCGGGAAGGCTTTAGCCATCACCTGTCGTCGGTCGATGAAGATTTCGCCAACGCCGCCTTGGCGTGATCGGCGTCAGACGGACCGGGCGCGACCCGTGGAACTGCGCACTACGAGGGACGCCGGCAGCACGGTCGCAAGACGCGATGTCGCGGTGACGTCCAGGCGTGCGCCAAGCCGGGCGACGGCCGCAGTGGCCAGTGCTTCGGGATCCTGGCCAATGGTGGTCAGGTTCACATGCGGCAACGAAGCCAGGCGTCCATTGTCAAAACCGACGATGGACACATCGGTCGGAACGGTCACACCGGCTCGCAGCAGGATACCCATCGCGCCGATGGCGCTACGGTCGTTGAACGAGATCACCGCGGTTGGCAGGTCGGCCATCAACGACTGCATGGCGTGTGCACCGTCAGCTTCCCCCTCGCCTCCACTGACAACGCGTGGCTCAAGACCGTTCGAGCGAATCGCAGCGAGGTAGCCATTGCGCCGCTCCTCGGAACTCGGTGCATTTCCACCGTCGAAATGCACGATGTCCCTGTGCCCAAACCCCACCAGGTGGTCGACGGCGAGCCGGGCACCGCCCGCGTCGTCCGTTGAGACATGGTCGATGGCATTTGTGACGCGACCGATGCTGATCATCGCGGCTTGGGAGTCGAGCGAAGCAAGTGCGGCGTCGTCGAGGCTGCTGCCGAGCAGGATGATTCCCTCACACCGGGCTGAGACAAGCCCGCGGGCGACGGTCAGCTCGTCCCGGCCCTCGGTGACGGCACTGAGGACAACCTGGTACCCGAGAGCCGACGCCGCCGAATAGATCTTTTCGATGAGGTCGCCGTGGAAGGACTCATGCACGGCGTAGGAGACGCCGAGGGTTCGTGATCGATTCTGACGGAGCATACGTGCACGCTGGTCGGGTGAATATCCCAGTTCCTCCGCGATGGCACGCACCCTGGCGCGGGTTTTTGAACTAGCGCCCTCGGCATCCCTCATCACAATGGACACAAGCGCGGGGGAGACACCCGCCGCAGCTGCGACATCGGTGAGCCTCACCTTGACCGGATGTGATGCGCGGGAAGCGTCGGTCGTCATCATCCTCGTCCTGGTGTGCGGTGGAAAGCGGTCGTGGCTCTTAAGGGCAACCGTACCAAGCTCAGCCCATCACCAGCCTTTGCAGAGTTGAGGGGCGTCGCAGCCCAGTGTTTCGGAATACTCTCAAAAGTGGGCCCCGCCCGAGGTCCGCCCCACCCCGACGAGGAGTAGCTTCGTGATTTCCCGGAACAACTACAACCTGGCAGGCAAGACCGTCATCGTCACCGGGGCAGGATCCGGCATCGGCCGGGCCATTGCCCGAGCCTTCCTGGAGCAGGGCGCCAACGTCGTTGTCGCGGCCCGCCGGCTCGAGACGCTGGAAGAGACCGTCGAGGGGTTCCCGCCGGAGAACTGGGCGACGGTGGTCGCCGATGTTGGAAAGCGGGCGGACGTCGACGCCTTGGTCGACGCATCCATCACCGCCTTCGGTTCGCTTGACGTGTTTGTGAACAACGCCGGCACCTACGTTCCCGGACCGATCGAGGACCTCGCCGATGACGAATGGCGGGGGATGATGTCGACCAACCTCGACGGTTTTTACTATGGGGTGCAGGCGGCATTGCCGCACCTGGTGACGTCACACGGAAACATCGTGGTTATCTCGTCGGTGTCCGGGCTGCGCGGCGACTGGGGACAGGCCGCATACAACGCCACCAAGGGTGCGCTGAATGCGATGCTGCAGTCGCTCGCCCTGGATCTCGGCGAGAAGGGGATTCGGGTGAACGGGGTCGCGCCCGCCTTCACCCAGACCGCGGTGACCGCGGGGATGGGATCAGATGAGGCCACGCTTGCCCCGTTTATCAACCGGATCGCGCTCGGCCGTCCCGGCCAGCCGGAGGACATCGCCCCGGCGGTGCTGTTCCTCGCCAGCGAGGACGCCCACTACATCACCGGCGCGATCCTCCCGGTGGACGGTGGGACGAGCGCATCAACCGGCCAGCCACATACCTGATCCCGGTCGGGTCGGGCTGGGCAGGTCAGGACGGGGCGGACGCGACCCTCGAGTAATACGACGCGAAGGCCGGGTAGTAGTCCTCCCAGACCGGCGCCGGCGTGCCCGCCCGGGCGGCAATCATTCGGTCGAGGTAGTACTCCCAGCCGGGACCGATGCTGGCGGCATCCCCCACGTTTTCGAGACGCTGGGTGAAAAAGATCAGGGTGTGCCCCTCCGCCTCAGCGAGGGTGAACCCCACGCGCCAGTGCATGTTGCCGAGGTCGGCGAGAAAATACTCGTGGCGGTCGCAGACGAGGATTGTGACCTGTTCCGGTTCGGCGCCGGGCTCTGCCGTCATTGTGAACTCGATCACCTTCCCGACCCCGGGGGTGCCGGTCCAGACGCCGATCCACTTCTCGGTCAGCTGCGACAAGGTGAGCCAGTCCCAGACCTCAGCAGCGCTGCCCTCGACCGTCCGTTCAACCACGAGTTCGAGCCCGTCGTCGTCAGCGATGACACGGCCATGGGGCATTCGGAAGTCCATATTCCAACGTAAACACGGCAAAGCGCCCAGCGGAAGTACCCGGGGAGTGTGCGCAACGATCTAACCTCGTAGACATGGATGGTTGGGACGTCGCAGATACCGCGGTGGAGCTGGATGAGGACACGGTGCTGGATTCGGCGCTGCTGGCCCCGCCGCACCGGGATGTGCCGCCCACCCCTCCGGTGATGCGAACCTCCCGTCCGCTGCACTCACCGCAGGATGTGACGGACCGCTCGGCGGACGCCCGCCCGGTGGGTGAACCCGTTCGTGCCGTCTACTCGCCAGCCGAGCCGGTGAACCTGCGCCGCACTATAGGCCCGCTGCGCCGCGGCGGTTACGACCCCACGTTCCGCTGGGACGGCGCCGGTGCCTGGCGCACCCTCAATACGCCGGCCGGACCCGCCACCATGCACCTGGTGGTCCGTGACGGTGTGGGGGTCTGCGCCACTGCCTGGGGCCCCGGCGCCGAGGAGGCGATTGCGGGAGTCCCCGAACTGTGTGGCCACGGTGACGACTGGAGCGGGCTGGATGTCTCCGGCTCGCCGTTCCTCGCCGAAAGCTGGCGCCGGGCCATCGGCTTACGCCTGATGCGCAGCAACGCGGTGTTTGAAGCGCTCCTGCCGGCGATCCTCGAACAGAAGGTCACCACGATGGAGGCGCACCGGGCCTGGCGTTACCTGGTCCTGCGTTACGGCGAGGCTGCCCCCGGTCCCGCGCCAGACGGGATGAGGGTGATGCCCCTTCCCGACGTGTGGCGGCGAATTCCGTCCTGGGTGTGGCATCGCGCGGGTGTTGGCCCGCAGCGGGCCGAGGCCGCGGTGCGGGCGAGCACGGTGGCGGCATCGCTTGAGCGCACACTCACGCTCGGACGCGGCGGAATCGAGGTGGCCGCTCGCCTTCGTACCCTGCCCGGAATCGGGGTGTGGACGGCCGCGGAAACCACCCAGCGTGCCCACGGTGACCCGGATTCCCCGAGCATCGGCGACTTCCACCTGGCCGCGACGGTCGGTTGGGCCATGCTCGGCAAACCCATCGACGATGACGCGATGGTGGAATTGTTGGAGCCATGGGCCGGGCACAGGCACCGGGTGATCCGGCTGATCTTGGCCAGCGGGTTCCACAAACCGGCGTTCGGCCCGCGCATCACCGTGCAGGACCACCGCTGGCACTGACACGTCTGGGCTATACCGACAGCTCAGGACCAGACAGTCCAGGACCAGACAGCTCAGGGCTGGGAAGCTCAGGGCTGGGAAGCTCAGGACCGGCCGGGGCAGCTCTCGTAGACGTAATCGGCACTGTCGGGGGTGACCAGGTCGCGGTCCCGCAGGACCGTCATCAGCGGGGTGTCGGCGTCGGCGCAGACGTCCTCGAACGGGTCGTTGAGGGCGTCTGAGTATTCGATGTCGACGACCGCGTTGCCGTACACGTCGGAGTAGGCCGCACATTCGTCGAACTGGGCGCACTCCTCGGCCACCGCGAAGTCGAAACCTGCCGCGTCCCGGCCCGAGGTGCCGAGCTCAACACTGTTTTTCTGGCCAACGGCGAGGTCACGCTCGTGGGAGGCAGCCACCAGCAGGGTCGCCATCGCGAGGTTATCGTCGACGGTGAGGGCGCCGTGGGAGCGCGAATAGGAGTCGAGGTTGTCGAACTCGATGGCGTCGAATGACTTTTCCGCGCACAGGCTGATGGTTTCGCCGACGATGGCGGCGATGGCTTCACGCTGTTCGCCGGTCGAGGTGTCGAACATCATCTCGTCCGGCCAGTTGGGGTCGCTCACCGGTTTGCCGTCGTCGCCCTGCAGCAGCAGGTCGGGGTGCTCGTCCAACCAGAAGTCCGCATCCTGAGGCTGCGACTGGAAACCGTTGACGTAACAGATGGAGTACGCGCCGTCGGCGGGGGATTCGGTGCTGTCGCGGGCGAGGACGGTGACACCTTCTGGTGGTGTGTATCCGCCGCCGAGCTGGTAGTCGAAGGCACCGCCGACGGGGAAAGCGGCAATGTCACCGTCCGTGGGGGTGCCAGTGAAGCCGGTCGACGGGTCTGCCGCTGATTCGGCGGCTGGGCCGCTCGCACAACCCGCCAGGAGGAGCAGGACCATGGCGGCGCCGGCCACCCGGGCCCCGCCGACCAACCGGGGTGGTCTGCTTGGCGCGCGACGGATGCTCATGCCAGAACTTTATCGAGCGTCGCCCGGTTCGACGATTTCTGCGCCGCCGTGACTACTGCGCCGCCGGACTACTGCGCTGGGGTGATCCCTGCGTTGCCGTGACTTTCGTGGTGCTGTGACTCATCGGCGTAGATGGCGGGGGAGAAGATCCCGGCCGGGTCCCAGCGGCGGCGGATCTCGGTCAGCCGTGTGAACATCTCCGCCGGCCAGGCGCTGGCGAACACGGCCTCGTTCGGGATTGTGGCCAGGAAGTTGATGTTCATCGCCGTCGACGCCCACGGGCTAATCGCAGCGAAAACGCCGTTGATCGCCGCTGGCACCACGGTTTCGAACAGGCTCGGGTCGGGAACGCTGATCGCCATAACGGTGAAGTTGCCGGCCCGTCCACCCACCGCCGAACCTTCCGGCACATCCCGGTGGGTGGCACCACCGAGGTGGCGAAGCTCGAAGGCCACGATGGGTACCTGCTTGTGCGGTCCAACGGCCTCAAGCACAGCGGTCGCAAGGTCCTGGTCGACCCTGTCCAGCATCCCGCCACGCAGCAGCGATGGCATCGGCCGAGTCGGGTCGCCGTGGATCAGCGCGACATTCACCAGGGGCATTGACGCGATGGCGTCGAGATATACCGGGGCGAGAGCACGCAATGGTTTGGCGAGGCTGGCACCCTCTGCGGCATCCCCCAGATATGCGAAACGAAGGCTGAGCAGGGTGTGGCCACGCAAGGGTGCCGGGATGAGGGGGATGTCGGGTAGCCGCATGATCGCGATGCTGGTGGTCACCGAGTCCGGGGCGGTCGCGGTGTAGTCAATCCAGCCACGCAGGGCCGGTTCGATGTCGTCGCCGTCGAAGAGAAGGGAACCGGCATAGAGGGAGCTGGCGCGCACCAGCGCGAGGCGCACGCTGACCACGATGCCGAAGCCCACCTTGCCGCCGCGCAACGCCCAGAACAGATCGCTGTTGCTGTCGGCGGAAGCCTCCACGATTTCGCCGTCGCTGGTGACTACGGTGAGGGAGCGCAGGTAGTCGGAGGAGAACCCGTGGCTGCGGCTGAGCGGACCGAGGCCCCCGCCGAGCAGATAGCCCACCACCCCAACGGTGGTGCTGGAGCCGGCAATCGGGATCAGCCCGTGAGGTGCCGACGCGTCGATCACGGCCTGCCATGACACCCCCGCGTCGATTGTCGCCGTCGTGGCAACCGGATCGACGCTGACTCCGTTGAGCCGGCCGGTGGTGATCAACACCCCCGAGGTAATGGGGCCGCTGGCGCCGTGGCCGCTGGCCTGGACGGTGACCCGCAGGCCCCGGTCGCGGGCGAAACGGACCGCGGCTGCGACATCCCCCTCGTGTGTGACACCTACGACAACGTCGGGACGGTTGGTGGCCAGCACATCCCAGCCGGCAACCTCTGCGGCGAAACCGGGATCACCCGGTGTGAGGACGGGACCGCTGACGTCACGGCGAAGCTCGGAAACATCGGTGTCTGCCATGCGCTCAGGCTAGCGAGAGGACTTCGGGTGCGGTACCCCACAAGCCGGTGTTGCCCGGCGGTATTCGCCGCTGTCGCCGCTGTCGTCGTGCTGACGCCGTCTTCGTTGTCGTCGGGGTGGTGGATCAGGCGGCTTCCGGAGCGCCTTCCTGGATGTCGGTGGCGACAGCGGTTCCCGCGTCAGCGCTGCTGCCGTCGCTGCTGCTGCTGCTGTCGTCGGCGCTGTCGTCGCCGCGAACAAGGCGGCAGAGAGGCGGGTCGATGGCGTCGAGAACCCGGTGGGATGCGACCCCGAGGGTGGCGATCTCGTCAGCGCTGAGGACGTCGAAGAAGAATTTGCGGATCGTCGCGTTGTGGTCGCGCATCGAACCGAGGGTAGCGCGGCTGCCTGCCGGGGTCAGTCCGATCCAGTTTCCACGCCCGTCGACATCGCACTCGCGGCGAGTGATGAGCCCACGCTTCTCCATGCGGGTCAGCTGGTGGCTGACGCGACTCTTCTCCCAGCCCACCCGCTCGACCAGTTCGCGCACCCGCAGCTGACGTTCGGGGGCCTCGAACACGGCGATCAGGATTTCGAAATCGGGGCGAGAGATGCCGGCATCCCGCTGCAACTGCTGTTCCAGCGCGTGGTCGAGCTGGCGACGCATCGCATAGAAGGATCGCCAGACGTCCCATTCGGACTCGGTGATCGGCGACGCCTCTCTCATGCCGCAAGTGTATCCGTCTGGTGACACGTCAACCATGGAGAATGATGCGTGGTTCCGCATACGAGTGCCGTAAGCCATGACGGCATCGAGCGCGGCGGTCCCGCTGGATATTTCGGGGATTCCTGCGCCCTGCCCAGCGCGCTGACTCGAATGTGTGCCGAGCCAGTGAGAGTCTTGTGCCGTGAGCATGCCAACGCAGCATCCCGATGATCCGTCGGTGCCGGACGACCTCGCCGAGCAGGCAATTGCCACGGTGCGCCGCTGGCTGGCCGAATCGACCGCCGCCGCGCCCGATCGTGGGGCGCAGCGCCTCGCCGGCATCCTCAAGGACCCGCGCGGCCTCGACTTCACCCTCGGATTCGTCGACCGGGTGGTGCGCCCGGAGGACACCGGCGTCGCCGCCCGTAATCTCGAACAGCTCAGCCGCGCCATCCCCTCGTTTTTGCCTTGGTACCTGCGCGCGGTGATCTCGTTCGGTGGGGGATTCGCCCCACAATTCCCCTGGCTTGTGGTGCCGCTGGCCCGCCGGGTGCTGCGCAACATGGTTGGCCACCTCGTCATCGACGCCACCCCGGCCCAGCTCGATTCCACCCTCACAACCCTGCGTGCCAACGGTAACCGGCTGAACCTCAACCTGCTCGGGGAGGCCGTCCTCGGTGAGAAGGAGGCCGATCGTCGCCTCGCCGGCACCCGCGCGCTGCTGGAGCGTGACGACGTCGACTACGTCTCCATCAAGGTTTCCGCGGTCGCCAGCCAGCTGTCGCTCTGGGACTTCGAGAACACCGTCGACCGGGTGGTGGAACGCCTCACCCCGCTCTACGAACTCGCTGCCGCGGCGAAAACTCCGAAGTTCATCAACCTGGACATGGAGGAATTCCGCGACCTCGAACTGACGATGACGGTCTTCCGCCGTCTGCTCGAGCAACCCAGCCTGCTCGGCCTCGAAGCCGGGATCGTCTTGCAGGCCTACCTGCCGGACTCCTACCCCGCCCTGCAGCGTCTCACCCGCTGGGCCCTCCGCCGCCGTGCCGCCGGGGGTGCAACCATCAAGATCCGGGTGGTGAAGGGGGCGAACCTCGCCATGGAACGCATCGACGCGACCCTGCACGGCTGGCCGCTGGCCACCTGGCCAACCAAGGTCGACACCGACGCCAACTTCAAACGCCTGCTCGACTGGGCACTCACCCCCGAGAACACCGGCGCCGTGCACATCGGTATCGCCGGCCACAACCTGTTCGACATCGCCCACGCCTGGCTGCTCGCCCAGCAGCGCGGCGTCACCGACGCCGTCGACGTCGAGATGCTGCTCGGAATGGCCACCGGCCAGGCCGCCGCCGTCTCCCGCGACGTCGGCCAGCTCGTTCTTTACACCCCGGTCGTGCACCCGCGCGAGTTCGATTCCGCCATCGGCTACCTCGTGCGTCGGCTCGAAGAGAACGCCAGCAGCGAAAACTTTATGAGCGGCCTGTTCGACCTGGCAAAGGACGAGGTCGCCTTCGCTCGCGAGGCCAACCGCTTCCGGGCATCCCTCGCCCAGCTCGACTACGACCTCAGTCACGAGGTCGTCAGCACCAACCGCACCCAGGATCGCGGCCACGCCCTCGCCTCCATCCTCTCGCCCGAGCCCCCGGCCACCCCGCCCGTTGTCCTTGCCGAAGACGTTGCCGTTGCCGTTGCCGAAGACGTTGCTCTTAGCGAAGACGTTGCCCCGGATGGGAACGCGATCCACGCGGGCGATTCGGGCAACGCGGTCGACTTGGTTGCCTCGGACGACCAGATTGCCGCCGACGACCAGCGAGATGCTGTTGAAAAGGCAGAAATCGACCTTCCTGGTACCGCGGAGGTCGAAAACTCCCTTCTCGATTCCGAATCCGAGGATTCCGACGTTGTGGGGGCCGAAGCGGTCGACGTCGAGGCCGATGTGACCCCCGAGTCCGGGCTGGAGCCGGAATTCGAGCTCACGCCCGAGGCAGAGCTCGAAATCGAGGCAGAGCTCGCACCCGAGACCGAACTGGTCCAGGAAGAACACGCGGTGGAAGGTGAAGACGCGGTAGGACCGGAGGAGGTGGATGTCGAGACATCCCCCACCCCCGAGCCCGTCGACCGCACCTTCTTTAACGTCCCGGACACCGACCCGTCGATCGCCGCCAACCGGGCCTGGGGGCGCCGCGTCATCGAACGCAGTGTGCACTCGACCATCGGGCGCGCCGGGATTGCCGTCGCCCGGGTAGCCAGCTCCGACCGGGTGGACCGCCTGGTTGGCGTGACCGCCCGCGCCGGCGAACGGTGGGCGGCCCTGCCGGCGTCCGAGCGTTCGCGGGTGCTGCACGACGTGGGCGATGTTCTGGCCGCATTCCGGGGGCGGCTGATCGAGGTGATGGCGGTTGAGACCGGCAAAACTCTCAGCGAGGCCGACACCGAGGTGAGCGAAGCGATCGACTTCGCCCACTACTACGCCGAACAGGCCCTCGAGCTGGACACGGTTGACGGTGCACGGTTTGTGCCATCGCGGTTGATCGTGGTCACCCCGCCATGGAACTTTCCTGTTGCGATCCCGGCCGGTTCCGTGCTGGCGGCGCTCGCGTCGGGCAGTGGGGTCATCCTCAAACCCGCACCCCAGGCCAAACGCTGCTCCGCGGTTCTCGCCGATGCCCTGTGGGAGGGCGGCATTCCTCAGGAGCTGCTCACCCTCGTCGATATTGAGGAGGGCGAGCTCAGCCAGCAGCTCGTCACCCACCCCGACGTCGACCGCGTCATCCTGACCGGCGGCTGGAGCACCGCCGAACTTTTCCGCGACTGGCGCCCCGACCTTCCGTTGCTCGCCGAAACCAGCGGCAAAAATGCCATCATCGTCACCCCGAGTGCCGACTTCGACCTTGCCGTCGGCGACATCGTGCGCAGTGCCTTCGGCCACGCCGGCCAGAAGTGCTCGGCGGTGTCGCTGGTGATCATGGTGGGCTCGGTCGCGGAGTCCGAACGGTTCCGCCGCCAGCTCGTTGACGCGGTGAGCTCGCTCAAAGTCGGGTACCCCACCGACCTCGCAGCCACCATGGGCCCGCTCATCGAACCCGCCGACGGGAAACTGCTCGACGCCCTCACCGGCAAGGCGGCCGGCCAGAAGTGGCTGGTCAAGCCCAAATCACTCGACGACTCGGGGCGGCTCTGGTCGCCCGGTGTACTCACCGGTGTGGCGCACGGCAGCGAATTCCACACCACCGAATACTTCGGCCCCGTGCTCGGGCTGATGACGGCGGCGACGCTCGACGACGCCATCGAGCTGCAGAACGCCACCCGTTTTGGCCTCACGGCTGGCCTGCACAGCCTCGACGACGTGGAGATTGAACGGTGGGTGGATGCCGTCGACGCCGGCAACCTCTACGTCAACCGCGGCATCACCGGCGCGATCGTTCGCCGTCAGCCCTTCGGCGGCTGGAAGCGGTCATCCGTTGGTCCCGGCGCGAAAGCCGGCGGCCCCAACTACCTGCCCACCCTCGGCAGCTGGTTCCCGGTGGACGGTGAACCCTCCACCGACCTGATTCTCAATGGCATCAGCCGCCGCCCCGCGAAGGTCATCAAGCTTGCCCAGTCCGGACTCGAATTCGCCGCCTTCGACCGTGTGCGCACCGCCGCCCAAAACGACGAAATTGCGTGGCTCAGCGAATTTGGTGTGGCCAATGACGTCAGCGCTCTCGGCATCGAACGCAACGTGCTGCGGTATCGGCCCGTTGCCGTCACCCTCCGCCTGTCCGAGGGATCCGAGTTCGGCGACCTGGTGCGCCTCATCGCCGCCGGCGCCCGCACCCGGTCGCCGCTGTGGATCAGCTCCGCCGTTCCCCTCCCCGGCCCCCTGCTTGACCTCTTCGCGGAGGTCGAGCCGCTCGTAGACGTTCGCTCGGTGGAGGTGGAGAACGATGAATTGTGGCTGGAGCGCGTGGCCGCGGGCGGGCTGGCCACCGGCCGGGTGCGCCTCATCGGCGGCGACCGGCTGCTGCTCGCCGAAGCCCTCGGCGGAAATCCTGACGTCGCGGTCTACGACGGCGAGGTCATCAGCGCAGGCAGGATCGAGTTGATGGCGTTCCTGCGCGAACAGGTCATCAGCATCACCGCGCACCGCTTCGGCACCCCGGACC
>JAODAO010000159.1 GCA_025463465.1 Glaciihabitans sp. | reverse complement strand
TCCTCGACGAGTTCATTTCCTCGGCTGAGCAGAAGTGGGGCCAGCGTTCCAGCGTTGTGCTGCTGCTGCCGCACGGTTACGAGGGCCAGGGACCGGACCACTCCTCCGCGAGGATCGAGCGCTACCTACAGCTCTGTGCAGAGAACAATATGACCGTTGCCCGGCCGTCGACGCCCGCGTCGTACTTCCACCTGCTTCGCCGCCAGGCGTATGCCCGGCCGCGACGCCCGCTAATCGTGTTCACCCCGAAGGCGATGCTTCGCCTGCGTGGTGCAACCAGCGCGGTCGAGGACTTCACCTCGGGACGCTTCGAGCCGGTCATCGACGATGCCCGGATCACCAACAAGGCGGCCGTGAAGCGCGTTGTGCTCACCTCGGGCAAGATCTACTACGACCTCGTCGCCGAGCTGAACAAGCGCGACAACGCTCAAGAGATCGCCATCGTCCGGGTGGAGCAGTACTACCCGATGCCCGTCACGGAGCTGAACACCATCCTCGAGCAGTACCCGGACGCTGACCTCGTCTGGACCCAGGACGAGCCCGAGAACCAGGGCGCGTGGCCGTTTATCAGCCTCGAGCTGTCCAAGCGGATCACCGGTCGCCCGGTGTCGGTGTCTTCACGCCAGTCCAGTGCGTCGCCGGCCACCGGCTCCAACAAGCGCAGTGCACAGGAGCAGGCAGCTCTTATCAACAAGGCGCTGACGCTGTAACACGCCAGGCGAGGCACTAGCCACAACGCGGGCGGGGCACACTGAAAGGTGTTCCCCGCCCGCGGTTGTTAAGCGGTCAAGCCAGGCGCCCCCTGTTCGCGTGCGTCGGGCGCGACACAGCGGAGCCGACCACCAGCCGAATCGGTGATGGTCGGTATCGGCGCGCAACGTGCGCTCCTGGATCCGAGGACCAGCCCCGTGTGTGATACCCACGGGGCCGGTTGGCGAGGCTAAGCGCTCACGCCCGGTGCATGGTGCTAAACGCTCAGTTCGCTGAGGCGACCCAGAACGGCCGAACGCAACGCGTCGGGCGCCTTCTCCTGGCACGCCTTGCGTACCTTATTGGAGAGGGTGAGGCCGATGAGGTGCTCGGTGGTGCAGTCAACACACTGTGAGAGGTGCTCCGAGATGTCTGTGAAGTCATCGTCGCTCAGCTCACGGTGGAGGTATTCCTCGAGTTCGGCCTTCGCCTTGTCGCAACCACAGTCGGTCATTTTGTGCTCCTTGAAACTTTCTGCCGGGTCGCCGGGGGCTTCGTGGCGATGCCACGTTCCTTGGCGTAGTCGGCGAGTTGATCCCGCAGCATCCGGCGGCCGCGGTGAAGACGGCTCATTACGGTGCCTACGGGGGTTTTCATGATGTCGGCTATCTCCTGGTAGGAGAAGCCCTCCACGTCGGCGAAGTAGACAGCCATTCGAAAGTCTTCCGGAATCGCCTGGAGGGCGTTTTTGACAGCGCTGTCAGGAAGATGGTCGATGGCTTCGGCTTCCGCCGACTGTCCCGAGGTGGCCGTGGCGGATTCTGCTCCGCCGATCTGCCAGTCCTCGAGGTCGTCAATGGTGCCCTGGTAGGGGTCCCGCTGTTTCTTACGGTAGTTGTTGATAAACGTGTTGGTCTGGATGCGGTACAGCCAGGCCTTCAGGTTGGTGCCCTGCTGGAACTGCCCGAATGCCTGGAACGCTTTGATAAACGTCTCCTGCACCAGGTCGGCCGCATCGGAGGGGTTGCGCGTCAAACGCATCGCAGCCGCGTACAGCTGGTCCATGTAGGGAATTGCCTGGCTCTCGAAAAGAGCCCGTGGGTCTTCCTGCTCGGTAGTTTCACTCATCAGCGACAATTCTAGGTCGCGCAGCAGTGTGCTTTCAGGATCCACGGAAACGAGTGTCATGATCGCCCTGCCTCCTGTCGTTGCGGCCGTGTGCCGATACTCTGGTAACCGATGCAGATCTCCAGGTATTCCGGAAAATCCTTCAGCCCTTATGGCGAGGAGGAAATTGTTCCCGACGCAGCTCCCGGCGCGTGGCCGGCCCCCGAGGCCACGGCGCCCCTTTCGGCGTCCCTCCAACTTCCAGGCTCGAAGAGCCTGACGAACCGCGAGCTGGTGCTCTCCGCCCTCGCCGATGGCCCGTCGCTTCTGCGCGCTCCCCTGCACTCTCGGGACAGCGCCCTGATGATCCAGGCGCTGCGCCAGCTCGGAGTCGACATCACCGAGGTCGCCGGTGCAGGCGAGTACGGCCCCGACCTCCTCGTCACTCCCGGCGAGCTTGGCGGCGGAGTATCAATCGACTGTGGCCTCGCCGGTACCGTAATGCGATTCCTGCCCCCCGTAGCGGCGCTAGCGCTCGGCCCCGTCGCCTTCGACGGTGACGAGGGCGCCAGGCGCCGCCCCATGGGCGCCATCATCGAGGCCCTGCGTGGTCTTGGGGTCGATGTCAATGACGACGGCCGCGGTGCGCTGCCGTTCAGCCTGTACGGCACCGGTTCGGTGGAGGGCGGCGAGCTGTCCATCGACGCGTCGGCCTCGAGCCAGTTTGTGTCGGCGCTGCTGCTGGCGGCACCCCGGTTCAGCACGGGCCTCACCCTGCGCCACACCGGCGCGACCCTGCCGAGCCTCCCCCACATCGAGATGACGAGCAGCACCCTCGCCGCGCGCGGCATTGTGGTGGAGAACCCGGAACCCGGTGTCTGGATCGTGCCGGCCGGACCGATCCGGGCCCTCGACGTTGACCTCGAACCGGACCTTTCCAACGCCGCTCCGTTCCTCGCCTCCGCGATTGTTGCCGGCGGCACCGTGTCGATCACCGGCTGGCCGTCCGCGACCACCCAGGTCGGCGCCGACCTCGCCCATCTGCTGCCCCTGTTCGGCGCGACCGTTACCGTCGATGGGTCCACCCTGACCGTTGACGGCGGCGCCGGTGTGATCGGTGGCCGAGAGCTTCCCGGGATCGACATCGACCTGAGCACGGGTGGAGAACTGGCACCGGCGCTCGTCGCGCTGGCTGCGCTGGCGACATCCCCCAGCAGGATCGTGGGCATCGGCCACCTTCGTGGCCACGAGACGGATCGCCTCGCGGCCCTCGCCACCGAGATCAACAAGCTTGGCGGGGCCGTTACCGAGTTGGAGGACGGCCTGGCCATCGAGCCTCGCCCCCTGCACGGCGGGCTGTGGAAGAGCTACGAGGACCACCGGATGGCCACGGCCGGAGCCATCATCGGCCTCGCCGTCGCCGGCGTGGAGATCGACGACATCAGCACGACCGCCAAAACGCTTCCGCAGTTTCCCGAGCTCTGGCTTGGCCCGCTGCTCGGCAAGGCGCAGGCACCGATGAACCCGCTGGAGCTGCTCTAAGCGATGAGTTGGATCACCGATACCGGCGACGACGCCTACGAGGAATACGACGAGGCGGCTATTCGCTTCCGACCGAACCCCAAGGCGAACAAACCGCGCACCAAGCAGCGCCCCGAGCACAACGACTCCGTCACCGGGCGGGTGATCTCGGTCGACCGTGGACGTTACGGCGTTATTGTCGACGAGGGCACCAAAAAGGAACACCGGGCGATCTCCACGCGCGCCAGGGAGCTCGGTCGCAAGTCCATCGTCACCGGTGACTTCGTTGACCTCGTTGGTGACACGTCCGGAGACGCGGGCAGCCTGTCCCGCATCGTGCGGGTTCAACCGCGCAGCAGCCTGCTGCGTCGCAGCGCCGACGATACGGACTCGGTCGAGCGCATCATCGTCGCCAATGCCGACCAGATGCTCATCGTTGTCGCCGCCGCGAACCCGGAGCCACGCCCGCGCCTGGTCGACCGCTATCTGGTCGCCGCGTTCGACGCCGGGATCACCCCAATCCTGGTGCTGACCAAAACGGACCTCGCCGACCCCAGCGAGTTCCTCGCCAACTTCGCCGGGCTCGACCTGCAGATCATCCGAAGCAGCACCGACGAGTTCCCAATTCCTGCCCTGCTGGCGATCCTCGAGGGGCACACCACCGTCGCCGTCGGTCACTCCGGTGTGGGAAAGTCCACCCTCGTCAACGCCCTCGTGCCGAGCGCCAACCGGGCCATCGGCCGGGTCAATGACGTCACCGGCCGCGGTCGCCACACCTCCTCGTCCACCATCTCCTACCGGGTTGGCTCTGGCTGGATCGTGGACACCCCTGGGGTGCGCTCGTTCGGGCTCGGCCACGTTGACCCCAACAACATCCTCAAGTCGTTTGGCGACCTTGCGGCAATCGCGGAGAAATGTCCGCGCGGCTGCACCCACCTGCCAGACGCCCCAGACTGTGAACTGGTGGAGCGTGCCGCCGCCGGTGAGCTGGGTGAGATCGGGGTCCTCCGCCTGGATTCGCTGCAGCGCCTCCTGTCGACCCTCGTCCAGCCCGCGGCCGGGCCCAGCCGCACCTGATCGCAGCCGTTCGCAGCCGTTCGCGGCTGTCCGCGGCTGTCCGCAGCTGTTAGCAGCTGAGCACCTGGCCGTACCAGACGGGACCGGCCAGGTGCGGACATCCCCCTGATCACCCGCGGGGCGTTGTCGTCCCGATACGCTGGATCGGTGACCGATTACAGCCTGTCCGATGACCTAAGCCTTGCCCTCGCCCTCGCCGGCGACGCCGACCTGATCTCCCTCAACCGCTATCTCGCGGTTGACCTGGTCATCACCACGAAGCCGGACAGGACCCCGGTCACCGACGCCGACAAGGCCGTCGAGCGTTCCATCCGGGCCGGCATCAACGCCGCCCGCCCGAACGACTCGATCCTCGGTGAGGAGTACGGCACCGAGGGTGACTCCGCGCGGCAGTGGATTATCGATCCAATCGACGGCACCGCGAACTTCCTGCGCGGTGTGCCCATCTGGGGCACCCTGATCTCGCTCGCCATCAACGGTGTGCCGGTGTTGGGGGTTGTCAGTTCCCCCGCGCTCGGCAAACGCTGGTGGGCCGCCATCGGGCATGGCGCCTGGTTGCAGGCCGCCGACGAGGAGCCACGCCGCCTGGCCGTCAGCGGGGTCAGCGACCTCGCCGATGCCTCGATCAGCTACAACAGCCTCAAAGGCTGGGACGAAGCCGGTTACCTCGACGAGGTCGTCGCACTCAGCCGCGCTGTTTGGCGCACCCGCGCTATCGGTGAGATGTGGGCGTACATGCTGCTCGCCGAAGGCGCCATCGACATCGTGGGGGAATTCGACCTCCAGCCCTACGATATGGGCGCGATCATCCCCATCATCGAGGAGGCCGGTGGCACGTTCACCTCGATCAATGGCGAGGTGGGCCCCTGGCACGGCAGCGCCCTCGCCACCAACGGCAAACTTCACGACGCAGCCCGCGCGATCATCGGTACCCGCTGACGTCCAACGCGCAGGTGATCCCCTGTTCCGGATGCTCACTGCCGCGTAGCCTGAGCGAATGACCCTCACCGAAATCTGGCTCGTCCGCCACGGTGAGAGTACCGCTAACGTTGCCGTTGGGCTCGCGGTAGAGGCCGGGCTCGAACAGGTGATTGTGGGGTGGAGCGACGCCGACGTTCCGCTGTCGCCCATCGGAGAAGCCCAGGCTGCCGCCTTCGGCGTGTGGCTGGCAGAGCACACACCGGACGACAAAGCGATCACCGTGTGGAGTTCGCCGTATTTCCGCGCGGAGCAAACCCTGACCATCGCCCTGTCCGAGGCTCATCTCGACGTACCCATAACGCTGGACGAACGCCTCCGGGACCGCGAACCGGGCATCCTCGAGCGACTCACCACCCTCGGCGTTGAGCGACGTCACCCCGTCGAGGCTGCGCGGCGACGGTGGCTGGACAAGTTCCACTACCGGCCGCCCGGTGGGGAGTCGTGGGTGGATGTCGCCAAGCGTCTTCGTTCCTTCCTCGAGGACATCAACGCGATGGACGTCGTAACCGGTGCCGGGAAAAGCGCCAACGCGATCAACAGCACCGATGCCGCCAGCAAGATCGACGCCGCCAGCAACACCGGTGTCGAAAGCACCACCGCCCCCCTGGCCGATCCCGTCGACGACGGCGAGGCCGTCGGCGGTGCCCACATCGCCCTGATCGGCGCCCACGACGCCGTGGTGATGCTGGTCGTCCACGTCTGCCTCGGACTGACCGAGCGGCAGCTGCTCGACCTGGCCGAGGTGACCTCGGTGGGCAACGCGACCTTCACCCGGCTCGTCCGCAGCGCTCCCGGCGCCCCCTGGGTGCTCGTGGACTTTGCCAACAGCGATCACCTGACGAAGTCCGGTGTACCCACCACCGAACACTCGGGTGGAGGGGGTGCCGCGACCGACTGAGGCACGCGCCCCGTTTCAGTCGTTGTCGCCGTGAACCAGCGCCGCCACGGCATCCACCGCGGCGACAACGTCGTTGTCCGGCGGATACAGCACGCTGCGCCCGGCCACCAGTCCGCGCACCCCGGGTAGTGCCAGCGCGGAAACCCAGGCGTCATAGACGGCGTCCGGCGCCCCCATCAGCTCGCCGCCGAGAAGCAGCGTTGGCAGGGTCGACGCCTCCATTACGCGCTCCATCTCGGGCACAACCGGAAGTTTCAGCCACGAGAAGGCGCTGGTGGAACCGAGCGCGGAGGCGATGGCGATGGAGGTAATCACGGCGTCGGTGCTCAGATCGTTCAGTAATCGTTTTATAGACCAGCGGCTCACAAACGGCTCCAGCATGATCGGCACCCCGGCCGCCGCCGCCTCCGTCACCACCCGGGCGGTGCGCTCCAGGGTGTCGACGCTGCCGCGATCGGACAGGTTGATGCGGATCAGGATCTTGGCGAAGTCCAGCCCGGACGCCACGATCCCCGCGATGTCGTACGCGGTGTAACGGTCGTCCATTTCATACATCGCTCCGCGCAGCCCACCTCGATTCATCGACCCGACCGCGATTTTGCCCTCGAGCAGCCCCAGCACGGCGAGGTCTTCCAGGACGTCAGGCGTGGCGAGCACCCCGTCGACGCCGGGATGCGCCAGTGCCAGTGCCAGTCTCTGGAGCAGCTCGTATCGGTTGGCCATTGCCATGGGGTTACCACCAACACCGAGGGCACCACGCGCGGGGTGGTCCGCCGCGACAATGAGCAGCCTCTTGTCGCCCGCGAGGATCGGCCGGCGACCCCTGGTCGAAAAACTCCTGGCGATATCGGCGGGTGAGCTGGCACGAATATCGCGAAGCCGTGCAAGATCCGATGGTGTGGGTAGTTCCACTGTGTTGTGGCCTCTCTCGGCTTGTTGGTTCGCCGTGCACAACGACCAGGTGGATGTCTTATGCAGGTGGACGTTCCGTACAGGTGGATGTCCGCTGCAGGTGGATGTCCGCTGCAGGTGGATGTCTCGTGCAGGCGGCCCTTACAACTGTGCGTCAGCGGCGGTGACCGGGCCAGACCTTGCGAACCGGCCGCGTTGACCCCCTTGCCGGGGAAAGGGTGACCGGAGCCCCAAATGCTAGGATCTGACAACAATCAATGTTCGACGCGTTAGGTTGCGATCAAAAGGACCTGTGATGCCGTCTCAACGTGATCCGGTTGCCCACATCCCCCAAAGCTCCCGGTCCTTCCTGCTTCTTCCGGTACAGACGTTGCTGGTCATCTCCGGCATCCTGCTTGCCGCAGTGGCCGCCGACACGTCCAACTCGGCGAGCATGATCTTCACCCTGGCGCTCAGCGCGGTGTTGACGCTGGTGTCGGTCGTCGCGGCCGCCGTGCCCGCCATCCGGCGCGGACGTGGCTGGCTCTTCGCCGTCGCGATGATCGACGTTGTGATCATCGCCCTCTGGAATGTCGAGCTGTACCGGGTTGAGCCGGGCCTCGACATCCTTGTGATCATCCCGGTGCTGTGGCTGACTTACGCCTTTCGCACCAAGGCGATGGTCTCGGCGATCCTGGGTACCTGGCTGGTGACGGTGTCCCCGTTCATCGCCGGGTATCCCACACCAACGTCATTTGCGGGCTGGGGAACAGCGCTCCTCTCCCCCATGATCATCAGCGTCGTGGGAATCGCGGTGCACATCGCCGCGTCCAAAGGACGCCGGCAGCGCCTCAACCTGCGGAACGCCTACGACGAGCTGCGGGTGTCGATCGCGAAAGGCCTCGACAGCACGGAGGCGCTGCGCGTGTCCGTCGCCGACGGGATTGAAGGCGCAGAGGCGCTGCGCGTGTCCGTAGCGGACGGGCTTGAAGGGGCGGAAGCCCTGCGTGTCTCGGTGGCCGATGGACTTGAAGGCGCAGAAGCGCTCCGCGTGTCCGTGGCCGATGGGCTCGAAGGCGCAGAGGCGCTACGCATCTCCGAAGTAAAAGGAGCAAACAGCGCAGAAGCCCTGCGCATCTCCGTCGCGGACGGGCTCGAAGGAGCGGAGGCCCTCAGGGTCTCCGAGGCGCAGAACGTGGACAGCACCGAGGCCCTCCGCTTGTCTGTCGCCGATGGACTTGAAGGTGCCGAAGCCCTGCGCGTGTCCGTGGCCGACGGGCTCGAAGGCGCAGAAGCGCTGCGCATCTCCGAAGTAAAGGGAGCACACAGCGCAGAAGCCCTGCGCATCTCCGTCGCGGACGGGCTCGAAGGAGCGGAGGCCCTGAGGGTCTCCGAGGCCCAGAACGTGGACAGCACCGAGGCCCTCCGCCTGTCCGTCGCCGATGGCCTTGAGGGCGCGGAAGCCCTCCGCCTTTCGGTTGCCGACGGGCTCCAGGGCGCTGAAGCCCTGCGCGAATCCGAGGTTCGCGGCTTCACCAGCGCAGCGGCCCTGCAGGTGTCCATCGCCCAGGGACTCGATGCCGCCTCCACCGCCCTCGCCGTGGTTGACACCGTTGATGCAGGGATCACCTTCTATGACCCCGCTGGTGTCATCCTGCTCACCAACGACACGGCCCGGGAATTTCTGGTCCTGGCGGGGAGCACCGCGTCGTCCCACGTCTCGCAGGCTCCGCTCATTTTCGAAGACGATCGAGTGACCCCCATCGCCGCTATCGACCAGATCTTCGCCCGCGCCGCCCGGGGCGAGCTGGTGTCCCGCCGCTCATACTGGATCGGTTCCGGGGACGACCAGCGCGCCGTGATGGCCACCTCGCAGTATGTGCGTCGCATCTCGGGTGAGCTCATCGGTACCGTCGTTGCCACCCACGACGTCACCCCGCTGGCGGCGGCCATCCGGTCCCGCGACGACTTCCTGACCACGGTCAGCCACGAACTGCGTACCCCGCTGACCTCGGTGATCGGTTACCTCGAGCTGATCGAGGACACCCTCGACCTGGTGGTTGCCGGGATCGAGCACGAGTTCACGATTGTGCAACGCAACAGCCAGCGCCTGCTCGGCCTGATCAACGACCTTCTGACCACAGCCGAGGGCCAGGCGTCCCTCGAGCGACGGCCATTCAACGTCGCCGAGCTCGCCGAGAACTCACTGAACGCGTTCCGGACCGCTGCGGCGGACGCTGGCGTTGTGGTGAGACAGCCCGAACTTGTCCCCGTTATGGCCGAGGTGGATGCTGCGCGGATCAGTGAGGTGTTCGACAAACTCCTCTCCAATGCGGTCAAGTTCAATCGCCCGGGTGGCGAGATCTCCCTCGTCGTCGAACAGGACGACGACTCTGCCGTTGTCCGGTTCTCCGATACTGGCATTGGCATTTCGGAGGCCGACCTCGGTCACATCTTCGAGCGGTTCTTCCGCAGTTCCACCGCGCGCA
>JAODAO010000125.1 GCA_025463465.1 Glaciihabitans sp. | reverse complement strand
AGTCCGTAGTAGTAGGTGAGCGGTGTGCCCTGGATGGCATCACCGTTGTCCAGAACCAGCACGGACTCTGCACCCTTCGCCTCGCGCACCTCGTCCACGACGGTGGCCACACGGGAGAGGCCGAGGGTGTCCTCGCCCTCGTATTCTGCGTTGGCGAAGTAATCCCAGTTGAGAGCGTGGCCGTGGGTGTCCGTGGTGGACAGCAGCGTCAGCTGGGTCGGGTCTGCCGCGGGCGACGACGGGTCGGCCGGCGCCGCGGATGCCGCCGCGGGAATCAGTAGGGTCAGGCCGAGGCAGGCGGCGGCAATGCCGCCCCCTGTTCGCTGTAGTCGCATGAGGCTCCTGGGAGGTTGGGATCATCGTGAAGAGATGCCCAAACTACCTGCGACCCCCGAATAGGGGTAGACGACTCGCGGCGAACCGTGGGGTTAACTCGCACCGTTTACATTGGGGTTTCCCAGCGTTCAGCGCTAGTTGTCCAGCTGCTCCTTAATGACGGCGTCGGCCTCGGGGTCTTTCGAGTAGGTGCCCCCGGCTGAAGCGGCATCGTTCGAGTTCACCGCATCGTCATCGGTCAGCGGATCCTCTCCATCCCGCGCGCCCGACAGTGTGTCGGGGCTCACATCGCCGCTCGGCGCATCGGCGCCCAGGGTTCCATCGTTCCCGGTCGGTTCGTCGTCACCGCTCAGCGCGCTGCCGCCCGCTGGCGTTCCCTCGGGAATTATTCCGCTCATGGTCGTGTCCTCTTCTGGAAGTTCTTTGTGGTGGATGAATGGCACGTCAGGGTCGCACCAGGTGGATGTTGAAAATGCTGCCGGTATCGCTTTGGCTCACCGCGCTGAAGAGCAGGAAACAGTGTTCGGGCCCCCGGGCGGTGCTGATACCGCCGAGGTCGACAATGTTCTCCTCCGCCCAGCCAAGGTCTCCAAGCAGGGAGCGCACCACTCGTTTGGCCTCGTTGTTGTCGCCAGAGAGGAAAACAGAGCTCGGTGCGAGCAGGCCGGGGTCGGCCATCACGGCAATAGAAGCGGTATTCATACTTTTCACCACATGGGTGTCGGGCAAGGCCACCTGGATGGCCTCGGCGAGGCTGGCGTTCGGATACAGCAGGTTGAGGTCGTTGTCGACGGCGTTAGCCACGTCGAGCAGCACCTTCCCAGCGAACAGGTCTGCGTCGAGTTGCGTGAGCAGCGCGAGGGACTCAGAACCCGGGGTGGCGTTCACCACCACGTCAGCCGAACCCACGGCGTCGGCGAGGGTGGCGATGGGAAAGCCAACGCCGACGCTACCAAGCGGATCTCGTGAGCCGAGGACGACCTCATGCCCCGCTTCGGACCATACCGGTGCGAGGGACGTGGCCACCCGTCCGGTACCCAGGATTGCGATTTCGATGGAGTCCTCCTGCCGGCGAGAAACGATTCTGTTTCTTACTCTCGACGGTAGTTGGCCGAATATCTCGCCACAATCTATTGATCCGAGCGCGTGTTACGGCGCAGGGATCAAGCGCGCGACCCCGGCCGGATGTGTCGGTGCAGCGTCAGGCCGCTGAGCCGGGTTTCGACGATGCAGCATCCCGTCGGCCGGCGCGCGGCGCACCGTTGCCAGCCTGCAGGGCGTCACGGCTGAGCATGGCGGCCCCTGCCACGGCGGTTGGCATCACGACAACCGCGGCGATCGGCACCAGGAACAGGAGGTAGGTGACAATTCCGAAGCCGAGGCTGCGCGCACGGTTAGCGCCGAGGCTGCGGCGGCGTTCCGCCAGGGTGTGTCCCCGGGCGTCGAACGCGAACCCGGTCAGCTCGACAACAAGCAGCCAGCCTCCGAAGATCGCCCCGAGCACGATGGCCAGCAGCGATCCCACCAGTGGGAGGAAACCACATAAGAACACCAGCAGTCCGACCCCAATGGCGGGAACAAGGGTGCGTAGGCCGTCGCCGATGGCCCGTCCGATGGCACGCCAGACTCCGGTCTCCGGGTCGGCCGGTGCATCCCCAAGACGCACCTCGACCGCACGCCATATTCGTTCGTAGAAGGGGTCGCCGACCAGCAGCGTCACCGCGGCGTAGGTGTACGCGACGAGCAGGACGGCCAGAACCACAAGTGCGAGCGTGGCTGCGACGCGGGTAAGGGACCGCCATGGCTCGTCCCATCCATCGGCGAAGGGGGTGATCCACGTCGCCACGGCGTCGACGTTGAGGGCGAGCAGCACAATCCCCACGAGGTAGACGGCGCCGACAACAAGCGCAGGGATCGCCCCGAGCAGCATCAGCCGTGGCGAGGTCGCCCACATCCGAAATCCACGACCCAGGTAGCCGACGCCAGCGAGCAGCTCGCGAATCGTTCCGGAGGATTCTGGTGGCAGCGTGCTTGCCGACGTGCCACGGGATGTGCTGGGCGGGGGCGAGGTGGCCATCAGCCCAGCGTAACCGGCTGGATCGTCTCAGCCCAGTGAGCGCAGCGCGGCTTCGCGGAGGCGCGCCATCCGCATACCGAGAACGCCGAGCCCGATAACCGGGACGAGCACGATCAGCAGCGAGAACAGCGACCCGAACGAGGCGAACACCACCGTGAAAACC
>JAODAO010000122.1 GCA_025463465.1 Glaciihabitans sp. | reverse complement strand
CAACGCATCGCCGTTCACCTCGAGGACGACTTTGTGCTCGAGGTCTTCTCCCGCGACGGCCGCTCGGTTGCCGGAAGGACGGGACTGCTCTGATCACCACCGACGGCTCCGCCGACTCAGCCGCCGCATCCGACCCCACCGCACTCGACCCCGCCGAACACGAGCCCACCAAGCACCACCCCACCAAGCACCACCCCACCAAACACATCCCGACCAAGCACGTCCCCACCAAGCACACCTCGACCGGCCACGTCTCGACCGAGCACGAGCAGATCAGGCCGGTCCCGATCAAGCACGTCCCGATCAAACACGTCGTGGTGGTGATCCCGGCTCGCAACGAGGAGGGACTGATCGAACGCTGCCTCCGTTCCGTGCTCGCGGCCGGCGAGTACGCGCGGCTGCGCCTCGGCGAAGCATCCCCCAGCCTTGGCATTGTTGTCGTCGCCGATAGCTGCACCGATTCAACCGCAACGATCGCTGCCGCGGTGCCCGGGGTACAGGTGGTGCACGTCGATGCTGCCAACGTCGGAACGGCACGGGCAACCGGGGTCACCACATCGCTTGGCACCCTGGGCGGCGAGGGGGATGTCGATGACCACGCGCTGTCGCACGTGTGGGTGGCCTGCACCGACGCCGACTCGGTGGTGCCGCCGCAGTGGATTGTCGAACAGGCCGCCCTCGCAGCCGATGGCGCCGACCTGATGATCGGCACCGTGCGGCCGGAGTTTGTTGACCTCACCCCTGCGCAGGTTGCGCTGTGGACGGCCACCCACATCCCTGGCCGGCCGAACGGGCATGTGCACGGGGCAAACCTGGGCATTCGCGCCAGCGCTTACCGTGCGGCGAAGGGTTTCGAGCCGATGCCCGAGCACGAGGATGTTGACCTGGTTCGCCGGGTACGGCAGCTGGGTCACGTTATCGTCGCCTCCGACGACTGCGAGGTTCTCACCTCGGGGCGTCGGGTGGGGCGCACCCCCGGCGGCTACGCGGCCTATCTGCAGCGCCAGCGCGACACAATCTCGGCACAGCCACAGCCACAGCCACAGCCACAGGCATCGGCATCGGCATCGGCACGGTCGGTGCACGCGGACTCAGCCACAGCAACGGGTGAGCTGTCCCCCGTTTTTCCCAGCTAACCGCGCCCTCCCTGGCGAGGCCGACCGGCTGCGTCACGCCCGCCGTACTGCGGGAAGGGCCGTGGGCGACGCTGCGCGAGGTACTGCCGGCGTTGTCGCTAGCGATCGAGCAGGCGATGCAGGAAAAGTTTGGTGCGGTCGTGTTTCGGGTTCACCAGCACGTCGCCGGGTGCGCCGTGTTCAACCACCACACCAGCGTCCATGAAGATGACCTGGTCCGCGACGTGTTTGGCGAACTGGAGTTCGTGGGTGACGATCACCATCGTCCAGCCCTCGCTGGCCAGTTCGCGGATGACCTCGAGCACGTCACCGACCAGCTCCGGGTCGAGGGCCGAGGTCGGCTCGTCGAAGAGCAGCAGTGCGGGTTTCAGAGCGAGGGCGCGCACAATCCCCACACGCTGCTGCTGGCCGCCGGACAACTCGAACGGGTAGGAGTTGGCCTTCTCGGCCAGGCCGACCCGCGCGAGCAGTGCGAGGGCGTCGGCCGTGGCCTCAGCGACCGGGCGCTTCTGCACCTGCACGGGGCCTTCGATCACGTTTTGCAGGACCGTTTTGTGGGGGAACAGGTTGAAGTGCTGGAACACCATCGCCGACTTGTCGCGCAGCCCCAGCACCTGGCGGCGGGACGGTTTGGCGCCGAAGTCCACGGGAGCCTCACCCTCGAACGTCGCTATCCCGGAGTCCGGCACCTCGAGGCCGTTGAGGGAACGCAGGACGGTGGTTTTGCCCGACCCCGATGGCCCGATCAGGCAAACGATCTGGCCCTTGCCGATGGTCAGGTCGATCGATTTGAGGACTTCGTTCGA
Organism: Glaciihabitans sp.; assembly: GCA_025463465.1. Lineage (GTDB taxonomy): Bacteria > Actinomycetota > Actinomycetes > Actinomycetales > Microbacteriaceae > Glaciihabitans. The sequence continues at coordinate 2,339 of JAODAO010000122.1, read as the reverse complement.
GCCGAAGCTTTTGCGCAGTCCCCGCACCGTCAGCAGGGGGGTGCCGGTGTTTGGCCTAGTGGGCGACATAACGGTCCAACCTCTTCTCCAGGACGTTCTGCCCCGATGACAGTACAAGGCAGATGACCCAGTAGATCGCTGCTGCCTCGATGTAGAGCACCAGGAATTCCGTACTGAACGAGGCGATCTCCTGGGCTTGCCTGAACAGTTCGGTTACCAGGATGAGGGAGGCGAGCGAGGTGTCCTTCACCAGTGAGATGAAGGTGTTCGACAGCGGGGGCACGGACACCCGGGCGGCCTGGGGCAGGATGATCCGGTGCAGGGTCTGCGCCGGCGACATCCCGATGGTGTGGCCGGCTTCCCACTGTCCCTTCGGGACGCTGAGGATTGCCGCACGGATAACCTCGGACGCGTAGCCGCCGACGTTGATGGAGAACGCGATGATCGCGCTCGGCCACGGATCGATTGTCAGGCCGACCGACGGCAGGCCGTAAAAGATCACAAAGAGCTGCACCAGCAGCGGCGTGCCGCGGACGATCGACACGTAGAAGCGCGCAATTACCTGCAGCACGCGCACCCGGGACAGTCGCATCAGGGCGATGCCGAGCGCGATCACCAGCCCGATGGCCATGGAGACCAACGCCAGCGGGATTGTGCCCCGGATGGCATCGGTCACCATGGGCCAGAATGAGCTGGCCAGCAGGTCGATGGTGTTCTGGTCCATCAGGCTCTTCCCATCGGGATCAGAAAAACGTCGTTGATAAAGGCGGAACTACTGTCGAAGCAGGGGTGTTACTTCGAGACGTCGGAGCCGAGGAATTCTTCGGAGAGCTTGGTGAGGGTGCCGTCAGCGGCGAGCTCGGCGAGCGCGTCGTTGATTGCGGTCTGCAGTTCGGTGTTGCCCTTGGCCATCACCACGGCGCTCGAGGACTTGTCGTCGCTCTCCGCGACGATCTTGATGTCGGCGTCAGGGTTCTGCTTGACGTAGTCAAGGTAGGTGACCTTGTCGTTCACGGTCGCATCAACGCGGCCCTGTTCGAGCAGGGTGACGGACTGGGCCCAACCCTCGACCGGTTCGACAGTGGCGCCGTTGTCCTGGGCGACCGCGTACCAGTTACTAGTCAGCGACTGCGCACTCGTTTTGCCCTTGAGGTCGGCGAACGCGGTGATGTCGGTGTTGTCCTTCTTCACAACGAGCACACCGGGGCTCACGGTGTATGGGGTGGAGAAGTCGTACTTCGCTTCACGCTCTTCGTTGATGGAGATCTGGTTGGCAATAACGTCGAAGCGGCCCGCGTCGAGTCCGGCGAAGATCGCGTCGAACTGGGTCTCCTCGAACTTCGGTTCAACACCGAGCTTCTCGGCGACGGCGGTGATGACCTCGACGTCATAACCGGTCAGGTCGCCCGCGCCGTCTTCGTGGTAGGAGAACGGCTTGTAGGTTCCCTCGGTGCCGACGGTGAGCACTCCGGCCTCCTGGATCGCGGCCAGCGAGTTGGGCGCTGCGGTGGTGGCGTCGTTTGTGCTGCCGGCGTCGCCAGAGCCTGAGCTGCTGCACCCGGCGAGGGCCAGCGCGGTGGCAACGGTAGCGGTGAAAAGAACGGGGAAGAGGCGAGAACGCTTCACGGGAGAATCCTTAGCTGTGGGGAACCCTCAACGGTATCCACCCGACGTGTATTACTTCAATCAGTATGACGCTGCGTGACCTCTCGAATAGGTAACGGCCCTGTGGAGCGGCAATTTCCCAGGCGGTGAATACCGCCGTCCGAACCGGGGTCCCCCCGGGAGTTTCACTAAGCTTCGAGGGTCCGGGGGTAAACAGCTCGGCTCGCAATCGGGGGCACCATGGTCTATTTGACGACGCATCGAGCGCGATCACCACGCAAGCGGCTCCCGCTGCGTGTCCCTGCGGTGCTCGCTGCCGTGATCGTTGCCGCTGGCGTATGCAGCCTTGGCGCCCTGCCCTCTGCCGCCGCGGCCGCGGCTACGGCTACGGCTACGGCTACGGCTACGGCCACCGCCACCGCCACCGCCACCGCCACCGCCACCGCCACCGCCACCGCCACCGCCACCGCCACCGCCACCGAAGATTCTTCCGGGGCTGCTCCTGCGCACTTTCTCGTTGGCGACACGACCGAGCTTGACAATCCCCTGGGTTCGGCGATCGGTCCGGACGAGACGCTGTACGCGGCCAACTACTCATCCGATTCGATCACCCGCTATGCCGCGGGTGCCGACGGCGATTCTGCGCCGATCGGCAACATCGGCGGACCAGCGACCGGGCTGGACGGCCCGTCATCCATCTCGATCGACTCCGTCGGCACCGTGTACGTGGCAAA
>JAODAO010000111.1 GCA_025463465.1 Glaciihabitans sp. | reverse complement strand
CGCTGGCGACCGCCGACTTCTGCGCATCGCAGGTACCCGGCGGGTCGGCGTTCGTGATCGGCGAGGTCGGCCTGACCACCGCCCTGCACGAGGCCGGTTTTATCATGACCGAAACGGCCCCCGACTACGTGGTGGTGGGCGAGACCCGCAACTATTCGTTTGAGGCAATCACCAAGGCGATCCGCCTGATCGGTGCCGGTTCGCGTTTCATCGTCACCAACCCGGACGCCACCGGCCCCAGCGCCGAAGGCCCCCTGCCCGCCACCGGCGCGATCGCCGCGCTGATCACGAAGGCGACCGGCAAGGAACCCTACGTCGTTGGCAAGCCGAACCCGATGATGTTCCGCTCGGCGATGAACAAGATCGGCGCGCACTCCGAGAACACCGGCATGATCGGTGACCGCATGGACACCGATATCGTCGCCGGTATCGAAGCTGGCCTGCACACCGTGCTTGTGCTCACCGGCATCAGCGACCAGGCCGAGATTGATCGTTACCCGTTCCGCCCTAACGAGATCCTCAACAGCGTCGCCGACCTGCTCGAGAAGGAACCGGTCGAGAGCGAGCTGTAGAGCCTGCTATTCGGCCGGGGCCGCGGCGATATCGCCGGGGATCGGTTCGCCAGAGACGCGGTCGACGAAGCAGTAGTAGCCGCGTTCGCCGGCCGACCAGGCCGCCTCGTCCGCGGGGAAACTGCTGCTCATCTGCAGGTCGCTGACGGCGCCGGCGAGGCCGTAGTTGAGCACGTCCGGGGCGGCGCAGAAGGCATTGACCTCGGTCTGCAGGGCGGTGACACCGGGGAAGGACACCGAGTCGGCTTCCGGCAGTGTTCCGCTCTTCACCAGTTGGGCGGTGTGTTCCTCCGCGCAGTCGACGACGGTGAATTCCTCGTCCCACGCCGAGTCGAACGGCTGCAGGCATTCCCCACCGCGTAGTTCGTCCCAGTCGTAGTCGCCCGCGGCAACGGGCCCCGTGCCGGGCTCTGCCGTGGCAGTGGCCGTGGGTGTTGGGGTGGGTGTTGTCTCGGACGCCGCGTTTTTCATCGACTGGTCGCCGAGCCGGGTTCCCAACAGGAACAGCAGGATGAGGATAAGCGCGGCCGCGAGGATGCCGGCAATAATCATCAGGGCTTTGTGGCCGGAGGACCGTTTCGCGGGGGCGACGGCTCGCGACCCTGAACGAGCCGGGCTGGCCTGCTGGCGCGTAAAGGATGGGACAACCGGCAGCGGCACCGCGGCCTCGGGTTCGCGGAAGTTGTCCTCGCGGAACAGGGAGTCGAGGGCCGAGGTCGGCTCGCCCGGTGCGATGGCGTCGTCCGCTTCGGCGGTAGCGCGGGTGGCCGCTTCCGCTCGCGCAGATGGCTCCTTCGCGGCGGCGACGTCCTGCTGCGTCATCGCCTGGGTGGACAGCTCGTTGGGGTCGACGGTTTCGGAGTGGACGACAGGTTCGGAGTGATCGGCGACCTCGGCGATCTCCGCGACGGTCATCGCCTGCGTTGACAGGTCTGCAGGGTCGGCCGCGTCGGCCGCGTCGGCTGGTTCTGCGGGGTCGGTCGGCGGCGCAGCATCCCCCTGGACCTCGGCGATTTCGGCGAGCGACATGGCCTGCGTCGATTCCGGGTCCGGGGTGGGCGCGACGGGGGGTTGCGCCGTCTCCGAAGAGCCCGGCGACGCGCCTGGCGTCACCGGGGTGGGCTCCGACTCGAGCGGTGAGGGGTTTTTCAGCCCCTCGCCCGTCTCGTCGGGGCCCTGGGTGTCACTCACTCTGGGGCAATCCGAGGTCGTCCAGCCCGATCGCGTAGTAGTAGGGGTAACCGGCGGCCTCGATAACCTCTTTGGCGCCGGTGTTGCGGTCAACAACAACGGCGACGCCAACAACGATGGCGCCGACCTTCTTCAGGGCCTCGATGGCGGCGAGCGGGGATCCACCGGTCGTTGACGTGTCCTCGAGCACCACTACGCGCTTGCCGTCGAGCTCTGGGCCCTCGACCTGCCGGCCGCGACCGTGGTCCTTGGGGGCCTTGCGCACCACAAACGCGTGATACTGCTTGCCGGCGGCGACTCCCTGGTGCAGCACGGAGGCGGCGATGGGGTCGGCGCCCATGGTCAGCCCACCAACGGCAAACACGTCGGGGATCTCGGCGATCAGGTCAACCATCACCTGCCCGATGAGGGGCGCAACGCGGTAGTCGAGGCTCACCTTGCGAAGGTCGATGTAGTACGTCGCCTTTTTTCCGCTCGTCAGGGTGAAGTCCCCGTGGAACACGGCTTTGTCGGAAATGTGCTCAATCAACTGCTGCTTAGTGGTAGTCACACAGACCAGAATAACGACGGGGGCGCGATGCCCCTATTCGCGTCGGCGGGAGCGCCCGTGAACAACTACCGTTGAACCATGCGCGTAGCCACCTGGAATGTGAACTCGATCCGAACCCGAGTCGGCCGGGTGGTTGATTGGCTGGTCCGCGAGGACGTCGACGTCCTGGCCATGCAGGAGATCAAGTGCAAGCCGAACCAGTTCCCCTACGACGCCTTCACCGAGGCGGGTTACGACGTGCAGCTTCACGGCATCAGCCAGTGGAACGGTGTCGCCTTCGCAAGCCGCCTGCCGATGGAGGATGTCTCGATCGGCTTCGAGACCGCGCCCGGCTTCAGCAAAAAGGCTGAGGAGCTCGCCGACCCGCCGCAGGAGGCCCGCGCAATCGGAGTCACCGTCGAGGG
>JAODAO010000110.1 GCA_025463465.1 Glaciihabitans sp. | reverse complement strand
CAGCCGCGGGTCGATGGGCAGCTGCGACAGCTGCTTGCCCACCCGGGTGATCTCGGGCTCCCCGGCGGGGGTGATGGCGCCGAGTTCGCGCAGCAGGTCGAGGCCGTCCTTGATCCCGCGCGAGTCCGGCGGCTGCAGGAACGGGAACGCGGCGATGTCGCCGAGGCCGAGCGAGATCATCTGCAGGATCACGGCGGCGAGGTTGGTGCGCAGGATCTCGGGTTCGGTGAACTCGGGGCGCCTGGTGAAGTCCTCTTCCGAATACAGGCGGATGGCGATACCGGCGCTGGTCCGGCCGGACCGGCCGGAGCGTTGGTTCGCCGAGGCCTGCGAGATCGCCTCGATCGGCAGGCGCTGGATTTTGGAGCGCACGCTGTAGCGGCTGATGCGTGCGGTTCCTGCGTCGATCACATATTTGATGCCGGGCACCGTGAGGCTGGTTTCGGCGACGTTGGTGGCGAGCACGATCCGGCGGCGGGTGCCGGCCTTCGCCGACGGCTGGAACACCTTGTGCTGGTCGGCGGCGGACAGCCGCCCATACAGGGGCAGCACCTCCGTGCCGGCGCCGAGGGAACCGGAGTTCACCCGGCCGCGCAGCGAATCTTCGGCGTCACGGATCTCGTTCTCGCCGCTGAGGAACACCAGCACATCGCCGGAGGACTCCCGTCCGAGCTCGTCGAGGGCGGCGTTGATGCCCTCCAGGAAATCTTTGTCGTCGACGGCGCCGCCGGGAATCTCATCCGGGTCATCCGACGGGGCCGCCTCGGCCACCAGCGGCCGATAACGCACCTCGACGGGGAAGGTCCGGCCGCTGACCTCGATGATCGGGGCATCGTCGAAGTGGCGGGAGAAGCTCTGCGGGTCGATCGTGGCACTGGTGATCACGATCTTCAGGTCCGGCCGCTTCGGCATCAGTTGCTTCAGGTAACCGAGCAGGAAGTCGATCGTCAGGCTGCGCTCGTGCGCTTCGTCGATGATGATGGCGTCGTACTTGCGCAGCAGCCGGTCGCGGTGGATCTCGTTAAGCAGGATGCCGTCGGTCATCAGCTTGATGCGGGTGTTTTTGCCCACCCGGTCGGTGAAGCGCACCTGGTACCCCACGGTGGCGCCGACCTCTTCACCCAGTTCCTCGGCGATGCGCTCGGCGATGGTGCGCGCCGCGATGCGTCGGGGCTGGGTATGGCCGATGCTGTTGCGGCCGAGTTCCAGCAGGATCTTCGGCAGCTGCGTCGTTTTACCCGATCCGGTCTCGCCGGCAATGATAACGACCTGGTTGGCCGCGATGACGTCGGCGATGTCCTGCCGGCGCTGGCTGACAGGGAGGTCTTCCGGGTAGCTGATCACCACGGGCGGGTAGTCGATCGGGGCAGGGGGATGCTGCGCCGACCGTTCGCCGCGCTGTCCACGCTCCCGGTTCGCCTCGCGCGGTTCCCGTGCTTCACGGGGCTCCCGCTGCTCCCGCGGCTCCCGCTGCTTGAGGGGCGGGCGCGACGATGCACTCGACGTCGCGTCGCTGGGTGCGGCGACTGCTGTCGTCTCGGCGGCAGTCGCGCCTGTCCTGTCGTCAGCGGCCGGCTTCGGCCGGTCGGACGCACCCTGGGGGCGTCGACCACGTCGATTGCGGCGTCCCGATGGCGCCCCGGGGGTTCCCGTCGCTGGAACTGTCGCTGGACCTGTCGCTGTACCGGCCGGCGAACCGGTCGCTGCTGCGCCCGACGAACGAAGCGGGGTCGGGGAATCGGAGGGAGCGGGACGCTCAGGCGTGGGAGAAGACATTAGCGTTCCATCTTAAGCGCCGTTGCCCGCCCGCGCTGGCGAGGCAGCGGCATCCACCTGCACGGCCGCGGTATGGGCGAGCCGATCGTCGCGCGAACCAGCAGGTATCGCCGTGGCGCCTTACACGAATGCGACGGTGCTGCCGTGGTTCACCATAACGCGGCGTTCGCAGTGCCAGCGCACCGCCCGTGACAGGGCGAGGGCCTCAGCGTCCCGGCCGATCGTGGCCAGCTCGGACGGCCCATACGCGTGATTCACGCGGATCACCTCCTGCTCGATGATGGGTCCCTCGTCGAGGTCGCTCGTCACATAGTGGGCGGTGGCTCCCACAAACTTGACGCCCCGGTTGTATGCCTGCTCGTAGGGCCGTGCACCCTTGAAGCCGGGCAGGAACGAATGGTGGATGTTGATGGCCCGCCCGGCGAGGCGTTCACAGAGCCCGGTGGACAGCACCTGCATGTAGCGCGCGAGGACGACCAGGTCCACGTCGTTGTCGGTGATGGCCTCAAGGAGCCGCCGCTCCGATTCCGCCTTGTTGTCCGCCAGCACGGGAATGTGGAGGAACGGAAGGCCGGCGTCCTCCGCCATCGCCCGCAGGGTCTCGTGGTTGGACACCACGATCGCGATCTCGCCGCCGAGCGTTCCGCTGCGCCAGCGGAAGATCAGGTCGTTGAGGCAGTGCCCCGCCTTGGAAACCATCACCATGACCCTGGGGATGCTGCGGTCGGTGAGTTCGAAGGTCATGTCGAAACGACCGGCGACCTCCTGGAAGCGGGCGCTGAGCGCCGCCACCGTTTCCGGGCGGGTTCCGGTGAAAACGGTGCGCAGGAAAAGGGTTTTGCGGTGGACGTCATCGAACTGGTGGTGCTCGATGATCGTGTAGTCACCCTCGAGGAGGAAGCTGGTCATCGCGTGCACGATGCCGGACCGCTCGGGGCAGGAGAGGGTGAGGACAAATCCGTCCGCTGGGGCGTGCAGTGTGCTCCGCGGCGGGATGTTGGGGGCGGCGATCGTCATGCGAGTGCTCCTATCGGCTGGCGGGGGCTGCGAGGGGGTCGATGGCGGCGTCGAGCAGCCAGTCGGTGAGGTAGCGCGAGAAGGACGCGCGGGCGAGGATCTCGATGCCATCGGACCGGGCGAGGAACACCACGATGGTCTGGCCGAGGAAACTCTGCACGGCGCTGCCAACGGGGAAGGCGAGGGGGTGCAGGTCGACGGCTGTCCCCTTGCTCAGCAAACCCATCACATCCCCCCTGACGAACAGGGAGACACGCTGGCCAGACTGGTCGGTCACGGCGCCGCCCGCGAGGCTGGCCGCATCGGTCAGCGGCCCGAGCAGGCTGGTGGCCGCGGTGTCGATGACCAGCCATTCGTCGGGACCGAGCCAGACAACCGTTGTGCCGCCGTGCTCCACAAACGTCGACGGGGCGGTCGGCAACTCAACTCCAAGAACCCGGGCGACGGCGGCGGCGTTCTCCGCGTTGATTCGGAGATTAACGTGTCGGCGTCGTGGCGCCAGCGCGATCGTCACATCCGGACCGACCGCGGCGAACGGGTTAACCGGGGTGGCCGACGGCCAGGCCACACTGTCAGCCATCACGGCGGGCTCCTTCTGGATCAAAAACGACGGGGCTGGCGAGGGTGGCGGGAATGAGCACGCCGTCAACGACGGCGGATATTCGCTCGCCGTGCCGGGAGTGGCCTCCCGCGACGAAAGCCAGGGCGAAGCCGCGCCCGAGTGCGGCACTGCGGTAGCCGCTGGTGACGTAGCCAGCCATCGGCACCGGGGTGGGTGTAAGCGCGCTGCCGAAGATCAGCTGGCTGCCCTCTGGCAGGACAACCCCCGGGTCGTCGGGTAGCACGGCGACGAACTCTCGCCGGTCGGCCGCGCGGTTGGATGCCCGGCTGAAGGAGCGCTTGCCGATGAAGTCGATCTTCTTTTTCGACACAACCCAGTCCATCGCGAGATCCTGGGGGCTCTGGGTTCCATCGGTGTCCTGGCCGATGATCGGATAACCCTTCTCCGCCCGGAGCACGTGCATCGTCTCCGTGCCGTACGGGGTCAATCCGAGGGGTTCCCCGGCGGCCAGCAGTCGCTCCCAAAGCGCAGCACCGTGCCAGCTGAGGACGCTGACCTCGTACGCCAGCTCACCCGAGAAGCTGACCCGGGCGAGCCGGACGGGAACACCGTCCAGCTCCGTGTCGCGCCAGGTCATAAAGGGAAAGGCTTCGGTGGAGACATCTACCCCGGGAAAGAGGCTGCCGATGAGCTCGCGCGACCGGGGGCCGACCACGGGGAACGTGTCCCAGTGTTCGGTCACACTGGTCAGGTACACCGATAGTTCCGGCCACTCGGTCTGCAGCCATTCTTCGAGCCAGTCCATGATCTTCGCGGCGCCGCCGGTGGTGGTGTAGAGCAGGAACCGCTCTGCGCTGATCCTCAGCACCGTCCCGTCGTCGATGACCATCCCGTCGACGCCGCACATCACGCCGTAACGGATGGAGCCGACTTTCAGCGTGCTGATCAGGTTGGTGTAGACGCGGTCGAGGAATTCGGCTGCGTCTGGACCCTGCACGTCGATTTTGCCGAGCGTTGATCCGTCGAGGATGCCAACACCGGTGCGCGCTGCGGTGCATTCGCGCCGCACCGCGGCGTCCATGTCCTCTCCTGGCAGGGGGTAGTACCGCGGTCGTTTCCACTGCCCGACGTCCTCGAAGACCGCGCCGCGCGCGACATGCCACGGGTGCACGCTGGTGACCCGGACCGGGTCATACAGCTCCCCGCGGTTGCGCCCGGCGAGGGTGGCGAAGGCGACGGGGGTGTACGGGGGGCGGAACGTGGTTGTTCCCAGTTCGCCGATGGGACGCCCGGTCAGCTGGGCGGTGATCCCCGCCGCGACGACGCCGGAGGTTTTGCCCTGGTCGTGGGCTGTGCCGATGGTGGTGTACCTCTTGATGTGCTCGACGCTGCGCATCCCCGCCCCGATCGAGCGGGCGATGTCGGCGACGGTGGCATCGCGCTGCAGGTCGACAAAATGCCGGTCGAGGGTACGTGCGTCCCCGGTCGGCACATACCAGAGCACCCCACCCGGCTCGGCGTCGTCGTCGGCTTCCGCGTGGGGGAGTCGTACGCTGTCGGAGGTCGCCGGGGGGCGCGCCCCGTTGTCGGCCAACGCAGCCTCTGCCCCGGCGCGCGCCGATGCGAGAACGTCGGGCAGGGAGAATTGCCCGGCGGCGGAGCCAACGACCCGGACTCCCGGTCGCTCGGTGTCCGGCACAAACGCCCCGAGTGCGCCGTCGTAGCGCAGCGAACCTCCGGCCTGGCTATACAGGTGCACAGCGGGGTTCCAACCGCCGCTGACCAGCAGGGTGTCGGCCTCCAGCGCTGTTGGTTCGCCGATGACGCCGTCCGCGAAGGGGGCGAACTGCACCGAAGAGACCCGAGACGCCCCTTCCGTTCCCGTGACAACGCTTGCCGCCTCGACCCGGATGCCACGGTCAGCAGCCACGGCCAGTGCCCACCGGGGGATGTGTGGCCTGGTGTCGATGATCGCCACCACCGTGGCGCCGGCGCCGGCGAGTTCTGCCGCCGCCGTGTAGGCACTGTTATTGGTGGTGAAGACCACCAGTCGTCGCCCCACGATCACCCCGAAGCGGTTCAAGAAGGTCCGGGCGGCGCCGGCGAGCATAATCCCGGGCCGGTCGTTGTCGGCGAAAACCACGGGGCGCTCGTGGGAGCCGGCGGCGACAATAATCTGCCTGGCGCGGATTCGCCAGACCCGCTGCCGGAGTGCATCCGCTGGTGCGGCGAAGCCGAGATGGTCGGTGCGTTTCTCAACGGCGAGGGCGAGGCCGTTGTCGTACACGCCGAATACCGTGCTGCGGGGCAGGCGGGTGACCAGTGGATAACCGTCCAATTCCGCGACGGACGCCGCAACCCATTCGGCGGCCGGCCGGTCGTTGATCAGCTGGCGGGTGCCGAGGAGGCTGCCGCCCGCGCCCGGTTGCTCGTCGACGATGGCGACGCGGGCGCCCGAACGGGCGGCGACGAGGGCGGCGAGAAGGCCGGCCGGCCCTGCGCCCACCACCAGGACGTCGACGTGCAGGTGCACCGCGTCGTAACGGGAGGGATCCTCGACGGTGGCGAGCACCCCCTGACCGGGGATGCCGTGGGCGGCGAGTCCGTCGAACAGCTCGATGGTGGTCGCCAGCTGCATCGGGTCTGGGAAGGGTTCGTCAACCTGGACGAGCCCGCTGGGATCCTCGGCGCCGGCGGCGCCGATGCCGCGCGGGCGGCCGAGGGTGATGCTGCCCGTGACCTCGTGCACCCCGTTGGCGAGGAGGGCGGAGGCGAGGGTGTCGCCGGCGAGGCCGGTGAGGGTGGCCCCGTCGTAGCGGAAGCTGATGGGACTGTCGCGGTCGACGAGTCCGCCGGTCGCCGTGCGGAACGCGGCACTCACGTGGTCACCGGGCCGGGCTCGCCTGGTTTGTAGACACCGAGGAACTCGTAGGTCCTGGTGTCCCGCACGGCGTTGAACCATCGCCGGCAACCGGCCGAGTGCAGCCACCGCTCGGCGAACGGGCCGCTCGGGTTGTCCCGGAAGAAGATGTAGTGCGCCCACTGCACGTCGGTGAGGCGGGCGGGCTCGGCCGGGTAGGCAACGTGGGCCTGGCCGCCGTAGCTGAAGTCGATCTCCTCACGGGGACCGCACCACGGGCATTCGATCAGTTGCATCGGGACTCCTTAGTGCGCCACGGCGGCCGCGCCGTGCTCGTCGACGAGGGCGCCGGTGACAAACCGGTCGAGGGTGAAGGGGGCGTTGAGCGGATGTGGTTCGCCGGTGGCGATCGTGTGGGCGAACACGTCACCCACCCCCGGGGTGGCCTTGAACCCGCCGGTGCCCCAGCCGCAGTTGAGGAACAGGTTCGTGAACGGGGTGAGGCCCACGATGGGCGAGGCGTCCGGGGTGACGTCGACGATGCCGCCCCAGGTGCGCAGCAGGTGGGCCCGCGCGAAAACCGGGAACAGCTCGACGGCCGCCGCCATCTGGCGTTCGATGATGTGGAAGGAACCGCGCTGGCCGTACCCGTTGTACGTGTCGACCCCCGCCCCCATCACCAGTTCGCCCTTGTGCGCCTGGGAGACGTAGACGTGCACCGCGTTGGACATCACCACCGTCGGGTGGATGGGCTCAAGCAGCTCAGACACCAGCGCCTGCAGGGGGTGGCTGGAAATGGGGATCCGCAGGCCGAGGGTGTCGGCGAGGGTGGAGGTGTGGCCGGCCGCGGTCAGGGCCACCCTGCCGGCGCTGATGTCCCCGCGGCTTGTGCGCACACCGGTGACCCGGTCACCCTCGGTGAGGAACCCGGTGACGGTGGTGTTCTGGATCAGGTGGACCCCGGCCTGGTTCAGGCGCCGGGCGAAACCCCAGGCCACGTAGTCGTGTTTGGCGATGCCGGCGCGCGGCTGGTAGGTGGCCCCGAGGACGGGGTAGCGGATGCGGTCGGAGATGTTGACGATGGGGCACAGTTCCTTGACCCCGTCGGCATCCACCCACTCCGCATCCACGCCGTTTAACACGTTGGCCCCGACGCGCCTGCGGGAGTCCCGCACGTCCTGGAGAGTATGGGCGAGATTCAGCACACCGCGCTGGCTGAACAGGATGGGGTAGTCGAGGTCCTCGGCGAGTGTCTCCCACAGGTCGAGGGAGTGGTCGTAGATGGCGGCGCTGGCATCCCAGAGATAGTTGGACCGGATCAGGGTCGTGTTGCGTGCCATGTTGCCGCCGGCGAGCCACCCCTTCTCAATCACCGCGATGTTGGTGATGCCGTGGTTTTTCACCAGGTAGTGCGCCGTCGCCAGGCCGTGGCCGCCGCCACCGATGATCACAACGTCGTAGCTGCTGCGTGGCTCCGGGTTGTCCCAGAGAAAGTCCGGGTGCTCCGGCAATGCTGCGCCCGGGGTGCTCCGGTCGGTCGGCTTGGCCACGGCAACTCCTTCTTGGAATCTCATTGGTGGGTGGGGCGTGCTGGGTGTCTGACGGGCGGCGAAATGCCGCGCTCAGCGACGGATGCGTTCCATACCGGGATCAAAGGCGGGTTCCGCGGTGACGGTCGCGGAATAGCGCTCGCCGAAGTATTCGACCTCGACGGGTGTTCCCGGCTCGGCGCACGACGTGGGCAGCCAGGCGTAGGCGAGGCTCGCGCCGAGCGTGTACGAGTACGACGCGCTTGTCACGTAGCCGACCGCCGACGGTATCCCGTCCACAAAAACGGGCTCGTTGCCGAGGACCAGCTCGTTCGGATGGGTCATCCTCAGCAGGACGAGTCGGCGCACGGAGGTGTCCTTGCGGGCGAGGAGCGCCGCCTTACCGATGAAGTCCCCCTTGTCAAGCCGCACGGCGAAACCGAGCCCGGCCTCATACGGGTCGTGGTCGTGGCTCATGTCCGTGCCGAACGAGCGGTATCCCTTTTCGATCCGCAGCGAATTGAACGCGCTGCGACCGGCGGCGATGATGCCGAAGTCGGCGCCGGCCGCCATCAACAGGTCCCAGAGCACAAGGCCCTGGTCGCTGTTGGTGTAGATCTCGAATCCGAGCTCGCCAACGTAGCTCAGCCGCATGATGGTGACGTGCACCGTGGCGAGGTAGGCGGTTGTGGCGCGAAAGTATTTGAGCGCGTCGTTGCCCAGGTCGGTGCCGGTGAGCGATTGCACCACCCGTCGGGCATCTGGCCCCCAGACCCCGATGCAGCAGGTTCCCGGGGTGATGTCGGTGATCCGCACGGTGTCGGCGAACGTACTGGAGTGCAGGTGCCGGCCCAGCCAGTCGAGATCGGCTTCGCCATTCACCCCGATCTGGTATTCCTCGGCACCGAGCCGGGCGACAGTGATGTCGCTGCGGATGCCACCGTCCTCGCCGAGCATCAGGCAGTAGGTGACCGACCCGACGGACTTGGCAATGTTCGCGGTCACCATCGACTGCAGGAATTCGGTGGCGCCCCTGCCGGACACCGAGATCCGCCGCAGCGCCGTCATGTCGTACAGGGCGACCGCCGAGCGGGTCGTCGTCGCTTCCGCCGCCACGATCGGCGACCAGAATCGCGCCGCCCACGGGCCGGGCGTGGGCTGCGGCGTGGCGGGGGATGCCGCGAGCAGGCCGGCATTGGATTCGTACCAGTTGGGCCGCTCCCACCCGTGCGCCTCGAGGAACTGGCCGCCCAGCGCCTGCTGGCGCGGATAAAACGGGGAGGTGCGCAGGGGCCTCGAGTGCTCCATCGGCTGCAGCGGGTGCACGATGTCATACACCTCAACGAAGTTCTGGGAGTCCCTGGCGAGGATGTAGGCGGGGGACTTCTCGTGCACCTCGAACCGGTTCACATCGCAGGCGTGCAGGTCGAAACTCGACGAGGCCCCGTCGATGATCCATTCGGCCATCGCTTTGGCGACACCGGCGGAGTGGGTGACCCAGATCGCCTCGGCAACCCAGAATCCCTCGACGGTGGTTGGTCCCATCAGTGGCATCCCGTCCGGGGTGAAGGAGAAGATGCCATTGATGGCGTCGTCCCAGCTGGCCGCGGCCAGCGCGGGGATCATGTCGACGCTCTCCGCGAGGGGCCAGGCGAAGTCGTCGGGGGTGAAGGCCTCGACACTCGGCATCGTCGCCTCGCCCCACGGCCGGAGGTCGTGGGCGGACAGGGGCATGGCCCGGTGGCGGTAGGAACCGACGCCGATGGTGTTCCCGCGTTCGCGGTAGTAGAGGCCGGAGTCCTGGTGGCGCAGCACGGGCCGGCTGGCCTCCACGGTGCGGTCGGCGAGCTCATCGAGGGGGGAACTCCAGGCGAGCTGGTGGGCGAGGGGGGTCAGCGGCAGGGTGACGCCGGCCATCTCCGCGATGACAGGCCCCCAGATCCCGGCGCAGCAGACCACGACGTCCGCCGCGATGTCACCCCCGGCGGTGGAGACCCCCACCACGCGGCCGTCGAGGATCACCAACCCGGTGACGGGGGTGTTGTCGAGCACGCTGACGCCGGCGGCCTGCGCCCTGGCGAGCTGGGCCGCGACGGCGTTAACGCTCCTGGCGATGCCGTCGCCGGGCACAAACAGGCCGGCCAGCACCCGGTCGCGGTTAAGCAGGTCCCACTTCTCCAGCACCTCGTCGGTGCTGAGCAGCCGGGCGCCGGGAACCCCCCACGACTGGGCATACCCGTGGCGGCGGGCGAGTTCTGCGACGCGCTCCGGGGTGGTGGCGATCTCGACACTGCCAACGTCGAGGAAGCAGGGTTCGTTGTCCCAGCGAAGGCCGAGCAGTTTCTCCGCGGTGTAGCGGGCGAATTGGGTCATCACCCGGCTGCTGTTGGTTTGGAAGACGACCCCGGGGGCGTGGGAGGTGGAACCTCCGGCCGCGGGGAGGGAGCCGGCCTCGACGACGGTGACCGTGTTCCAGCCGCGCAGGCTGAGTTCGTCGGCCAGGGACGCTCCCACGATTCCCGCCCCGATGATAACGACCCGAGGTGTGGTCATAACTGTCTCCCTAGCGTGCTCTGGCGGTGTGCTGGCGTCGTGTTGCATAAGGTGAGGCGA
>JAODAO010000093.1 GCA_025463465.1 Glaciihabitans sp. | reverse complement strand
GCATATCGCCACTCTTTTCCAACCGGTCGATGAGGACCGTTGTCGAGGCGCTGGAGATACCCAGGTAACTGGCGAGTTCTTTCGGACCGATGGAGCGGCCATCCTTCTGCGCCATGATCACGTAACGCAGAGCCAGCACATCGTTCTCGTTCATACCCATGGAAATTTGGGTTCGGCGGCGCATGGCCGTCTCGGCTGCGCGGTACGAGCGCATGGACTCAAGGACCGCAAGACTCCGCTCGCGCTCGGCCACGTCGGTGTACCCGTAGTCCGTTCCCACGTCCCGCTCCGAAATCACCATTTCTTCACACTAGTTCACCTAACAAGATGTTTTGCAAGCTTCCCGGATATAAGCATCCGCCTGAAATGCTGAGGCTTTTGCAAAACTATTTATTTCGTGTACGTTATTACTAGATACACGAACTAATAGATTGCCTAACGAAAGCCGAATCAAATGACCCTCTTCGACACTCGACCAGTGACCAACGCTGCTCCGGTAGAGATCGTCTGGTCGACCCCCGACAGAAACTTGTGGGTCGCGATGGTCAACGGGGACTACGCCGGAATGATCGAATTCACCGACGGTCATTTCGTCGTTCGGGACATGGCAAACCACATCGTCGCCACCGCCGTCAGTATCCCGGCCGCGCAGTACCTGTTCGCCCAGAATCTCGGCTCTCGTCCCCGTAGCGCTGCCGCGCGGCTCGTTTCGTCGCTGGCGTCAGGTACTCACCGTGGCGCATTCCTCGACCTTCACCCGCGGCCCGGCTATGTCCGCCACCAGCCCCGTCGCAGCTAATCCAGTAACACCGCCAGCCGTTTCCCGAATTCTCGCCGCGTAAAGGAGTTCTTATGAGCGTCATCAATCACAGCGCCAGCAACATTCTGCCCCGGGCTCCACGCACTCGATCACACCGGGG
Organism: Glaciihabitans sp.; assembly: GCA_025463465.1. GTDB lineage: Bacteria > Actinomycetota > Actinomycetes > Actinomycetales > Microbacteriaceae > Glaciihabitans. The sequence continues at coordinate 6,600 of JAODAO010000093.1, read as the reverse complement.
CGTTGTCGGCCAGGCTGCCCTCTATGTCGGCCTTATCGGCGCATCCACCGCGGTGGCCATCAGCGCCATGCTCAACCTGGCCCTTTAACTCGGCAGGCGCCAGCGCGACCACGGTCACGCGGCGACAACACCGTTCGCGAGCGCACCCCCGCTGACGTCGACCCACCAATTTTTCCGTCCGCACCACAGTTACACCGCACTACTACCGCACCACTCAACACCACACAGAAAGCAGACACACTCATGGGCTTCTTCGGATTTCTCCTCCTCGGACTCATCGCCGGCGCGATCGCCAAGCTGATCCTTCCCGGCCGCCAGGGCGGCGGATGGATCATCACCCTGATCCTCGGCGTTATCGGCGCATTCCTGGGAGGCTTCCTCGGTAGCGTCCTCCTCGACGCACCCCTTGAGGACTTCTTCTCGATCCAGACCTGGCTGCTGGCCATCGTGGGTTCCATCATCGTGCTCGTCATCTACGGTGCACTGACCGGACGCCGCAACAAATAATTCCCCTCTCCCACCCCAGAACTGAAGACGCCGACCCCTCCCGGGTCGGCGTCTTCTTTACCTCCAATCCATACGGATCCTCCATCCACAACCTTGTGCACGCGTCGCCATGGCCTATTGGGCTGTGGAGCAGGCCGCAAGGGCATGGCTGGCGCTATTCCTTCTCGCTACGGTGAAATTATGACGAATCGCAACACAGAGGCCGAGGCGGCGTCCGAACCCACAGGTGCCAACCCGGTAGGCCAGCTGAAGCGCAATATCTCCGGCAAGATGCTCTACCTCTTTATCCTGGGAGACGTACTCGGCGCCGGCATCTACGCTCTCGTTGGCCAGATCGCGGGCCAAGTCGGCGGTGTCACCTGGGTACCCATGCTGGTCGCCCTCGGGCTCGCGTTGCTCACCGCCGCGTCATACGCGGAGCTGGTGACCAAGTACCCCCGCGCGGGAGGGTCCGCGGTCTTCGCCGAACGCGCCTACAAGCGTCCGATCATCTCGTTTCTCGTTGGCTTCTGTATGTTATCTGCCGGTGTCGTCAGTGCGGCCGGCCTGGCCCTGGCATTCGCCGGTGACTACCTTCGTACCTTCATCGACATCCCGCCCGTGCTTGGCGCGGTCATTTTCCTGCTCATTATCGCTGTGGTGAACGCCCGAGGTATCAAGGAGTCCGTCCGCGCCAACCTCGTGATGACCATGATCGAGACGACCGGTCTTGTGCTGGTGGTGGTTGCGGCAGCCGTGCTGCTATCCGGCGGTGGAGGCGACCTCAATCGTGCCGTCCAGTTCCCCGAGGGGAGCAGCCCGGTCATCGCCATCTTCGGGGCCGCCCTGTTGGCGTACTACTCGTTCGTCGGATTCGAGACCAGCGCGAACGTGATCGAGGAAGTTAAAGACCCGTCGCGGGTGTACCCGAAAGCACTGTTCGCGGCTCTGCTCACCGCGGGAGTCCTCTATGTTCTCGTTGGCACCGCCGCCTCAATTGCCGTGCCGGCGAATGAACTCTCCGAGTCCACCGGTCCGTTGCTCACGGTGATCCAGGCAACCGGGGTCCCCATCCCCGCCTGGCTGTTCAGCGTTATCGCGCTGGTCGCGGTGGCGAACGGTGCGTTGCTCACCATGATCATGTCCAGTCGCCTCGCCTACGGGATGGGCAACCAGGGCCTGCTACCGGCGGTGTTCAGCCGCGTTCTACCCGGCCGAGGCACCCCGTGGGTGGCCATCGTTGTCACCACGGTGATCGCCATGCTGCTGACGATCACCGGCAGTATCGCGACGCTGGCCGAAACGGTCGTCCTCCTGCTGCTGATCGTCTTCCTCAGCACCAACATCGCCGTGCTGGTCCTCCGCAGGGAGACGGTGGAGCACCAGCATTTCCGGGCGTGGACCATACTGCCCGTCCTGGGCGCGCTGTCCTGCCTTGTTCTACTCACCCAGCTCAGTGCCGAAGTGTGGCTGCGCAGCGCGATCATCATTGCGGTGGGCGTAGTCATCTATGTCGTCACTGCGGTGGCACGGCGTAACAGCCCCGCCCCCAAGTAGCACTTCACCTCAATAGCGCTGCACCTCAATAGCCTTGGGGTGTCACCTCGGGTTAGGTTGCACCACCGTCACGGCATTGCCGTCTGGATCGGTGAAGGTGCCTACCGTGACGGAGCTGACGCTCTCCGCGTCGACCGCGAAGTTGTGGGCCTCGAAGGCCACGCCCAGGTGGATGAGGGTTGCCGTCAGTACGGCGAGGTCCTCGACGTTAATGGTCGCAAGCCCGCCGCCGGCGCGTCCGGCATCCTCCCTCAGCTGGAGGGTGCCGCGCTCCGGTACCCGGTCCCCGGAGAGGTAGTACTCGGCGATCTGTGGGGTCGGACGACCATCGGGGGCGCGCCCAAAGATCTGTTCGTACCACCGTGTGGCGACCGCGAGGTCGCGAACCGGCAAACCAGCAAATACCGTCAAAGCTTCGAACTCAGCCATAGCCCGATCCTAAGATCCGACAGCGCGCCTCGCTATGGGTTGCCGGTGCCGCGGTTACACCGTGACGAGCAGGTTCGCCACCGAGTCGAGGGCACCGGGGACGAGCTTGTAGTACGCCCAGGTGCCGCGCTTGTCACGGGAGAAGATGCCGGCATCGACGAGGATCTTCAGGTGGTGGGAGACCGTGGGCTGCCCGAGGCCAAGCGGCTCGGTCAGGTCACAGACGCATGCTTCTGCGTCGTTGTGGGCTGCGACCATCGAGATGAGCCGCAGGCGGGCCGGATCGGCGATGGCCTTCAGAGTGCGGGCGAGCTTCTCGGCGCCATCAGCGGTGATGACCTCGCGGGTGAGCGGGGCGCAGCACGCGGTGACGTCAGAGAGGGGAAGAAGCTCGATCGTCGACATCCCCCTACTCTTTCATGTTTATTGACGTATATCGATGGTTGTCGATACATTGGATCGATACTCATCGATGTTCTGTAATGCCAGCGAAGGATGCGCCACCATGACCGCCAAGCCCACCGTCCTGTTCGTCTGTATTCACAACGCCGGGCGCTCGCAGATGGCCGCCGGCTACATGAGCGCGCTGTCCAATGGCGCCGTCGAGGTGCGTTCCGGTGGTTCGGAACCCGGCAACGAGATCAACCCGATGGCGATCGCCGTAATGGCCGAGGAGGGCATCGACATCAGCGCGGGCGTGCCACGTCTGATGACAACCGAGCAGGTGCGCGACTCGGACGTGGTGATCACGATGGGGTGTGGTGACGTCTGCCCGATCTTCCCGGGGAAGCGTTACGAAGACTGGGAACTTGTGGACCCGAAGGGCAAGTCGCTGGAGGAAGTGCGCCCCATTCGCGACGACATCAAGGCGCGCGTCCAGGCGCTGCTTGCCGAGCTTCTGCCCACCGTCTAAAACTAAGTCCCCCGGTAAACATCGTGTCGATCGAATCGCTGCCCACCCCGACTGTTCCCACCGGTCGCGCGCTCGACCACCTGCCGGTGGCGATCATCGGCGCCGGCCCGGTCGGGCTCGCGGCGGCCGCCCAGCTGGCTGAGCGCGGCATCGGTTTTGTCGTCCTCGAGGCCGAGCCCACCGCTGGCACGTCGGTGGCCGCGTGGGGCCACACCCGCCTGTTCTCACCGTGGGAGTTTGTGGTGGATGCCGCCGCCGGCCGCCTTCTCGACGCGGCCGGGTGGGACTCACCGCAGGCAACGCGGATGCCTTACGGCCGCGACCTCGTCGCCGACTACCTGCTGCCGCTCGCTGCCACCCCGCAGCTAGCGCCTCACATTCTCTTCAACTCGCGGGTGACCGGCGTCAGCCGCCAGGGGATGGACCGCACACGCAGTGGCAACCGCGGCTCAACACCGTTCCTCCTGCGAGTCGCCTCCGTTGGCGAGACCAGCGAGGTGCTGGCCCGGGCGGTCATCGACACCTCGGGCACCTACTCCACCCCCAACGGTCTCACCGCCAGCGGCCTGGAACCGGCGCACGCTGCGCTCGTGCCTGGCCGGATCACGCAGGCGCTTCCGGACGTGCTCGGCGCTGACCGTGAAAAGTTCGCGGGACGCCACAGCCTGGTCGTGGGCGCCGGGCACTCCGCCGCGAACACCCTGCTGAAGCTCGCCGCCCTCGCCCGCGAGGAACCGGGGACAACGATCACCTGGGCTATCCGCGGTGCCAGCCCGGTGCGCGTGTATGGATCGGCCGCCGATGAGCTGGAGGGGCGCGGCCAGCTGGGCGACGACATCCATCAGCTCGTGCGCAGCGGCGCCGTTGCCCTCGTCGACCGCTTCGAGGTCGACGATGTGCTGCCGGCCGCGTCCGATCGTGTGGCGGTTGTCGGCCGCCGGCGGGGAACCCCCACCACCATCGAGGCAGACCGTGTGGTCAACGCCACCGGGTTTCGCCCGGACCTCGAGATACTGCGGGAGGTGCGCATCTCCCTCGACGAGATCGTTGAAGCCCCACGGGCGCTCGCCCCGCTGATCGATCCGAACCTGCACAGCTGCGGCAGCGTGCCGCCCCACGGCGTGCTGGAACTCAGCCACCCCGAGCCGAATTTCTACATCGCCGGCATAAAAAGCTACGGGCGCGCGACCACCTTCCTGCTCGCCACCGGATATGAGCAGGTGCGCTCCATCGCGGACGAGCTCGCGGGCAACCGGGCGGCCGCCCGTCTGGTGCAGCTGGTGCTGCCGGAAACCGGGGTGTGCTCGACCGGTGCGGTCTCCGGGGGAAGCTGCTGCGCGTAAGCGGCGCGGCAAACATTCGATGCCGCACCGCCCACTGGAACTCCCCCGCTCGTAACCCCTAGTTCACCCAGGCGGGGTTTGCTGGAGACCGTTATGGAATTTCGCCAGCTCGAAGTGTTTCGCACCATCGCCGAGGAACTCCACTTCGGCCGGGCCGCCCAGCGACTCTTCCTCGCCCAACCCTCCGTCAGCCAGATGCTGCAGAAACTCGAGAGCGACGTCGGTGTAAGACTCGTGCACCGCAGCTCCCGCAACGTGCAGCTGACCCCGGCCGGAACGGTTTTCCTCGCCGAGATCGACCGCATTTTCGCCGCGGCGGACCGCGCAGTCGCCCTCGCCCAGCAGGCAGCCACCGGCCGGGGCGGCGCGCTGAGGATCGCGACCAACTACCCGGCGAGCCGGCTTCTGCTCCTCCCACTGCTCGAGAACCTGCGCAGGAGCGACCCGGGCATCACCACCATGCTGCGCGAAATGGGCACCCCCGACCAGCTGCGGGCGCTGCTGCGCGGTGACCTCGACATTGGGCTCGTCTACGGGCCGGTCGACGAGCCGGGACTTGGCAGCCGCTACCTGCTCAGCGTTCCCATCGTCGCCACCGTGCGGGCGAACCACCCGCTGGCCGCCGGCGGGGTGCTCACCTTCGACGACATCCCCCTGTACCCGTATCTCACCGGATTCGTCGCGGCGAGCCCACTCGTTGAAGACACCATCCTTGCGGCGGCGGCTGCCCAGGGGGTTCGCCTGAAAGCCAGCGCCGGCCTCACCGACCTCGCCAGTTACCAGCTCGAGCTGGAGACCACGGACAGCATCGGCTTCAGCTCCCTCCCCCGCGGCGAGCAGAGCCAGGCCAACGGGCTGCACCTGCTGCGCCTCAGCCCGGTCGAGCCGATGCTGGAGATCCACGTTGCCTGGAATGTGAACAACGATGAACCCTCAGTGAACAGCGTCATCCAGCAGCTCGGTGAACTTGCGGAAACCATCCGGGTTCGGTGATAGTGCCCGTTTTCAACGATTGTGCAGGGCAATCGAACGTTCGCGATCTGGCCATTGATGCGCCATACGCGCGCCACCCAGCATGGTCTTCGAACGGCCGGGTCATCGCGGCCGCCAACGAAAGCGACCCATGCACCTCACCCCCCTCGGCGTCCTTGCGGGAATGCCCACCTCCGGCCAGGGCAGCTCGGGCTACCTGGTCCAGAGCCCCAACACCACGATCCTGCTCGACGCCGGCCCCGGCACGGCGCTCACGGTCAGCCGCTACCTCGACTCCCGCGCGCTTGACGCTGTTTTTATCAGCCACCAGCACAGCGACCACATCTACGACCTCCTCCCCCTCGGCAAAATGCTTCTCGCGAAGAGGTTGATGAGGGATGCCTCCAGCGGGGAACTCAGCATCAACGACGACGTCGCGGCCGTGCCGCTGTTTGTGCCGCGCGGAGCCCTCGCCGCCCTGCGCACCCTCGCCGCGTTGTTCCCGGTGACCACGCACCCGCTGCTCGACCGCGCCTTCGACCTCGCGTTCGACGTGCACGAATACGAGCCGGGCGAGACGCACACTATAGGCTCCGCCGAGCTGCGCTTCGAACTCCTGAAGCACGTGTCCCCCAACTGCGGCATTCGCATTAACGATGCCGGTGACAGCCTCGTCTACTCGGGAGACACCGGGGTCGCCGATGCCCTGCCCGCCCTCGCCGAGGGCGCCGGCACCCTGCTCTGTGAGAGCACGCTGCGCGAAACCGACCGCAGCGGCCACGGCCACCTCACCGCCCAGGAAGCCGCCGCGGCCGCCCGCGATGCCGGAGTCGCCGAACTGGTGCTCACCCACTTCGCCAGCACCGACCCGCTCGACCACGCCTGGCACCGCGAGCGCGC
>JAODAO010000080.1 GCA_025463465.1 Glaciihabitans sp. | reverse complement strand
GTCTACTCGGAAGGTGGGGCGGAGGAGATCGTTGGCAAGGCGCTGCAGGGCGGTCGCCGCGACGACGTTGTGCTGGCTACCAAGTTCTTTATGCCCATGGGCGACACCCCCAACCAGGGCGGCGGGTCGCGCAAGTGGATCATGCGTGAGGTTGAGAACTCGCTGAAGCGGCTCGGCACTGACTACATCGACCTGTATCAGGTGCACCGCCCGAGCGCCGAGATGAACGTCGAGGAAACCCTCGGTGCTCTAACCGATCTGGTTCGCCAGGGCAAGGTGCGTTACATCGGGTCGTCGTCGTACCTGGGCAGCCAGATCGTTGAGGCGCAGATCGCCTCCCGCGACCGCAACCTGGAGCGTTTTGTCACCGAGCAGCCGCCGTACTCGATCCTGGTTCGGGGCATTGAGGCTGACGTTCTGCCCACCACCCAGCGTTACGGGATGGGCACCCTGTCATACAGCCCGCTCTCCGGGGGTTGGCTCTCTGGCAAGTGGCGTGTCGACCAAGACACCCCGACCCCGGTGTCGGACGCGCGGAAGAGGCTGGCGGGACGCTTCGACATGTCGCTCGTCGAGAACCAGAAGAAGCTCGAGGTGGCGTCCGCCCTCGCCACCGTTGCCGACGAGGCCGGCATCACCCTGATCGAACTGGCCATCGCCTTTGTGATCAACCACCCCGGAATCACCTCGGCGATCATCGGACCGCGCACCATGGAGCAACTGGAGTCGCAACTAACCGCCGCCGACGTGACACTAACTCCGGAGATCCTCGACCGGATCGATGAGCTGGTACCTCCCGGCACCACCATCAACCCGGCGGACAACAGCTATTCCACCGCGGAGCTGGCACCGGCAGCGCGCCGCCGCTGAGACGATCGACCATTCCGCCGCTGACTCGCGGGAACGGGAATGGCTCGTTCCCGCGGGGAGGCAATCAGGAGCCGGCCATCAGGAGTCAGCGGGGACCAGCTGGAGGGTGGCGGCCCAACCGTAGAGATCCTCGACCGTCGAACCGAGGCGTGACTTGAGTTCGCGGGTCAACTCATCCGCGATGACCTCCTGGATTCCCGCTGCTGCACCGTCGTACGCCTGCTCGACCACGCTGGCCGCGCTGGTCTTTGGTATGTCGAATCGCGCGGTCATCGGGGTATCGACCATGCCCATATGGAGACCGATGACGTGGGTGCCCTGGGGCTGCAGCTCGACACGCAATGAGTTGCTCGCCGACCACATCGCTGCCTTCGACGCCGCGTAGGCGGTCGGGACGCTGAGCCAGCTGGCCGCCGACAGGACGTTGAGCAGCGTGCCCCCACCGTTCGTTTTGAGGACCGGCGCGAACGCCTTCGCCACGCGAAGCGCACCAAAGAAGTTCGTGGCAAAGATCTGACCAAGGATGTCCTCGCTCCCGGTGGTGATGGAGTGATCCTCCGCTGGTGCGATTCCCGCGTTGTTCACCACGAAGTCGACGTCACCCGCGAGCTCGACAGCCCGGGCAACGGCAGCGGGGTCCGTCACATCGAGGGCGATAGGAACGATCCGGTCATCATTCCACTGCTTGGGAGTGCGTGCCGCGGCGTAGACCAGCCGGGCACCGCGCTCTAGAGCCTGGGCGACGAACTGCTCGCCGAGACCGCCATTGGCTCCGGTGACGAAAACGGCTCGAGCGGTGAGTGACTGATTCATTTAGACTCCAAGAGATAAGTGGGGACACCCCCGATATATTATGTGGGGATACTCCCCAGTTAAGCAAGGAGCCGAGATGTCGTCCGCATCAACAGCCCGTCCACTGCGTGCAGACGCCCGGCGAAATCGGGACGCCATCCTCGGCGCTGCCCGCGCGGCGTTCGATAGTGAGGGCGTGATGGCATCTTTGGATGGCATCGCCCTCAAGGCCGGAGTCGGTAACGCGACCCTCTACCGCAACTTCCCCACGCGCGAGGATCTTCTCGTGTCGTTGCTGCAGGAAAGCATGGACCTGCTTGTTGCGAATGCTCAGAAACTCGACTTCGCCGGCCATAGTCGCGAGTCCCTTGCGGAGTGGCTGTTCCGACTGACCTGGCACCTGCGCAGCTGGCAGGACCTCCCCACCAGCGTGGTCGCGGCCATGAACAACATGGCGTCGCCGGTGCAGAGAATTTGCGAGCCCCTCCGCGCGACAACGCGGGGCTTTCTCGAAACCGCCCGCGCGAACGCGGTGGTCGCTGAGGGGATCACCGCCGAAGAGGTCTTCGAGCTGGTCACGATCCTGTCGTGGGGTGTTGACAGCCTCGGGGACCCAGAGGCAACGGCCCGCCGACGGGTAAAGATCGCAACGGCGGGCATTTTCCAGCCCACCAGCTAGTTGTCGCTCGCCAACGGCTTGCGCGGGTAGCGCCGCATCCCGTTCGACTCGGTCAGCTCGGTCGGATTGGTCAGAGGGTGCCTGACAGTAACTCCCTCAATTCAGCCAACCTGTTTACGGTTGAAGGATGTCAATCAACACCATCACCCTGAACAACGGTGTGGAGATGCCAGCCATTGGGCTCGGCGTCTTCCAGACCCCGCCCGACGTCACCTCCTCCGCCGTTGAGGAAGCTCTCCGCGCCGGCTACCGCCACATCGACACCGCCGCCGCGTATGGCAACGAGGCCGAGGTGGGCGCCGGTATTCGCGCATCCGGTGTGCCCCGCGACGAGATCTTCATCGAGACCAAGCTGTGGATCAGTGACTACGGCTACGACAGCGCCCTGCACGGGTTTGAGAAAAGCGCCGCGAAGCTCGGCGTGGACACCATCGACCTGTTGCTGCTGCACCAGCCGCTGACCAGCCAGTTCGATCTGACCCTTGACGCCTACCGGGCGATGGAGAAACTCCTCGCCGACGGCAGAGTGCGTGCGATTGGAGTCAGCAACTTTATGCCCGAGGTGCTGGAGCGCTTGCTCGCCGAGACCACCGTTGTACCGGCGGTCAACCAGATCGAGCTGCACCCCTACTTCCAGCAGAAGCAACTGCAGGCGGTGGACACCCAGCACGGCATCGTCACCCAGGCATGGTCCCCCATTGGAGGCATCACCTCCTACGGTGGCGGCACCAAGAGCGCCTTCGAGGACGAGACCCTGCTGGGAATCGCTGGCGAGCACGGTAAATCTGCCGCCCAGGTTATGCTGCGCTGGCACCTGCAGAACGGCCGCTCTGTCATCCCGAAGTCCACCAAGGCGGAGCGCATCGCCGAGAACTTCGACGTCTTCGACTTCGAACTCAGCGACGAGCAACTCGCGTCGATCGACGCCCTCGATACCGGTGAGCGCGGCGGTCCCGACCCCGACAGCATCACTCTCGCAAATTACGGGATGCCCATCCCGGAGGCGTAACGCACTTCCCACAATTACCAGCAAGAACCGGCATCACGACATCCACCCGCCCTGGAATGTCAGGACGCTCCTTACCCAAGAAAGTCGCAGCATCATGGCCGCCAACGTTCCAAACACCCTCACCGTGCTCGTTGTCGGCGCGACCGGCAGCATCGGACGCCACGTCGTCGCCGAAGCGGTGCGCCAGGGACACACCGTGCGCGCACTCGTGCGCAGCGCGTCGAAGGCCCGTGACCTCGACCTGGCAGCGCAGGTCATGGAGGGCCAGCTCACGGACG
>JAODAO010000056.1 GCA_025463465.1 Glaciihabitans sp. | reverse complement strand
GTAACTTCCGGACGAGTCGAAGGTGACGTCGGCTTCGATGTGGGCGACCCCTTCTGCGTCTGTGGCGAGAATGGTGGATGTCGCGCCGACCGCCGACGCAATGGCCAGCGGATTCTCGAACATGTCGACGGCGATAATCTCGCTGGCTCCTGCCCGCTTCGCCACCGCCACGATCAGCGCGCCGATGGGACCGGCGCCGATGACAAGAACCCGCTTGCCCGCGACATCCCCCGCGCGGGACAGTGCGTGCCAGGCGACGCTCGCCGGCTCGACCAGGGCAGCGTCGCGCAGGGTGAGGCCATCCGGCAGGGGGCGCAGCATACGAGAGGGCAGCACCGCGTATTTCGCGAAGGCGCCTTCGGTGTGGGGGAAGCGGGCAGCGCTGCCGAGATAGGTTCCACCGGGAGACAGGTTGGGGCGATCGACCGGGTAACGGGCGTCCCCGTCGCCCGGGGTGGCGGGGTGCACGGCCACCCGGGTGCCAGCCTCAGGCCCGGTTCCGTCTGCGGCCGCCGCTGCCACGGTGCCCACCACCTCGTGGCCCAGGATCATCGGGGCCCTGAGGATGGACTCCCCCGCGGAGCCGTGGGTCCAGTAGTGCAGGTCGGATCCGCAGATACCACCGTAGGCGACCTCGACGATGGTCTCGTGGGGGGCGGGCTCGGCAATGTCAATTTCATCGAGGCGAAGGTCTCCCTTGGCGTGGGCAACAACGGCGAGGGTCCTGGTGGGGATGTCGGTGGCGATTCGGGGTGTAACGGTGCCGGTCATTTTCTGCCCTTCGACGTTGAAGTGGGTGACGCGTGCGACGGTGCGGTTGAGGCGTTGTTTCAGACGACGACGGTCATTCCACCATCGATGAAGATGACCTGGCCGTTAACGTAGTCGCTTCCGTCTGAGGCGAGCCAGACGGCGGGACCACCGAGGTCGGCCGGGGTGCCCCAGCGGGCGGCGGGTGTGCGACCGATGATCCACGAGTTGAACGCCTCGTCGTCGATCAGGTTCTGCGTCATCTCGGTGTGGATATACCCGGGGGCAATGGCGTTGATCTGCAGCCCCTTGCCGGCCCATTCCGCGGTCATCGCCCTGGTCAGGTTGCGAATTCCGCCCTTTGACGCCGTATACGGGGCGATGCCGGGGCGGGCGAGGTCGGTCTGTACGGAGGCGATGTTGATGATCTTGCCCCTCCCCCGCTCGATCATCACCCGGGCGACCTCCCGCCCGACGATGAAGGCGCTGGTGAGGTTGGTGGTGATCACCCGGTTCCAGTCCTCAATGGCGAGCTCCAGCATCGGGACTCGGTACTGGATACCGGCGTTGTTCACCAGGATGCGGATCGGCCCGACCTCCGCCTCGATCGCTGTGACCGCGGTCGCGACCGCGTCGCCGTCTGTGACATCGAACGCATACGCGGCGACGTTGCCCTCTCCGTACTTCGCGGCGAACTCGGCCCGGGTGTTCTCAAGCCGTTCGGGTTTCAGCCCATTCAGCACAACGGTGGCACCGGCATCGGCTAGCGCCTCTGCGGTCACCCGGCCAATCCCCCGACTGGAGCCGGTGACCAGAGCGATGCGACCGGTCAAATCAAAAAGGGTGGATGCCACTGCTGCGCCTTTCTCTCCCTACCCACTATCGACCCGCGCGCACCGTTCGAACCAGTGGGTATACGGACGAGGTCGGCTCTCACCACCCCGGGATGCCGGAAGGCGAAGGCGCGGGCGAGGGCGAGGGAAGGTCAGGACGCGATGAGCGCCGGCAACTCTTCCAGGACGTTGCCAACGATCTCGGCAGGTGTCGCGGTGATGTCGCAGAGGATAGCGAGCTCGTCCGGCTCGAGTGGTTCGAGCGTTGCCAGCTGGGACTGCAGAAGTGTCAGCGGCATAAATTCGTGGGTGCGGGCGCGCATCCGGTCGAGGATGACCTGCGCATCCCCGGTGAGGTGGATGAAGAGCAGACCGGGCACGTGTTCGCGCAGCAGGTCGCGGTAGGCGCGTTTCAGCGCGGAGCACGCCACGATAGTGGGATGCCCGTCGGCGAGGCCCTCGTTGATTACCTCACCGATGCGGCGCAGCCAGGGCCAACGGTCGTTGTCGTCCAGCGCGATACCCGCTGCCATCTTTTCCTTGTTGGCCGCCGGGTGCAGGTCGTCGCCGTCGATGAAGGGGATGTCGAGCACAACGCCGAGGTCGACCCCGATCGTGGACTTGCCGCTGCTGGTCACGCCCATCACAATCATCGGCGGGTAGGTCTGCGGCTGCACTGGCGCTCCAATCGGGAGGACACCGAACCAGGCTCGGATCGGCTTTTCGTTCCCGACCCTACTATGACGAAAATTCACGACAGCTGTCGCAACGCTCATGGAACGGCCAAGCAACCCTCAACAAACACACCACGGGCGTACGGCAACCTTTGCTAGCGTGGAGATCGGACCGCCGGTAACCGGCGCTCCACCAGTCGTTGCGTCGCCCTGATCCCGGTCCGGGCTGGCGAACCCTTGGTACAGATCCACACCACGTACCCGTCAGGAGACAACCCAGCATGGATTCATCGCAGGCACAGGCCAACATCGGCGTCGTAGGCATGGCGGTGATGGGCTCGAATCTCGCCCGTAACCTGGCCAGCCGCGAGGGCAACACCGTCGCGATCTTCAACCGCTCCTACGAGAAGACCCAGACGGTTCTCGACGAGCACCCCGAGGCCGAGTTCCTCCCCGCAAAGACCTACGAAGAGTTCGCCGCTTCCCTCAGCAAGCCGCGCACCGCGATCATCATGGTCCAGGCCGGCAAGGGCACCGACGCCGTCATCGACGCCCTCACCGAGGTCTTCGAGCCCGGCGACATCATCGTCGACGGTGGCAACGCACTGTTCACCGACACCATCCGTCGCGAGAAGGCCGTGCGCGAGACCGGCATCAACTTCGTCGGCGCCGGCATCTCCGGTGGCGAAGAGGGCGCACTGCTCGGCCCGTCGATCATGCCCGGCGGATCCGCCGAAGCCTGGGAGACCCTCGGCCCCATCCTCAAGTCCATCGCCGCAGTCGTCGACGGTGAGCCCTGCGTCACCCACGTCGGCACCGATGGCGCCGGCCACTTCGTCAAGATGATCCACAACGGCATCGAATACGCCGACATGCAGCTCATCGGCGAGGCGTATGACCTCATCCGCCGCGGCACCGGCAAGACCCCAGCTGAAATCGCCGACATCTTCACCGAGTGGAACAAGGGCGACCTCGAGAGCTACCTCATCGAGATCACCGCAGAGGTGCTCAAGCAGGTGGATGCCAAGACCGGCAAACCGCTGGTGGATGTCATCCTCGACCAGGCCGGCTCCAAGGGAACCGGCGTCTGGACTGTCCAGACCTCTCTCGACCTCGGCATCCCCGTCTCCGGCATCGCCGATGCCGTGTTCGCCCGTTCGGTCTCGTCCAAGACAGCGCAGCGTGCCGCCGCAGCCGAACTTCCTGGGCCGACGGCCTCTCCGGTCGAGGATGTCGACGGCTTCAGCGAGGGCG
>JAODAO010000055.1 GCA_025463465.1 Glaciihabitans sp. | reverse complement strand
ACCGGCGAGATAGTCGTCTCCGCACCCCACATCAAGGACCACTACGACCAGCTGTGGCTGACCGACCGGCTGTCCAAGAGCGGTGCAACCGCCGGCGAACGCTGGCATCGCACCGGAGACGTCGGCCATCTTGACGACGCTGGTCGGCTGTGGGTCGAGGGACGGCTTCCCCACGTCCTCGTCACCGCCGAAGGCATTCTCACACCCGTAGGGCCAGAGCAGGCGATCGAGTCGGTCGGCGAGGTTGCCCGTGCGGCAGTTGTTGGCATTGGTCCCCGTGGAACCCAGCAGGTGGTGGCCGTTATTGAGACCACCAGCCCGGCGCGTAAGGTCTCGTTGGCGGGCGCCGAACTGTCCACGGCGGTCCGTGCGGCATCCCCGGTTGCCGTGGCCGCCGTTCTTGTGGTGCCACACCTGCCCACCGACATCCGCCACAACTCGAAAATCGACCGGGTGCGCCTGGCCGATTGGGCTGCCGCGATCCTGGCCGGCGGGCGGATGGGGCGCCCGTGAGAGTCCTGGTGACCGGCGCGAGCGGCCTCCTCGGACGCGCAGTCGCCGCCGAGATCCTCGCTGCCGGGCATCACGTCCGGACTTTCCAGCGTCGCCCGTCGCGGGTGGCGGGGGTGGAGGATTACCTCGGATCCGTCACCGACCCCGCGGTGCTGGCCGTCGCCGCCGCCGGGATGGACGCAATAGTCCATCTGGCCGCAAAGGTATCGCTCGCCGGTGATCCCGCTGATTTCCAGCGGGTAAACGTCGAAGGCACCCGCAACATCATCGAGGTCACCCGCACCATCTCGGCCACCCGTGATGACGGCATCGCCCGCCTCGTTTACGTTTCCTCGCCCTCGGTTGCCCACTCGGGAAGCTCGATCGTTGGCAACGATGCACGCGCGGCGGATCCCGCGCACGTCCGCGGAGATTACGCCATCACCAAGGCTGAAGCGGAACTGCTGGCGCTCGAGGCCAACTCCGACGCTCTTCGTGTTGTCGCCGTCCGCCCCCACCTGGTCTGGGGTCCCGGTGATACCCAACTGGTCGAACGCATCGTTGAACGGGCACGGGCCGGACGGCTTCCGCTGCTGGGTGCGGGGGCTGCCTTGATTGACACCATCTACATCGATAACGCGGCCTCCGGTATTCTCGCCGCGTTGGATCGCATCGACGCCGTCCATGGCAACTCGTATGTCCTTACTAACGGAGAGCCACGCCCCATCGCCGAGTTGCTCGCCGGGATGTGTGGAGCGGCGGGTGTTGCAGCGCCGGCGTGGAGTGTTCCCGCGGTCCTCGCTCGTGCGGCCGGGTCGGCCATAGAAGCTGCATGGCGAATTCGCCCGGGTACCGACGAACCCCCAATGACTCGTTTTCTCGCGGAACAGCTCTCAACCGCCCACTGGTTCGACCAGAGGCGAACCCGTGCCGACCTGCAGTGGACTCCCGCCGTTTCCCTGGATGAAGGATTCGCCCGCCTCGGCGCCTACTACGCACAGCCCAACGACCGGTCCTGAACGCCACCGGTCTTTTCGGACCGCGCGGGTCGCAGTCGGTAGCGCGTAGTACCACAAACCAGTAGTGCTCGACAGGTGTTGGCAAGGTAGCATCGCTGCCGGGCAGGGGCGTTGGGGCGCCTCATCCGCGGGGCATAGGGGAATCAATTCCACCGTGCGCGTGGGTCGTTGGGCGATTGTGCCCGGTGCTGTCCTCCTGGCCATGTGGTCGCTCGCTGCCAGGGACCACTTCGCGGCGACACAGGGTTTCAGACCCGGAACGGTAGCCAGATGACTTCGACCAGCGCGATACGCCGCAGCCCACGTTTCCTCGCGATGAGCGTGATGGCAGTCCTGCTCGCTGCTGGCATGGTGACGGTAGCCACTCCTTCGTATGCCGCCACGCCTGAACAGGCCCAAATCCTCAGCGACACCAACAAGGCACGCGCTAGTTCCGGCTTGCCGGCCCTTATCGCCAATCCGCAGTTGGATGCGGTGGCAACGGCATGGGCGAAGCAACTGGAGAAGAACGGAACGCTGTCGCACAATCCGAACTTCTCCAGCCAGTACCCCGCCGGCTGGACAATGGCCGGAGAGAACGTCGCACAGGGTTTCCCCGCTTCCAGCGTTGTTGCAGGGTGGATGAATTCACCCGGCCATCGTGCGAACATCCTGAATAGCTACACCGAAATCGGTATCGGGTTTGTGGAAGCCGGCGGCAAGCGTTTCGCCGTGCAGAATTTTGGCACCTACAAAAACAGCAGCAAAGCACTCAGCTCGGCCCAACCCACGGTGACCGGAACGGCGGCGCTGGGGAACACACTGACCGCCAGAGCTAACCAGTGGGCCCCCACGCCCGTGACGCTGTCGTACCAGTGGAAGCGTGATGGTGTCGCGATTTCCGGCGTTGGCGCAACAACCTACAAGATCGCGTCCGCGGATATCGGCAAAAAGATCACCGTGACGGTCAGCGGGAAAAAGACGGGATACACCACTCAAAGTCGCACATCGCCCGCCACGACGGCGGTGACCGCCAAGTACTTCGCTGCGAAAGCCCCCGTCGTCACCGGGACCGTCCAGGCCGGTAAAACCCTCACTGCAGCGGTGGGCAACTGGGTACCCAGCCCGGACACCTACAAATATGTGTGGAAGCGCTCAGGGGTAGTCATTTCCGGCGCCACCGCGAAGTCGTACCTCCTGACGGGATCCGATGTTGGCAAGAAGTTAACGGTCACCGTGAGTGGGACAAGAAGCGGTTACAAGCAGCTGACCCTGACGTCAGCCGCGTCCGTGGCTGTTCGATCCCGCTGAACTGTTCCAGCGATGCCCGCCATCGAGCAGTGAACCGGTAGACCCCGGGGGCTTCCCGCACAAATAATAGATAGTTACACTATCCGTTATGCGGATGTCGCAACTCAGCAAGGCCAGTGATGTCGCAGTGGCGACGATCAAGTTTTATCTGCGTGAGGGGCTGCTGTCGGCGGGGGAGCGCACCAGCCCAAACCAGTCCGAATACGCCCAGGCACACGTAGATCGACTGAGGCTGGTGCGGGCGCTCATAGAAATCGGTGGGCTGTCAGTGTCATCGGTGCGCGGCGTGCTTGCAGCCATTGACAATAACGACGTACCCCTGACGCATGTTTTCGGAATCGCGCAGCAGGCGCTCCCCGGTAGCGCAATGGTCGTTGTCCAGACGGATGACCCCAGCCGTGGCCAAATCGCCATAGACCAACTCATCGCGGCGCGGGGCTGGGCCGTTGACGACGGGAACCACGGAAGAGCCATGGCGGCACGGGTGCTCGACAACTATCACGCCCTCGGGATGTCCGACCTGACCTCGACACTCGACGATTATGCCAACGCGGCCCTCATTGTGGCGGAGGCCGACATCGATACCGTCGACGGCCGGGACGGACGGGACGACAAGGCCAAAGTGGTGGTGGTGGGAACCGTCCTCGGCGACACCCTGTTCGCGGGCCTGCGCCGAATGGCCGACGAAACGGTCGCCGTTCGACGCTATTCCAGCGCTGCAACGGGGGGCGCCGAACCTACCCGGGGCGCGAGAGCTTCCCGGGCCGTGACATCCACCCCACCGTCCTGACCCCCGCACATACTTTTCCTCGCGCTCCGCCGCACACCCCAGAAACAACACACCGGAGACGACAGTCCAGGAACAATAGAGAAGGGCACGTGATGACTGCCATTAGGGTCACCGCTGGTCGGCTCGCGCCCATCCATTGGCACCGACCACTTCTGCTCCTCGCGATTCTGATGGCCGTGGGCAGCCTTGGCGCCGTGGTGGGCATCCTGGTCGACCCGCGCGAGGTGACGGGCAACAATGTCTGGCTCAAACCTCTGAAGTTTTCGCTGTCAATCGTTCTTTACGCGGTGACACTGTCCTGGCTAATCGGGCAGCTGCGGCGGTACCAGCGCGTGGCCAGGATCGCTGGCACGGTCAGCACTGTTTTTCTCCTCGTGGAGATGGTCATCATCGTGGGTGCCGCGGCCGCCGGCGACACCAGCCATTTCAACGTGAGTACACCGCTGCACGTCACACTGTGGTCGATTATGGCGCTGTCGATCATTGTCGTTTGGTTAATGACGTTGCTTGTGGCGGCAATTCTTTTTGCAACGCAATGGGGGGATGCCGCGCGTGCTCTGGCTGTGCGAAGTGGCGCCATTCTCGCCCTGGTCGGGATGGCGGTCGCTTTCTTTATGGTGACGCCCACGGACGCGCAACTTGCCGACTACCGGGGCATCGCGGGCGCTCACACCGTTGGTCTCGCCGACGGTGGGCCAGGCCTGCCGCTGGTGGGCTGGAGTACAGTCGCCGGTGACCTGCGAGTTCCCCATTTCGTGGGCATGCACGCCCTGCAGCTCCTGCCCATACTCGTTATCCTGCTTGAGTTCCTCGCCACGCGAGGCAGCTCCCGCTGGCGACTTCTCTCGAGTGACGTGGTCAGGTTGCGCCTGGTCACCGTGGCGGTGGTTGCGTACGCCGCAGCGATAGTCCTCCTCACCTGGCAGGCACTTTCAGCCCAATCAGTAGTCCAACCGGCAGGACCCATCCTCGTCGCCGGTATCGTCCTCGTCGCAGCCACCGCTGGTGCGGTTGTCACAGTTCTGGTCCTTGCACGGAATCAGCAGCCAGCGGCCATCGGCGTATAGCGAGATCTGCAGCAGGTCTCACCCACACGCTGGTGGCCGCGATGGCAACCGCCGCCTGCCCGCCCCGGGCTCGGCGGCACGGAAACCGGGGCGGGTCATCCCGGCGGTGCAGAGGTGATCCGGCGCCGTGCCCTAAACCTCGAGTGACTCGCCGGGCTCCAGCGGATAAAAGACCCCGCCGACTGCGGCGGTTGCTGTCTTGATTCGATCGTTGGCCATGTTCTTGCCGATCACCGAATTAACCATCTCGTGCGTGGAGAAGCTTCGTTTCGGGGCAACAGCGGTGATGTAGTCGATCACCTCACCGATCTTCAGCCACGGGGCGCTCGATGGAACGGCGAGAACGTCCACCGGAGCCGGTGGGAGAGTGAAGGAGTCCCCGCCGTAGAAGACGGCGTTGTTCACGATGAGACCAATGTTGTCGATGATGGGGATAGAGCGATGGATCTCGGCGTGCTTCTCGCCGTAGAACGCCAGCTCGAACGCCCCGACGGTGTGCACGTCACCGTCGACCACTACAGTGAAATTGAGTTCGGGGGCCGACGCTGCGACCGCGGCGGTGCTGAACAGCTGGGCCGTTGGGTTGTTGTCGAGGATGCGGGTGATCTGGTCGGGAGTCCAGTGGTCGGGGTGTTCGTGGGTGACCACAATTGCCACAACTCCGCGCTGGTCGAGCAGCGGTGTGGTGAACGCACCCGGATCTACCACGAGGGTTTGGTTGTCTTTTTCCACTACGAAGCAGGCATGCTCAAATTTCGTGAGTTTCATAGATCGAATCTACGCCTGCGATCGGTCCAGACTTTTACGACGTATACCCCCGGTGGGTACGATGAATTTATGATCGCAGATATCAAAAAGCGGGCGTTGCACCGCACCCGCATCCTCGAGGGGCAAATGAGGGGCCTCGAGAAGATGATCGACAACGAGGACTACTGCATGGACATCATCACCCAGTCCCTCGCTATCCAGAAGTCGCTGCGCAGCCTGAACAAACTGCTGGTTGAAAATCACCTGCGTACCCACGTCAGCGAGATGTTCGCTGCTGGGGGAGACGAGCAGGAAATGGCTATCACCGAACTGCTGAAGGTGTACGAGCTGAACAACAACCGCGCCGAGTAGACCGGGTTGCGCGCGGTGCCGAGGTGGACACTTCGCCAGCGGTCGCTCGCGTTCGCCGGTGCGGCAGATAAACGCCATAATCGGAACCATGCTGCCGCCGACGTCACCACCCGACTCCATGCCGCCGTCCGGGCCCAAGCACATCGTTCTGGCGATCAACCCGACCGCGGCCTTTGGGGCGAGCCGTCCGGTTGGTGACGAATCGGTAGCAAAGCTGCAGGCCCTCGGGCACACGGTGACGGTGCTGAAGGAGCCAGACTTCGAGCAACTCCTCGCAGCTACGAAGGAGGTAATGCTCACCGGCCCCGACGCCCTTGTCGTCGTCGGGGGAGATGGGATGGTCAGCCTCGGTACCGGCTTGGTCACCGGCACCTCCGTGCCGCTCGGAATCATCGCCTGCGGCACCGGTAACGACATGGCACGCGGCCTGGGCTTGCCGTTAGGGAACACCTCCGAATCAGTTCGGGTCCTCGCGGAGGCGCTCGCGCGCGGCCCGCGAGTGATCGACGCGGCCCACGTTGGCTGGGGTGGTGCGACAGCTGCCTCCAGCCCGAATGGAAGATGGTTCGCCGGGGTGCTTTCCGCCGGTTTTGATGCCACCGTGAACGAGCGAGCGAATCAGATTCGTTTCCCGCGCGGCAAAAGTCGATACACGGTGGCGATCATGATCGAGCTCCTCAGGCTCAAGCCCGTCACGTACCGGCTGACCTTCGATGGCCGGGAGATGACGGTGTCGGCACTTCTGGTCTCGGTGGGTAACAACGTGTCGATCGGTGGGGGAATGAAGGTCACCCCGGACGCCGTGCTCGACGATGGGCTGCTGGACGTGTTGGTGGTCGCGCCGCTGTCGCGCCTGAGTTTCCTCAGGATCTTCCCCCGCGTGTTCGCCGGCACCCACCTGTCCGATCCTCGGGTCAGCATCCATCGCGCCAAACATGTGCGCATCGAGGCCGAGGGGGTCGTGGCATACGCCGATGGCGAGCGGGTTGGCAGTCTTCCCGTCGATATAGAGTTGCACCCTTCCGTGCTTCGGGTACTCGCACCGCACTGAGGTCATCGA
This sequence comes from Glaciihabitans sp., assembly GCA_025463465.1. GTDB lineage: Bacteria > Actinomycetota > Actinomycetes > Actinomycetales > Microbacteriaceae > Glaciihabitans. Next base: position 2,331 of record JAODAO010000055.1, on the reverse strand, counting down.
CGTTATGCAGTGAGGCGCCGGGTGGACCACTGGTGGGCTCGACGCGCCGAACGAACGCATCGATTTGCAGGCTGCCAGATTCGTGTGGCATAGTAGTCAAGTTGTCGCAACGGCCCCATCGTATAGCGGCCTAGTACGCTGCCCTCTCACGGCGGTAACACCGGTTCGAATCCGGTTGGGGTCACAACAAGAAAAACCCTCGATTTCTCGAGGGTTTTTCGCTTTAACGCCTCCGGCAACGAGAGCCCCACACGGCCGCGAATAGCTCACTCGACCGTAACGGTCGGAGGGTTCGTCTTCGCCAGCCGCTCCTAAATCGGAGTGTCGAGGTCCGGGTTCTCTTCGTCGTCCCACAGGGTGTCTGACCACACGAATCTCACGCTGTCGCCGTCGGATTTGCCAGGGTCTGGTGTCATCGGGATCACCGTTTCTCCCAGCGGCGTTGGTGTTGGCGACGTTGGTGTTGCCGACGGTGGTGGTGTCGAGTTCGGCTGAGCCTTCGGCTGTGCGTTCGAATCGTTGAACGGACCTGTTGGCGGATCAATCTGCAGGGGACTGGTCCGTGCAAGCAGGGCGTGCAGCGCCGGCTCGGTTATCGCCCGGATCGCCAGCGCTTTCGACGGCATCAGAATGGGGTGTTGCAAAGGGTCCAGGGTGCGCGGCGGTATCAGGAAGTAGTGTCCACCGGAGCGTTCGATCTCCCACCCGGTGCTGTGGAAAAGCGAATGATGGAAGCGACACAGCAGCATGCCGTCGTCCACATTCGTTTTGCCTTCGTCGCGGTCCCAAAAGTCGATGTGGTGAGCCTCGCACCAGGACGGGGGCTTGTCACAGCCTGGGGCCCGGCAGCCGCCGTCGCGCACGGCGAGGGCGATGCGTTGGCGCTGGGTAAACAGCCGTTGGGTGTGTCCCAGGTCGAGGCACTTGCCACTGTCGTCGAACTTGATGCCCAGGAATCCGGTGTTGCAGAGGGCCTGTTCAACGGCGGCGAGGGTGACCGCATCGGTCATTCCCTCGATCCGGCCGATGCCGGTCGCCGATGCGTCAGCTTGGCGAGTCGTGAGGACCGTTTCTTCGACGATGATGCGCACCGCGGGGTGCTTGTTTCCCAGGATGGTGGCGGGGTCGGCGTCGATGCCGACCTGGAGCAGGTTGATGAAATAGTCCGCGGCGACCTGCCCAGGGTTTCGATCGTCATCAACGATCAGCGTGTCGCGAGCGGCCTGGTCGGGGTCGGTCGATCGGGGGCCTCCGCTTCGGGGAGCGGTGGCATGGGTATAGGTCTCCCACCACAGGGCGGCGTCTGCGTCGGCGAAGGCGTAGCTACCGGCGACCATCCCATTGGCCTTGCGGTGAGCTTTGACGTATTGAAGGCTGCGGCGGTCGACCTGTCCGCGTTGGACTCCCTCGGAATCCATGCTGTCGCGCATCTGCCTGGCGCGTTTGAACAACTGCGCCGTGGTGTCCCGACCTGACAACAGGATGAGGACGGCGCCCCGCAGCATCTGCGCGGACACGGCGGTGGAGACAACACCAAGGCCATCACGGATTGCCATGGATTGATCCTGCGATATTGTTTTTGCGGCCACGGCGGCTACGAGGGGCGCGCGCCACTCCGCCTCCGGGGACACCGGCAGAAGCAGAATTGGGTCAACCGGGACAGGCTCCGGCTCCGTATTCATTTCACGGGCGAGCAGGCGGGCGGCTTCGAGCGCAGCTTCACGTGCTTGCCTGGCAGCATCCACCGCCGCTGCGGTATCTGCTTCGGCCATCATGGTGCCCGTTTTGACCAGCTTCGCTGCGTCCTGCCATGAGCTGCCGGAGCTGTCCTGGATGAGGGCCTCCGGGGTCGGAAACCCCTGTTGGCGCGCTAAGCCTGCATTGCCGAGCTCTTTCGTAGAACGCCGGGCGACAGTTGCAGCAAACCAAGCCCCGTAAGCATCGGAGTTGGCTCGATGGGCCGAGAATGCTTTCAGTCCCACGAGCACTGCCTCGTCGTCGAGGGCGTCGATTTCCGCCGCCGAGGTGCCGAAGGCGGCCACTGCGGCAGCCGTATCGCACAACTCGAAGGCGGGATTTGTCATGCCCCAATTCAAACAAGGGGAGGGAATCCTGCCCGAGAAGGCGGCCATACGGGGGACTACGCCCCGGAATTCTCTCCTGTGGAGGGCGAGTAAGCCACAGCATGCTGAGCGCCTGCCCGATTCGCGGGCTGCCGTGTCAGATTAACCCGTGCCGGCGGAAGGCGTTCCAGATTCCGTCGTCCAGAACGGCGGTAGTGACGTCATCGGCAACCGCTTTAACCCGGTCGATGGCATTCCCCATGGCAAT
>JAODAO010000292.1 GCA_025463465.1 Glaciihabitans sp. | reverse complement strand
GGCGACTGATGGAACGCCCTGCCCTGCCCGTGCGGGCGGTCGCCGTCGCGATCTTCGGGATTTGGCTTGCCGTCTGCTGGTTCGGGGTTGTGCAGTGGCGCGAGTTCGAACTGCACCGCTGGTTCTTCTACGACGACGCCTACGGCATGATCGGTGGCGACTGGTGGGGCGGGTTTCTGCGCCTGGCACTGATCGCGCTGGCCGTGCTGCTCTGCGCCGCCTTTTTTGTGCTCATTCCGCGTTCGAACACCTGGATGACCGCGTTCGGCCAGTCGACGATGTACGTGTACCTGCTGCACAGCTTCGTGCTCTACCCGCTGCGCGAAACCGGGATCCTCACCGGGGAGCACTCCTCTGCGATGTGGCTGCTCAGCATGGTGTTCGCCTGCGTCGCCATCTCCATCGCACTGTCCAGCCCGCTGGTGCGACGCATCTTCCGGCCGGTGATCGAACCCCGGTTGCCCTGGCTGTTCTCGAAGCATCCCGAGGAAGCGCCATCCCGGCGCGACCCCACGGGATCTCACCGGGAGCCACTGGAACCACTGCGCCTTCCGCACGGTGCCCGTCGCCCGGCAGCGGGATCGCGGCGCTGGACCGGCGACGAGGGCACCGGGCCGGAAGGAAAGAACCGGGTTTCCGGTCCGGGTCGCGACGCGAAACGGTAGGGCCCGCCGTCCCGGGCAGGTTACGTACTGTGTCCGGGCCATTGCCCGGTGGCCGGGCTCTTCCTAGGCTCGGTGGCGAGGGATGGTGGTTGATCCACCCCCACGTTCCACCCCACGTTGTCGAGGAGACACCCCATGAGCGATTGGCAGTTCGAAACCAAGCAGGTCCACTCCGGAGCCGCACCCGACCCCACCACCAATGCGCGGGCGACCCCGATCTACAAAACCACGTCGTACGTGTTTAATAGCGCGGAGCACGCCAAGAACCTGTTCGCCCTTGCCGAGTTCGGCAACATCTACACCCGCATCCAGAACCCGACCCAGGCGGTCGTCGAGGAGCGCGTCGCAGCGCTGGAAGGGGGAACAGCAGCGTTGCTGGTCGCCTCCGGTCAGGCCGCAGAGACCTACGCCGTGCTGAACATCGCGCAGGCCGGCGACCACATCGTGTCGTCCTCCTCCATTTACGGCGGAACCTACAACCTGTTCAAGTACACCCTCGCCCGGCTCGGCATCGAGACGACCTTCGTTGAGGACCAGGACGACGCGGAGGCGTGGGCGGCGGCCGTCCGCTCGAACACAAAACTCTTCTTCGCCGAGACCATCGGCAACCCGAAGATCAACATCCTCGACATCAAGCTCGTCTCCGAGGTCGCCCACGAGCACGGCGTCCCGCTAATCGTGGACAACACCATCGCGACGCCCTACCTGATCCGCCCGTTCGAGTTCGGGGCCGACATCGTCGTCCACTCCGCAACCAAGTACCTCGGAGGCCACGGCACCGTCATCGGCGGCATCATCGTTGATGGCGGCAAATTCGAATGGTCCAAAAATGTGGAGAGATTCCCCGGCCTCACCGAACCGGATCCGAGCTACCACGGCGCTAGTTACACCACCGCGGTCGGCGACGGCATCGCGTATGCCATCAAGGCGCGTGTGCAGTTGCTGCGCGATCTTGGCGCATCGATCTCGCCGGACAGTGCCTTCTCGCTGATCCAGGGCATCGAGACGCTCAGTCTGCGCATCGAACGCCACGTCGCCAACGCCCAGGCCGTGGCCGAGTGGCTGGAAAACCACGAGGACATCGCCTCGGTCAATTACTCGGGACTGCCGTCGAGCCCCTGGTACGCCGCCGCCAACAAGTACGCCCCGAAGGGTGTTGGCGGGGTGCTGTCGTTCGAGTTGAAGGGCGGGGTCGATGCCGGCCGTGCGCTGGTCAACAACGTCAGCCTGTTCAGCCACGTCGCGAACATCGGTGACGTGCGCAGCCTCATCATCCACCCGGCCTCCACCACCCACTCCCAGCTCACCCCCGAGCAGCAACTCACGAGCGGGGTCACCCCGGGGCTCGTGCGCCTGTCCGTCGGCATCGAGAACATCGACGACATCCTCGCCGACCTTGCCGCTGGTTTCGCTGCGGCCCGCGCTGCGGTCCAGGCCAACGCCATCGCCTGACATTCCGCGGCTTTCACCGTCGAGAGCACCGGGATCGTCGCTGCAGCACTCCCCACAGGGGGATGTCGCGGCGGCGGTCTCCGGGCGTAATAATGCGGTGATATCCCACGGATTCCGGAATACTGGGCTCAGACATGGACTGGCAAACATCCGAAGACACCGTTCCCTCCGCATTCATCACCGAGGCGAACTCGCGAGCGCTCCTCGGTAAACCACCGGCCTCCGGCGCCTGGCGTATTGGCGACGACCCGGGCGAGCGCCAGTTTCTTTCCATCGGCGCCTTCAGCACCGAACGCGGCGCAAGCCTCCCCGCCGCCCGCATCGCCTACGAGACGTTCGGCACCCTCAACCCCGCCCAGGACAACGCGATCCTGGTCCTGCATTCCCTCACCGGTGACAGCCATTTGCGTGGTGCAGCCGGCCCGGGCCACGCGACCGCCGGCTGGTGGGGCGGCATAGTTGGCCCGGGGCTTGCCATCGACACCGACCGCTGGTTCGTGGTCGCCCCGAACATGCTGGGGGGATGCCAGGGCAGCACCGGCCCGTCGTCGGTGTCTCCCGACGGAACCGAATGGGGAGCGCGATTCCCGTTCCTCAGCATCCGTGACCAGGTCGCCGCCCAGGTCACGTTCTCCGACCGCCTCGGTATCTCCCGCTGGGCGGCCGTTGTTGGTGGCTCGATGGGCGGTATGCACGTGCTCGAGTGGGCCGTCGGCTACCCGGAGCGGGTTGCCCGTATCGCGGTCCTCGCGGCCCCCGAGCTCACCAACGCCGACCAGATCGCCCTCGGCTCGGTGCAGATCGACACCATCCGCATGGACCCCTGCTTCGCCGACGGCAATTACTACGACCAAGCCGACGGCGACGGCCCCCATCGCGGACTCGCGCTGGCTCGCCGTTCGGCGCTGCTCAGTTACCGCTCACCGGGAGAATTGAATGACCGGTTCCGACGCAGCTGGCAGAGCGGCGTCAGCCCATTCGGTGAGGGCGGCCGGTTCGCCGTGGAGAGTTACCTCGACTTTCACGGTAACAAGTTCACGAGGCGCTTCGACGCGAACACGTACATCACCCTGGTCGAGGCCATGAACTCGCACGACGTTGGCCGCGACCGTGGCGGAGTCGCCGCGGCGCTCGCGGGGGTTCAGGCCAGCGCACTGGTTCTCGGTATCACCAGCGATCGACTGTTCCCGGTGGAACAGCAGCACCTGATCGCCTCCCTGTTGCCCTCAACGGTCAACGAGGGCAAGGCAACGATCATCGATTCCCCGTTCGGCCACGACGGGTTCCTCATTGAGGAAGAGGTGGTGGGTGCGCACATTAGCGCACTGCTTGACAACTGACAAGCAAAACCCGAGGGGTTATCAGCCTTGGTAGACTCCCGATTAGGGGGAAACCATGGCTCCACCGCAACTCCAGCGAGAAGCATCCGCTGCTATCCGCGTCGCTATCGTCGACGACCACCGATTGGTTCTTGACGGTCTGACCGCGAGCCTGAACGATCCGAAAACCGGGATCAACGTCGTCGCAAGCGAAACGACCTGGGGTGGCCTCGTCACCAATCCCGAATTTCCCGTCGATGTTGTCGTGATGGACCTGCGCCTTGAGGACGGCATCCCCGTCGGCACGAAAATCCGCGCTCTCACCGCCATCGGCTCGGTGACCGTGGTCATCAGTCGGCATTCCGACACAACCTCCATCACCGCTGCCCTGCAGGCCGGGGCCCTCGGCTTTGTGCCGAAGACCGAATCCGTCACCGAACTGATCACGGCCATCCAGGCGGCTGCCGTGCACAAACAACACCTCTCCGCGCCGCTTCAGGCTGCCATGGCCGAGTTCAGTGCAGCGCCCAACCCGGGGCTCGGCCGCCAGGAACTGCGCGCGCTTGTTCTCTATGCCGGGGGCCGCTCGATCAAGGAGGTCGCCTACGACATGGAGACCACCGAGGAAACGGTGAAGTCATACATCAAGCGTGGGCGCCGCAAGTTCCGGGACATCGGCGTCGACGTCGGCACCCGCATCCTGCTGCGCCGACACGGTATCCGAGAGGGCTGGCTCAGCCCAGAGTAGGATCGGCCAGCGGGACCATTTCCGGTACCCATCAGCCGGGGGGCCACATCTGCCCTCGATGACGTCGACAGTCTGGCAGCAATCAACTGACATGGAACTCATCGCCAAGGAGCGTGACCGCCTCCTCCGCCGCACCGCGAGAGCGCTGGGCCTCTCCGGCACGGCGACGACGCTCGTGGGCATCAGTTTGCCCGGCGTGGTTCCTGTCTCCGCCTACCTGGAAGCCCTCCCCTTCTTCGTCACCCTGGTGATCAGCCAAATTATGGTTGGCCGCACACTGGCCCAGCGCTGGGTGGCCCTCGGCATCATTTCCGGCCTCGCCGCGCTGACCCTCCTGCGCTTCAGCGGCGACTCGCAGGACACCGACGTCGGCGCGGCCCTCGCCCCGCTCGCCGCGGCGGGCATAGCCAGTTTTGTCCTCGCCGCCCGCCCCACCGTCGCCTGGGTGGTCGCTCTGGTTGCCGCCTTCGCCACCAGCACCTTCCTCGTGCAGCAGGCCAGCGAGAGCGGCTGGGCGCTGACCGCCTCGGCGCTCACCGTTGTCCTCGGCTGGACCCTCGCCACCCTCACCGGCTACTGGATAAGTGCGAGTGTGCCGAGGGCGTCCCGACGCATCTATAGCATCGGCAAGGCCCACCGGGCAGAGCGCCAGGCGAGCGAGCTGGAGGCGCAGCGCCGCCAGTCCGCGCGACTGCTGCACGACACCGTCCTCGCCACCCTCACCCTGCTCGCCCACTCCGGTGTTGGCGTCGCCCCGGCGGCACTCCAGCAGCAGGCCGGTGACGATGCACGGCTCCTACGCCAGCTGCGACTCGGCGCCACTCCCACCCCGCAGGCGTCCGGCTCCTACACGTTGGAGCCCGCGGTTGAACCGGTTCTCGGCACCACGCTCGAGTCCGTTAAACAGCGTTTTGGCCGGATGGGGCTCGAGGTCAACTGGCACGGAACCGGGCAGGTGCTGCTGCCCAGCGAGGTGCTCGATGCGTTCCTGCTGTCGCTCGCCGAGTGCCTCGAGAATGTTCGCCGCCACTCCGGCGTGCGCCGGGCAGACGTGACCATCACCGATGATGCGACGACCGTTCGGGCCATGGTCACCGACGCGGGCATCGGCTTCGACCTCGCCGGAATCGACGAAGACAAGCTGGGTTTTAAGGAATCGGTCATCGGGCGTCTGCGCGAGGTAGGGGGCAACGCCCGCCTGTTCTCCAGCCCGGGTTCGGGTACCACCGTTGTGCTGGAGGTTCCCAAGTGAGCCTGGCTGGCCGCAGCGGCGGCGAGAGCTTCGACGACACCCTCGCCGAGAACACGGCCAGTGGGCGCCGCGGCCGTCACGGCAGGTCCCCCTCCACTCTCCGCTCCGGGGCACTGGACCGCGCCACCGTCCGTGGGACGACCCTGGGTACCGGCTACCTGCGACTCGGCGCCGGGGTTCTCGCCTCGGTGCAGGCGCTGTATGGGCTTGCTCTCTTCGCCTCCCACTGGAGTGAATATCCCCAGACTTTCCCCGCCGTGGCCGCCTGGGTGCTGTACCTGCTGACGTTCGGGGCGTCCCTGATCACCATGTCCACCATCGGCACCCGGATGCCGACCTGGGTGTTCGCCATTTTCCTATTTCTCCTCGCCGGAGTTGTCACCCTCGACATTGTGGCGATCTGGCCGCTGCACAACATCGGTGGGTACGCGACGTCCTCGGTCGCGGCCGGGTTTGGTTTGCTGCTCGCCCTCACCCTTCGGGACGGGCGGGTGCTTCTCGCCGCCGGGGCGGTCCTCGCCATCGGGCTCGGCACGGCGATCGTCTTGAACACCCCCCTCACCCCGCGGTCGTTCCCCGCCCAGGTCGGCACCATCGCCCTCGCCGTGATCCCCGTAATCATCGGGGTCGAGATGCTCCGCGGTTACCGCAGGATGGTGCAGCTCGAGCTTGATCGGGTGCTGGTGCAGAGCACCGTCTCTGCCCCCCGCTTCGCCGTCGGGATGCTGGCCTCAGAGGAACTGGCCCGGCTCGACCTCGCCGCGGAGGAACTGCTCGACGCCGTGGCGACCAACCGTGTTCCCCTCCCCCTGAGCCCCAAAACTGCCTCCGTCGCCGCATCGCTTGCCACGGAGCTGCGGCTGCACCTTATCGAGGGGCGCCGCGAGACCTGGCTGTACCACGCCATCACCGAGTCGGAACTCCTCGGCAAAGCTGTCACCCTCACCGACAGGGGAAGCCTCGCCGGTCTGCTCGATTCGACCCAGCGGGACGGGCTGCTCTCCGCGGTCTGGCTGCTGGTCAGCGACACCGCAAAACCCAACGCCCAGCGCACCGTGCAGGTCACCCTTGGCCCGATGGCGGCGGGCGACCGTCGCCCAGGAAATAGGATTGCCGTACCGATCGTTCTGACGACCACCGATGTTCCGCGGAACCGGGTTGACCCTGCTACCTGGGAGTCGATCCGCAAGATAGGTCGCTACAGCGATTCCACCTTCAATTCCAGTTTGCGTCTCGACATTGCCTGCCTCGTCGAGAACCCCGCGGACCGCTGATCGATGGCCGTCGTCACAACCAGTCCCACAACGTCACCGTTTGCCAGAACACCGCACGAGCACTTCATCCACCAGGACTACACATAACCGCACGACGCACCACAACACCTTTCACAACAGCACCCTTCACAACAGCACCCCGCACCATACGATCCCTGCACCGCACGATCCCTGCACCGCACCGCCGATTCACTACTGATATTGAGGTATACCGTGACTGCTCCTGAGGCACCGATCCGACTGGCGATAGTCGACGACCACCGTATGCTCCTCGGTGCGCTCACCGAGTGGATCCGCAACGCCGCCACCGACATCGACATGGTTGCAGCCGTCGCCACCTGGCCCGAGTTGCTCACCCACCCGGGATTCCCGGTCGACGTCGTCCTGCTGGACCTCGACCTCAAAGACAACATTCCGGTGTCGCTGAAAATCTCGACACTCAAAACGACCGGGGTGCACGTTGTCCTGATGAGCACATATTCGGAGCCCAACGTCGTGCGAGAGGCGCTTGCCGCCGGTGCTCTCGGTTACCTCGTAAAAAGCGAGGACGCCACGATGATCGCCGAGGCGATCCGTTCCGCCGCCGTTGGCGAATCGTTTATCTCAGCGGAGCTGGACCTCGCGTTGAACGCCAGCGAGATCGGTGGCGCGCCCAAACTCAGCGCCCAGGAGCGTCGTGTGATGGCCCTCTATGGCGGCGGCGAGCCCGTCAAGGCCGTCGCGTTCCAGCTCGGCATCTCCGAGGAGACGGCCAAGAGCTACCTCAAGCGGATTCGCGAGAAGTACCGCATCGCCGGCATCGACGTCGGAACCAAGGTGGCGCTGCGCAAGCGCGCCATTCAGGACGGGATCCTGCTTCAGACCGAGACCGTTTCCTCGCTCTGAGCTGACGCGCCGGCGACCCTGGCACGCTGGCGAAACTCGACCAGCACACTGAGCACGGCGAAGATCGCTCCGGGCACGATGAGAGCGACGGCCACCCAGGTGGCCGAGAGGTAACCGAGCCCGGCGGCGATCGTCACTCCGCCGAGGTATGCCCCGAGGCTGTTTCCGATGTTCAGGGCGGCGTGGTTGAGCGCTGCCGCGAGGTTCTGGCTGTCACCGGCGACCTCCATCAGGCGGCTTTGGACAGCCGGAGACAGCGCGGACGCCGACCCTCCGGACAGGAACAGGAAGACCAGCAGCCCGGGGACCGTCTCAGCCGTCAGCGCGAGGCCGACCAGCGAGACCAGAAACGCCCCGAAGAAGATAAACACCGACGGCATCACCTTCCAGTCGGACATCCGGCCGCCGACCAGGTTGCCGACGGTCATACCAAGACCGAGGACCACCAGCACAAAGGGCACGAGGGCGACATCCAGCCCGGTGACGTTGGTGGCAAGCGGGTTGACGTAGGAGTAGACGGCGAAGAACCCGCCGAAGCCGATGGCACCGATACCGAGCGCCAACCACACCTGGATGCGGCTGAACGCTTTCAGCTCGCGGCGCATGGTCGCGTGGGGGTCGCCCGCCTGCAGCGGAACCGCGATCCAGACGGCAACGAACGTCACAGCGAACAGCGCGGCCACCGCGAGGTAAGCGATCCGCCAGCCGGCGAGCTGGCCGAGGAAGGTGATCGCGGGAACCCCGATCACGTTGGCGATGGTCAGCCCGGCAAGGACTATTGCGATGCCCTGGCCACGTTTACCAGGACCCATCAGGTTCGCGGCCACCAGGGCGGCGACACCGAAGTACGCGCCGTGCGGCAGTCCGGCCACAAAGCGGGCGGCGAGCACAAGGCCGAACGATGGCAGCAGTGCCGACGCGATCGTGCCGAGGGTGAAGGCGACAAGCAGCCCGAGGATCAGCTGCTTGCGGGGGAAGCGGCCACTCATAGCGGCAATGGTCGGCGCTCCGACCACGACCCCGAGCGCATACGCGGAAATCAGCATGCCCGCCTGAGCGGTCGCATCGGTCTCGGAGACCGCCCAGACCCCGGGCAGAAGGTCGCTGGCGAGGTTCGGGAGCAGTCCCATCGCCACGAACTCCGTTGTCCCAATGGCGAAGCCACCCAGGGCCAAGGCCAGGAGGGCCAACCTGGTGCGCAGCGGCGACAACCGAACCGGGTCAGCCAGCGTTGGGCTCGCGGAGGTCGTTACGGAGGGGGATGCGGTCACGATGAGTCGGGTACCTGTCGATTGAGGGAACGACCCAGCGGTGAGAGAGGGTCAGGTGGGAGCGGGATGCTCTCCATCGAGCAGGTTCCGGATGGCACGCGCGCGGCGGGCCTGTTTCTACTCTAGAGGCAGGACGGGACGGGTGTCGTGGACCTCTCGCCAGCGGTAACGGGAGTTGATCGATGCTCCTTCGCTTCGACGACATAGCGAAGCGATTCTTTCCCGAAAGTACAGCGCCGCCCGCACGAATTGGAGCCCGATGATGACGCCGATGGGGAACGCCGAATCCATGAACCCGGGATGGATTTATTGTATCCGTGGGTGTTCCCGCTATGCCACGCCCATCGACCTGAGCTTCCGACTCGACACCGCCGATCGAGGCGAAAGCGACGAACCCACTGGTCGCTCGAACCGCAAAGCTACCCGACCACGTCGAAGTCGCGAGAATCACTCTTCGAGTTCCCGCAAGTGGCACGGAGGGACGGTCTATTGAACGGATAGACCGAGGCGTTGGGCTATGGCAGATTTGGCCTGGACCAGCCGATTGTCACTCGACTCTCCGATATCCCGGGCGAGTGCCGGGTTCATGCGAATAAGCCGGTCGAGAATTTCGACGGGCAACACCAGGACGGTGACATCGGAAATGGCCGCACAACTCGAGTCGGCACCTTCCCGGGTATACGCGGACAGGCCGAAAACATCGCCATTACTAATCTGGGCAAAAGGGATCTCCCCGCTGGCTCCTGCGTTATTGGATGGCGTCGACAAAACTGCCACGCCGCTGACGATGATCCGAAGTCCCGAAGGTATTTCGCCCAGGTATTGCATCGCCTCCCCCCGTCCGTAGCGTTCGAGGACAGCATCGTTGAGAAGCTCGTCTGCGATGTTCTTCGTGAGGTGCAGGATGGGAATAGCAAAATTCACAGCGGCGGCCAGGCGTTCCGGGGTGCGGTAGTCATCCGTTAGGTCATTGTCCAGATGGATGCCTTCGCGACGTGAGGAATACCACAACCGGGTGAGCATCAGAGCAATTGTTTCGCTCTCATCACCGGGGCGCGCTATGGGGATGGCGACGTCATACTTGCCTCCGCCAGCGTAAACAACCCGCGCACGTTCTCCAGGCGCCAGCGTAGGTAATGTATCCGCTGCGCGGCGTACGGTGTCGATCACATGGTGCGGAGCGTCGTCAGTAGAAAACGTCAAGACAGTCGTGGCGTGGAAGCTGCCACGCACACGCGACAGATTTACGAACGAGCTACCAGCGAGGGTTGCGGTCGGAACGATCTGGATGCCGTTACCGGTGTCTATGTGCACCGCCCTCCAATTCACTTCGACAACTCGACCCCGCGAGCCGCTGGTTTCTAACCAGTCTCCGAGCTGAAAGGGCTGTTCGAAGAGGAGCAGAAGCCCCGAGACCACGGACCCGGCTGCGTTCTGCAGGGCGAGGCCAATGACAATGGAACTGACGCCCAGGGCGGTGAACAGTCCGCCGACGTCTGCTCCCCAGACGGCGGCGAAAAGGACACCAAGGGAGACAACGATGAGGATCAACCGAGCGATATCAACGAATATCGATGGCAGCCGGGCACGCCAACTGCCCCGGCTCGCCGTGGCGAACAGTGCAATATTGACGGAGTTGAGTAGAAAAAGAATGAGAACGAACCCGAACACGGTCGCGACGATCCGTGTTGTGTTCACCTCGAGTGACAGATCGTCTACTTGCGAGACAAGGAGAAGAAGGGCCCCAAGGGGAAGTACGACGGTCCTGAAAAGCCGGACAACCTTCGCCGCCGGGTTTCGCGCACGATCGAGGGCAGATGCGAACTCGGAAACGATGATGAGAACGATCGGGAGGCCAATAACAATGGCCACCGCGGGCCAGAACCATGATTCGAGCCATGGCTCAGACATGAGCTGCCGCTGTGTCTATTTTCCACACGGCCTGGCTGCCCTGTTTCGTGTCGACGGTGCTTGAAAGCGAGGAGCCGACGGTATCCGGCAGCCGGTCCACAACCCGTTGTGTAACAAAGACGCCTGATCCGGCCCCGCCGCCCTGGAGCCGGTAAGCGAGACTGACCGCCTCGCCCCACATGTCGTACACCACCGTCGACCGTCCGATCAGTCCGCTCGTGACGGTTCCGCTGTCGATTCCTGCGCGGAGGGATAAGGCGACTCCCCGCTGGCTACCGATTCGTTCGAGGATACGTTCCATCTCGATGGCGAAATCGACCGACCTTCGTGCGCTGTCGGTGCGTGGCACAAGCAGGCCGCAGCTCGCGAGATATCCCTGCTTTGTTGTGCGCACAGGCTCGATGCCAAGCCGTAGGGCCGCCTCATCGAAACTTGTGACGATGGCGTTCAACAAGGCCAGCGCTGTGTCAGACGCGACATCAGCTGCGTATTCGTCGAAGCCGACGATGTCGCCATAAATGACCGTGACGTCGGCGTGGTCAGCGGCAATAGTCTCGTCGCCCTGGCGATACCGATCGGCTACGGTCTGTGGCATGAGGGTCAGCAGGAGTCGTTCGTTTTCCGCCAGCTGCTCGTCCAGTAGATCGGCTTTCACCTGCAGACTCCGGGACATGTCGTTGAATGTCGCGCCGAGGTGGTCGAATTCGTCTCGAGACCCCGTTTCGACCTGCACGTCCCTCTCACCTGCCGTCACCCGGTTGACAGCGGAGACGAGTCGACCGATTGGCCGCGTGAAGACCTGGGCCAGAAGCAACGACAGCAGTGTGACCAGGAACACAATGGCTGCGGTTGACAGGGCAAGTACCCGGGTGAATTCGGTCACTGGGGCAAAGGCTTCATCGGTATCGAGGGAAGCGACGATGACCCATTGCAGCCCGTCGACGTCCAAGGGCGCGTAAGCCGCGAGTGTGTCGACACCGAGATAATTCTGGGAGACGCTGATGCCTGACTCACCAACGAGAGCACTTTGCACCGGAATAGTGTGCACCGGTTGGACAAGTACGGTGCCGTTGATCGCGACCACGCGCTCTGCGATATCCGGCGGAGTTCCGCCGGACACGGCCGCCTCCGCGTAATCCTCTGGCGCCTGTACCAGCTGCCGGGAAACGGAACGCATGGTCTCGTCCGGACCGGCGAGATAGACCTCACCGGTCCTGCCAAGGCCCTGGTCCGACCACGCCTCGTTCCCGGTCATGGTGGCGTTGATCGTTTCGATCGGGATCTGGACGGCGAGCACCCCTGTGATCGCTCCCGCCGTTCCGACCGGCGACGTGATCCACGCGGTGGGGACGTTCAGGGACGGCACGTAGCGTTCAAAATCCGACGTGGCCAGAGCATCGACCGTATTCGTTCGCAACACATCGCGGTAAGCATTTGACAGCCCCGTATCCGTGTACGGCGCGGCGAGGATGTTCACTCCCAGATCGACGCCCTTGTACGCCGAGTAAACGACGTCACCGGTTGTGTTGAGCAGCAATACATCTTCATACCCGAGTTGCTCGACAAGACCGCGGAGGTATGGATGATGTTCCGCATGAGCAGCCGACCAGCTACTGCCATCTCCCGCGTCGTCGCGAGCGATCGCTTCATCGAAGTTCGCACTGTTGACCGTGTACTGCGCCTGCAGATACCTGCCGGCATCGGTGTTGGGCATTAAAGCTTCCGCCTCAAAATCCTGCCCACTTCGCTGTTCCAGAGCCGGAACAAAAGTGTCTTCGTAGTACGACAACACGTCGGCTTCAAGGCCAGCATCGATGTCTGTCGTGCGCAGTTGCTCGAAGCCGAGGTTGAAGTCGAGGGACGCATCAACAGAGTCCTTTGTGCGCGAGTCCAGCGTCACACCACGCTGGATGTTGGCGAATGTTGCCTCGATCTCCTCGGTTCGCAATTCGCGGATCGTCGTGAGCTGGTTGAACGCTGCCTCGCGCAGCGAATCCCTGCCGTTGAGGAATCCGATCGCGCCGACAATACCGGCGGAGAGTAGTGAGACGCACAGGAGCATAATGAGCAGCTTTGTCTGGACACCCGCCCCGGGAAGGCGACGACCCCGTGGGGGTGAATTGCGCGAAACGTCTGCTTCGGTCATGAGACTCCTCGTCACCGTCGGAGTCTTCGAGTCCCACGGATCATTCTTCAAAAGGCCGTTCGGCCATGCCCCACCCGCAGCGAGATGTCTGTCCTTGAAGAACACCCGTAGCTTTGTGCGCAAGTCGTATATTGCAGATCGCCATGAAACTTCCGCGCCGACCGTTTACGAAAAGTGCGTATAGTTCACAATACAAGGCACATACACAGAATGGTATGTCTATGACTGACTTCCCTCGGCGTGCTCTCGTTCCACTCGGAATGGGAACCGCGAGTGGACTGCGCTTGATTGCGGCCGCTGCCGTCGCTACAGCCGTGGTAGCCACGCTAGTCGAAGCAGCCGGTCGCACATCGGTCAACCCCTTCAATTTCTTTGGGTTCTTCACGGTCCAGTCGAACATCATCGGCGGGGTAGTCCTCGTACTTGCAGCCATAACTCCTAGTGGGCAGCTTCGCAGGAACGCTGCAATCAACTGGATGCGCGGAGCCTCGACCTCGTATCTCGTGGTGGTTGGACTCGTTTACGCCACTCTCTTGGCCCCGTTGGGGGCCGCCGGCGGTGTCCCACTTCCGTGGGCCAATGCTGTGCTGCACATGATCATTCCGGTCTATGTGCTTGCTGATTGGGTTGGGGGCAAGGACCGCCGGCAGCTGCCGTGGAAGAGTGCCTGGGCGGTGCTGGTGTACCCGCTTGCCTGGTGTGCAATTGTGTTAGTGCGAGGCGCTACCGATGGCTGGGTTCCCTATCCGTTCCTTGACCCCGCGAGCGGCTACGGTACCGTTGCAACCTTCGTTGCGCTGATCGCTGTCGTCGTCTTCATAGCCGCCTGCGGCATCTGGTGGATATCCCGATTGCCCATTGTGCGGTGGCCGCGACTTGCTCGGGCCTAACCACAACGAACGCAGCCAACGCGGTGCAGCGTATCTATGCGCCGGTTGACCCTCCGCCGCACCGTGTCGGCGGCGTGCGCGATCTCGACGGACACCGGTGCTGTGGGTGCGAACCAGCCGTTCCCGAGCCGCACCCCTCGAGGTTTCGCCTCTTCACCGAAGAGACGCAGTCGGGCAGCCAACGGAGCGCACGTCGGTCATCCATCCACCAGGCGCGCTCGCGTCCTATCGGGTGCGGTGCCGTTCCAGGATCCACCTCACGTTCCTACGACGACGACTCAATGTGAACTCACGGCGATCACTGACGATTTTTCAGCACAGTTGAGAGCGACCGCTCTTGATGCGTTACAGACACAGAAAAGTGCCTACCTATGAAGCGTCAAAACAGTCCACGTACGATCCGGAATGCGACGGGTGCTGCCGGTCTCGCTGTGTTGCTGGCGATATCGGGGTATGTCGCCCCCGCGGCAGCGGCGACCACAACGGCGTGGGCTGGGTGGGATCCCCTCACCGGGGAGACCGGTAACTACACCACGTCCCTGACATTCGGCTCGGCACCCGGACTGACAGCGGGGGTCACTTCAACATCTCGATCGGGTCAGGTCGGCGTGATCAGCGGTGCGAGTACGTGGCTCTCCGAGGGAACCCCGGTCGGGGCCAAGTACGGATCAAGTCGCAATGAGCCGTATCTCAACATGCGGCAGTTCAATGACTACCGACTCATCCCATCGGTGACGACATACAAGTTCGTCAGCCCAACGCCCA
>JAODAO010000040.1 GCA_025463465.1 Glaciihabitans sp. | reverse complement strand
GAAGCTGGCGATGATCGCCCAGGCGACGTCGGGATTGTCCCGGAACAGCAGCGGACCGGGAATCAGCCCGTTGATAGTGAACGCGCCAGCGATAATGGCGACTGTGGCTGAGGTGGGAATACCGAGGGTGAACAGCGGGATCATTGAGGAGACGGCGAGGGCATTGTTGGCGGCCTCCGGCCCCGCGACACCCTCAACAGCACCCTTGCCGAACTCACCGCTTCGCTTGGAAATCTTCTTCTCGGCGGCGTAGGACGCCAGTGAGGTGGCGGCTCCGGGGGAGCCGGGAAGCAGGCCCATAAAAAAGCCGATTACCGAGCCGCGCAGGAACGGGAAAAAGGAGCGCGTGAATTCTTCCTTTGTGGGCATCAACCGGTCGATGGTGAGCGGGCGCGGGACTCCGCCAGGACCCTTCTGGGCCTGGATCAGGATCTCGCTGAGCCCAAACACACCCATCACAACGGCGACGAGGCCGATGCCGTCGAACAGCTCGGGCATACCGAAGGTGAACCGGGTTGTGCCGACCCCCGGGTCGATGCCGATCGTCGCGACGGCGAGTCCGACCGCGACGCTGAGCAGCGCCTTCGCCGGGTTCGATCCCGCGAAACTGGTGATCAGGGCCATACCGAGCAGTGAGACCAGGAACAGTTCGGGAGCACCGAACTCGAGGGCGACGCGGCTGAACGGTGCGACGACCACAAAAC
Organism: Glaciihabitans sp.; assembly: GCA_025463465.1. GTDB lineage: Bacteria > Actinomycetota > Actinomycetes > Actinomycetales > Microbacteriaceae > Glaciihabitans. The sequence continues at coordinate 5,342 of JAODAO010000040.1, read as the reverse complement.
CGATCACACCGACGAGCCCACCAACGAACGAGGCGACCGCGGCGATAACCAACGCCGGTCCGCCCCGGCCCTGCCTGGCCATCGCGTAGCCGTCGAGGGTGGTGGCGATGGATGACGCCTCACCGGGGATCCGTAGCAGCACCGCGGTTGTTGTCCCGCCGTAGGCCGCGCCGTAAAGGATGGCGGCCAGCATGATGATCGCCGTTGTCGCGTCCAGGCCGAAGGTGACGGGGATAAGCAGCGATACCGCCGCGGCCGGGCCGAACCCTGGCAGGATGCCGACCAGCATTCCCAGCACACAGCCGATCAGTGCGAACAGCAGGTGTTCGGGGGTGAGGACGGTGGCGAGGCCACCGAGAAGGTCTCCGAATCCCATGGTCACAGCCCCAATCCGGCGAGGAAGCCGAGCGAGGAGGTGGGGAGGACGACGCCCAGCCACACCTCGAAGACAACCCGGGAGCCGAGGGCTGCCCCCAGGGCGACGGCCGCGGAAATCCACAGCTTGCGGCGGCTGACAAAGAACAGGGTGATGGCCAGCTGCAGGGTGACAACAATTGTGTAGCCGAGCAGCGGGAGCAGCACGGCGGCGGCCACGAGGGAACCGAGGATGGTGGCGATCCGCACCCAGCCGGCCCGGTCTGGCATCTCGGCGTCCGGCTCATCATCCCCCTGGTCTTCCATCAGGGACAGCACCGCAGACCCGGCGACCTCCTGCGGGAACTGCAGGTTCAGTTCCGCGGTGAGGGCGGCCTCGACCCTGGCGCGGCGAAGTGCCAGCGTGAGCTGGCCGATCCACAGGGCACCGGCGAGTGTCATCAGGATGCCGGCAACCAGTGGGAAGAATCCGGCGCCAACTCCGGTTTGCGCGGTCAGCCCGTAGCTGGCGCCCGAAAACGACACCACAACACCGATAACGATTGCGGCCGAGGCGACTGCCCAGTCGAGCCCGTTGGCTCTGGTGGATGTATCCATCTTTGATCCGCCTCTCTGCGGCAAAGTAGTGCAACGACTAATTACGATCAGCAGAGAGATCCAATCCCCGATGACTGTTGATGCACTCTTGCACAAGTTTGCATGTCCTGCAAGAGTTGGCTTCCACGAAGAGTTCAATGGAGAGTGTCACGTGAGTTTCAGATCAGTGGTTACCAGCAACACAAAGCCGCTCAGCGCCTCGGAGAATCGTGTGCTCAATGTCCTGCTCGGGCAGGAGGTCGACGACTCGACCGCCGCTGATGTCGCAGCACGCGCCAACACGCACGAGTCAACGGTGGTCAGGCTGGCCCAGAAGCTCGGCTACCGCGGATACCCCGACCTGCGGCACGACCTCAAACGGGACGGCGAGGTGCACTCCACCTCCGGCACAGTGATGCGCGGGGCGACCGGCCACGGCGTCGTCGAGTTCATCGATGATGAAACCCGTGCACTGGCGCGGGTGCCCCAGTTTCTCTCGCAGGCGGAACTCGACGCCGCGGCCAGAACCCTCCACGGGAGCAACTCGATTTTCCTGTTCTCCAACAGCGACGACCGCCCCACCCTCGACCTGATGGCCAGGCGGCTGCGGCGGCTGGGGAAAATGGTCATTGTGCTGTCCAGCTCGCCAAAGGACCTGGCCGAGCGGTTCGCCAGCTTCGACCACTCCAGCACCGTGGTCGGCTTCGCCCTGCGGGAGGCGCCCCGCCAGCTGCCCACCCTGCTTGCCGAGGCAAGGCGCCGAGGCGGCAAATCGATTCTCATCAGCGACGTCCCCGGCTATAACTTCCGCCCAACGCCCGACCATCTCCTCGCCGCCAACCGCGGGGACGACAGCGAATACCGCACCCAGATCGTGCCGATCGCCATTTGTTACGCCCTGCAGCTCGCCGTTTTCCACCTCGACGCCGCACAATACGGCGGGGTGCGGGACGGCATTGACGACCTCACCAGGCTCTTCGGCGGAATGGACGAGATCCCGCTGCGATCGTGAGCGCCCCCCCGGGTCGCCGCTATTTTTGCGCAGTCGGACGGATGATGATCTCGCTGACATCCACCTCGCGGGGCTGGCCGATAGCGTAGGCGATCGCCGACGCAACGGCGCTCGCCGGGATGGAGCGCGCCCGGTATGCCAGCATCTCCGCGCGGCCGGCCGGGTCGGAGATGCTCTCGGCGAGTTCGGACTCCGTCACGCCGGGGGAGATGGTGGTCACCCGGATCGTTTCACCCACCTCCTGGCGGAGGCCTTCGGTGATCGCCCACGCCGCGTACTTGGTCGCGCAGTACACCGCTGCCGTGGGGGAGACCTGGTGTGCGCCGATGGACGCGGTGGTGATGAACTGGCCAAAACCCTGGCCCTGCATCACCGGCAGCGCCGCGCTGATGCCGTGGAGGAGACCGCGGATGTTGACGTCGATCATCCGATCCCATTCGTTGATCTTTCTCGCCTCGAGTTTGGACAGGGGCATCACACCGGCGTTGTTCACCATCACATCGATGCGACCGTGCACACTGACGGCGGCGGCCACAAAAGCTTCGACAGCGGTGGGGTCGGTGACGTCGAGCGTCGTGGCGCTCGCCTGGCCTCCGGCTGCGGTGATTCGGGTCACCAGCTCGTCGAGGCGGTCCTTGCGCCGGGCGCCCAAGACAACGAAGTGCCCATCGGCCGCGAGCATCTCTGCGGTGGCGAGGCCGATGCCGCTGCTCGCACCGGTAATCAGGACGACCTTCCGGGTTGGTGCGGCAGTCTGTGCGCCGACGGTTGTGCCGGCGGAAGTGATGGAGGGGGTGTTGGTCGTCATTCAGGATTCCTTCGTTTCGCGGTAGAGCACAAGGTGTTCGTGGAACAGGACGCCGTCGCGGATGTCACCGGTGGCGCTGAAGCCGAGGTCGTCCCGGTACACAAGGTGTGGGCCGGTTGGGGTCGCGGTGACCGTGTAGCTGCCGGTGTATGCGCTGGCGGTGGCACCGCGGGCCTCGTCGTAGCGGCCTTCCGGCAGCAGCTCCTGCCGGATGTGGCCGTCGGCGGTCACCCACATTCCCAGGAGCTCATTCGCCAGGACCTCGTCCGCGGTGTTGTCGTTGGTCACGTTGTGCACTCCTTCTGGTTGGTGATACCCAGCTTTTGCGCCCGGCGCGGGAGATCCAAGGGCGGGATGATCATGGGTGCGACGCACCCACGATCGCCGCGAAGGTGTTGGGTACCGTTGGAGGATGAGCCCCACCACGTCAGCTGGCCGTCCCGAGAACGCCCTCGGGGACTTCCTTCGTGCGCGCCGCGCGGCAACCAGCCCGGAGGCGAGCGGACTCGCGGTGAGCGGATCGCGCCGGGTCGCCGGCCTGCGCCGGGAGGAAGTAGCGGTGCTGGCCGACGTCAGCGTCGACTACTACGCCCGCCTCGAGCAGGGTCGTGAACGTGGCCCTTCACCGCAGGTACTTGGAGCAATCGCGCGGGCCCTGAACCTCAACGAGCATTCCACCGCCCACCTCCACCTGCTCGCCGGGATCCTTCCCGAGCGGCGGATGCGGGCACACCGGCAGGTCAGCCCGGTGCTGCAGCAACTTTTGGACACCTACGCAGCCGTCCCGGCCTTTGTGCTCAACCCGCGCCTCGACATCGTCGCCAGCAACACCGTGGCGGACACCCTCTTCGCCCCCTTCGTCGAACGGGGCAACCTGCTGCGGATGGTCTTTGTTGATCCTTCCGCGCCGCACTTCTACCGCGACTGGGCGAGGGCGGCGGAGGCCGCCGTCGCCAGCCTCCGGGTTGGCCTGGGGGAAATGCCCGATGACCCTGGCATCCTGCAGCTCGCTGCCGAACTGGGTGAGGCCAGTGCCGAGTTCGGTCGACTGTGGTGGCAGCAGGACGTGCGAGGCAAAACCCGCGCGGCCAAGGAATTCACCCACCCGGCGGTGGGGCACCTGAGTCTCACCTACCAGGCATTCGACGTGCGGGACTCGCCGGGCCTGCAGCTGGTGGTGTATCTCGCGGAGCCCGGCACCCCAAGCGCTGATGCCCTCGTCCTCCTCGCGACACTTGCGAGCTATCAGACCAGTTCCGTCGAACGGTCCAGCGGCGCCCGATAGTCCGTGCCGGCGCGCTGGTGAAAACAACCCGGCACCTATTTCGCTACATTCGCCGAAATTCTTCTTCACGCGCTTGTAATGAGTTGGAAACGCCCCGTGCTTACTCTCATCACAGGCGATACTGACCAATTTTGCTACATTCGCCGAATATGTCCCCTGCACCGTCTCACCCCCACGACACAGGAGTTCCGCGTGCCCGCATCCTCATTTTCCCGGCCAGTTCGCGTCACCGCCGGTCTCGCCATGGTCGCCTCTGCAGCACTCGTGCTCGCCGGCTGTGGCCGTGCCGACACCGCTGGCACCGCAGCGGCAGTAACCGTCGACGACTCGGCCGCCACCGGAACCGTTAGCCTCTGGGCTCCCGACGGTGACGCGAAGGCACTCAAGACGACCCTCGCGTCGTTCGAGGCGGACAACCCCGACCTCGACCTGACGATCACCCTCGTTCCAGAGGCCGAGTACACCACCAAGCTCTCGGCCGCGATCGCCTCGGGCACCGGGCCGGACGTCGCCCAGACCTACACGGAAACCCAGGCGGGCACCCTCGCCGGCGGCGCCTTCGCTCCCGTCCCCGAGGGCCTCGTCGACAGCGACGACTTCTTCCAGGGCTCCTGGGATGCCGGCGTGATCGACGACGTCGCGTACACCGTGCCGTGGTACACCTACACTTACGCGCTGGTCTACCGCCAGGACATCGCAGACGCGGCCGGCGTCACCGCCCCCACCACGTGGGAAGAGATGGTCCCGTTCCTCGAGGGCCTGCAGTCAGCCGGCGCCGTCAAGGGCTTCGGCGCCGACGTCGGCTGGGATGTCTACAGCGGCCAGAACCTGACCCAGTACGTCTGGCAGGCCGGTGGCGATGTGATGAACTCCGACGGAACCGAGTGGACCCTCGACACCCCCGAGATGATCGCCGCGATGGAGTACGTCAAGAACTTCTTCGACACCGGCGTCGCCGACATCGGCGGCCCCGGCTTCCTTGACACCCAGTCCTACTTCGTCGAGGGAAAAACCGCCGCCATGATCACCGGCCCGTGGGTCATCGGCCAGCTCGACGCCGTCGCCGGTGAAGACGGCTGGACCGCCGAGAACGTAGGCACCGTGCCCGTTCCCGGCGGTGCCGGCGGCAACATCGAGACCATTGCCGGGGGAAGCCTCGGCGTGCTCACCGACAGCGACAACCAGGAAAACGCATGGAAGGTTATCCGTTACCTCGCGGAGCCCGACACCCAGGTCGCCCAGTACGACGCCTACGCCTCCCTCCCCGCCGTGCAGTCGGCGTGGGA
>JAODAO010000019.1 GCA_025463465.1 Glaciihabitans sp. | reverse complement strand
AGGCGGAGATGTTGATGCCAAGGACGGGAAACCCGAGGAAGACCACAAGCATCACAATCAGCGGCGGCACTCCACGCATCACCGCGCTGTAGACACGAGCAACTCGGGTCCACAGCGGGTGACGGATGTCGAGGACGATGGCGAAGAGGATGCCGAGGACCGTGGAGAGGGCCGCTGCGACGAGGAAAAGCTGGATGGTCAGCACCAGTCCCCGCAGGAGAGGTTCAACGTAGATCAATGTGACTCGAGTTTCCCGCCCCCGCGCATCACAACACCTGGTCGGTGTTCGTGCTGCGCGGTGCGTGTATTTCTGTGACGTCGCCCCCGGCTGGGGGCGATGTGCTGTCGGGGGTGAAGCTGGCGGGGTTACTCGCCGGCGACGACCTCAGCCGATCCGTACCATTCCTCGGCGAGCTCGCCCATGGTTCCGTCCTCGATCATGGCGTCGATCTGCTCGTCGATCGCTGCGGCAAGGGTGGTCTCGTCGGGCGAGATAACGGTGCCCTGTTCCTGAACGTCGATGGCCGGGAAGATGGCCTCGAGGCCGTCCTGCTCCTCGGCCAGGTACGCGGCAGCGCTGGACTCCATAACGAAGGCGTCGATGCGACCGCTGGTGAGGGCGAGGATGCCCTCGGTGTGACCGCCGAAGGTCTCGAACGAGGTGGGCGTGACACCCTCGTCGGTCAGGTAGGTCTTGGCGGAGTCGTACTCCTGCTCGCCGGTTGTTCCACCGACGACGAGGCCGTCGAGGTCATCCCACGAGCTGACGTCGCTGCCCTCGGGCACAACGATGGTGACGCCGGCCTCGAGGATCGGGGTGCTGAGGATAAAGGCGTCGGATGCCTTGCGCTCGTCGGTCTGCAGGATGCCGCCGTCGCCAAGGTCGAACTTGTGCGAGGTGACGCCGGCAAGAAGGCCGTCCCAGGCGATCTGCTGGATGTCGACCTTGAGGTTGAGGCGGTCGGCGATCTCAGTGACCGCGTCCGGCCAGAAGCCGACGACGTCGCCGGAGTCGTTGGTGGTGGTCAGGGGCGGTGCGGTCGCGGTGGTGGCGACGGTCAGGGTGCCTGCGGTGACGAGTTCGGAGTCGAAGTCCGTGCTGTACGAAGCGGCTGCATCATCATCGGCGCTTGAGCTGGCGGAGCAACCCGTGGCCGCGAGGGCGACAAAAAGTCCGGTGGTGAGACCGAAGGTGAGACGCGTCTTCTTGGACGCTGCGGAACGAACGTTCATGGTGATTCTCCTCGAGATAGTGCAAAGCTGCACCCGATTCGGGCCCTGATACTCCTCTGGCGCGTCATCGGGAACTCCGCCTCGGTGGAGGCGTTGAGAAGAACATAGCACGTACTGTAGTACTTACAATAGTTACTGTTCCATAACTTGATACAGTAATGAATATGGAAGCAACTGCTTCTATCTTCGCCTGCCCCTGTTTCCGACTTGTAAAGTTGCGCTGCCGAATCACCGGGGCGCTTGTACCCCTGAAAGGCTCGACCATGACCAGCCAAACGTCCGTCGTAATCATCGGCGGTGGAATCATCGGGGTCTCCCTCAGCTATATGCTGTCCCGCAACCTCGAGCTGAGCGTGACGGTGCTCGAGCAGGAGGACGCGGTCGCCAAGGGGGTCACCGCGCTTGGCTCCGGCGGATTCCGCCAGCAGTTCACCACCACCGAAGAATGCCTGATGGCGACCCGCACCCTGGATCTCTGGGACCAGCTTCAGAAGGACGAGGGTGTGGATCTTGAGTTGCACCACAACGGCTACCTCACCCTGGGCAGCACCGCCACGGCGGCCGCTGTTCTGGTCGAGCACGCCGAGAAGCAGCTCGCCCTCGGCATTGACGTCGAGGTCCTCGACCGCGCCGGTGTCGCTCGAGCGCTTCCCGGGGTACGGGTGGACGACATTGACGTCGCCTCCATCACTCGCCGGGACGGCTACGGCCGGCCCCCGTTTGTCGCGGCACTCCTGTCTTCCCTCGCCGCAAAGCGCGGCGCCCAGTTCCAGTTCGGGAAAACCGTCAACAACATCACCACGAGCAACGGCAGCGTCTCCGGGGTCGTTGTGGGCGACGCCGCAACCGGCAGCAGCACCATCGCGGCCGACATCGTGATCAACGCCGCCGGCCTTGATGCCCCCGCCATCGCCGCGATGGTCGGCCTGGTCCTCCCCATCGACGCGTGGCGCCAGCACCAGTTCCAGACGGTTCCCCTCGACTACGTCACCGCCGATTCGTTCCCGTGCTTCCTCGACCCGGCCCACGATCTGTACTTCCGGCCGGCGGGAGACGCCGCGCTGGTGGGTTACGCCGAGTCGTTCGACGCCCGCCGCCGCGACTACACACCCAACCCCACCGTTGTCGCCAACGCCCGCACCCAGCTCGCCAAGCGCTGGCCGGACGCCGCCGCGCAGGACTTCGTGCGGTCATGGGTCGGCTGTTACGAGGCAACCCCCGACCGCCGGGCTGTCATCGGCGCCCACACCGGCGTCGACGGCTACTACTACGCCGCCGGTTTCTCTGGCCACGGGCTGATGAACAGCCTCGCCGCGGCCGAGGGCATCGGCAGCCTGATCGCCGGCAGTACCCCCGACATCGACCTCTCCGTCTTCTCCGCCGACCGATTCGCCCTTGCCGACGCCCCCACGACCACCAGCGCACGAACGGACACATCATGGTGAATACCGCCGCTTCCCCCTCCACCCCCACCACCATCAGCGCGGACGCCCTGGCGACGATGGCAGACACCATCAACGAGCGCTGGGCCGGCGACTTCCTCACCCACCTGCAAAAGATGGTGCGCATCCCTGCCGTCTCCCCGTCGTTTGCCCCCGAATGGGCTGCCGACGGCCACCTTGACGCGATCGTGGAGTACGCCGCCGACTGGCTGAACGCCCAGGGCGACCCCGACCTCACGGTGACGATCTCCCGCCTGCCCGGCCAGACCCCGCTGCTCATCGCGACACTGCCCGGCTCCACCCCGGATGCGAAAAACGTCCTCCTCTACGGCCACCTGGACAAGCAGCCCGGCGGCGGCGGGTGGACCGCCACCTCCGGCCCCTGGGAGCCGCTGGTCAAGGACGGCTACCTCTACGGACGCGGCTCCGCCGATGACGTCTACGCGCTCTTCGCGATGTGGGGTGCAATAGTCGCAGCCAAGGCCAGCGGCGCCGACTACCCCTCAACCACCCTCCTGCTGGAGGCCAGCGAGGAGTCGAGTAGCTGCGACCTGCCTGATCATATCGACGCCCTCGCCGACATCATCGGCCAGCCCGACCTGGTCGTCTGCCTCGACGCCTTCACCCCCAACTATGAGCGCCTCTGGTCGACATCATCGCTGCGCGGCATCGTGGTGATGGACGTCACCGTCTCCATCCTCAGCGCCACCACCCACAGTGGCGACGCCGGCAGCATCGTGCCGTCCCCATTCCGGATCATGCGCCAGCTGTTCGACCGCATCGAGGACTCCAGCACCGGTGAGATCCTCCTTCCGGAGTTGACAGTGGAGCTGCCAGACGGCGCCGCCGAGATCATCGACCAGATGAGCGACAGCGGGCTGGACTTCCCCACCGCAGACTTCCCCATGCTGGAGAACATCACCCCCGACCACGTCGACCTGCGCACCCAGTTCCTCAAGCGCGCCTGGACTTCGTCGGTCACCTACGCGGGAATGGACGGGTTCCCCTCCTCCCGCCAGGCGGCCAGCGTCATCCTGCCATCCATCACCACCCGCCTTTCGGTGCGAATCCCCCCGACGCTCGACCCGCAGGCCGCGGCCGCAGCCCTCACCGCGGCTTTCGAAACCAGCCCGCCGTCGAACGCCCAGGTGACCGTGGACGTCATCGCGGCAGAGGCAGGTTTCTCGGCCCTTCCCCTGTCGGACAAGCTCGCCGCCGCGGTGCAGAGCGCCTCCCAACGCAACTACGGAAAGCCGTCGGCGAACTTCGCCGCCGGTGTCACCATCCCATTTGTGGGGATGCTCGGCCGCCGCTTCCCCGCGGCGAACGTGCTGACGATCGGTGCCCTCGGCCCGGACTCCAACCCGCACTCCCCCAACGAGGCGCTGAACCTCGATGCGGCAGCGAGGATCACCCGTGCGGTGTCGGAGATCCTGGTCACCGGCTTCTAACCCCGGCCACCGGTGCGGGTCTCCCGGCCCCACCGGAGTCCACGCCGCACTGCAGCACAGCGTGGCTCGCCCTCCGGGGCGGGCCACGTTTCTGTTTCCCCAGCCACCCAACGGCCACACCCGCGCCCGCAGCTCCGCCCGCACCGCTGGAGCATGTCCGGGTTCAACTCGGTGCCCTCCGCAACGAAAATGAGGACCACCCGAAGGTGATCCTCATTTATTGTGGTGTGGCTGCCGGTGGCCATGCCACCCGGGAGCCTATTTGCGGGTGATCGCCATACCGGGGTCGAACTGCAGCCCACCCTCGCGGGAGAAGCTCACGGTGCCTCGGCGGTAGACGAGCTCGACCTGGCCCTGCAGGGTGATGCCGTCATAAGGGGTGTAGAAGGACTGGTCATGCATGTCGGACTCGTGCACCTGCCAGGTCTTCTCGGCGTCGAAGAAGACGATGTCGGCGTCGTAGCCAACCTCGAGCCGCCCCTTGCCCGTGAGCCCGAACATGTCCGCGGGGCCAGAGCACAGCGTTTGCAGCACTCGCTCCGGAGTGACCCAGTCGGTGTTGGCTGCGGCATCGAGCATCAGCGGCAGCATCAGCTCGATCCCGGGGAGCCCGTTGCTGGATGCCGTCACGTCGTCCGCGAACTTTTCGTGGTCGCCGTAACCGCAGTGATCGCTGGCCATCACGTCGACGTAGCCCTCCGCGAGCGCGAGACGCATCTGCGCCACCTGCTCGGGCATCCGCAGCGGCGGGGTGACCCGGCCGAGGCCGCCGATGTTGATCGTGGCGTCCATAAAGAAGTAGTGCGGGCACGATTCGACCGTGAGGGGGATGCCGCGTTCCTTGGCCGCCCGGGCGGCCTCGAGCGCCAGGCGGTTGGAGATGTGGGCGATGTACACGCGCGTTCCCAGCAGCTCGGCAACCGCGGCGACGGCGTGGACGGCAGCGGCCTCGAGGTAGTCGGGGCGGGCGGCCTGGAAGGACGGGAGGTCAGTGAACCCACCGATGGCCTCCTCGTGCTTGTTCAGCACCTCCCCGAACTCGGAGTGTGCGATCACGGGCAGGTTGGCCGCGGTGGCGTTGGCCATGATCGTGTACAGGGTGCCGAGGGTGCTCATCACCGCGGGGTCGGTGTGTGACATAAACGACTTGACCGACACATCCCCGGGCTGCTCGGCGAGCACCTCGAGGGTTTCGGCGGCACGGTCAGGGGGGATCCGTACGTGGAAACCGAAATCGGCGCTGGCGAGCTGGGCATCCGCGGTGGCGCGGGCAACGGCGTCGACGTAGCTTTCGCCGGGTCCCGGGTAAAGGTGGTGCAGGGCGGTGGTGACCCCGCCGCCCGCTGCGATGCGGCCGATGGTCTCGAAGGATTCGTCGTGGATCGGGTGAGTGTGGGCGTCGACAACTCCCGGCATGGCATTGAGCCCGGAGACATCGATCACGGTGTCGGCGGCCAGTGTCCCGGCCTCGCCAATGGCACTGATCACCCCGTCGGTGACGCGTATATCGACGGCCCCGGTGGTATCCGTGCCATACAGTTGTGCCCCACGAAGGACAAAGGTGTCCGGATTTTGGGCAGGGAGTATCGCAGCCATCTGTTGCTCGTTTCTATAGAAAGGGGATAACGGGGACGACGCCCGGTTAGTTGCCCATGGAAATCAGTTGCGCCGTGCGCGGGTCGGGATTGCGCAGCAACTGCTCAAGCACCCGTTGGCTCGCGTCGTACGCTTCCGCGTGGAGAAGAGTGGTGACCGTCTCAACGTCACGGTCCTTGATCGCGTTGATCAGCGCGTCGTGATCGACCTGCATACCGTGGGACGCGAACGCCGGCAGCCCCAGGTGAAACACCCGGACAGAATCGTCCATCACGCGGCGGACGGCCTCAACCAGTTTGGCGTTGTGAGACAATCCCGCCAGGGCGATGTGAAACTCGCAGTTGCGTTTGATGAGTTCGAAATCGGCGACGTGCTTCTCGCCGGTGGCGGCGGAGAGGACGAACAGCCGATCGAAATCTTCGGGGCGGGCCCGGTCCATGGCGAGGCGGGCAGCCCCGGTTTCCAGGACGAAACGCAGGTCGCAGATCTCGGTGATGTTACCGATGGTGAGGTTCGCGACGGTATAACCCTGGCCACGCTTGACGGCCAGCAGGCCCTCTTGGCTGAGGCGGCCGAGGGCGTCGCGCACCGGTGAGGCGCTGACGCCGAATTGCTGGGCAATTCCGCTCTCGGACAGGTGGGCTCCCGGGCTCAGCTCGAGCGATTGGATCTGCCGTTTAAGCTCGTCGTAGACGAGAGTCCACCTGGCTACCTTCGGTTCCGCCATTACTGCCCCTTTAATTTCTCGGACCACCCGAGTTCGTACTGTGGAGCCTATCGTAAATTCACTACCGTGAATACAGTAGGCAGTACTACAGTACTGTAAATATATTGAAGACATCCGGGACATCGTGTGCTGGCGGGCCTCGAGGCTCAGCTGAGCCGTCGACGGCAATGCCCGCCACACGAGACAACCCGTATGGCGATCTGGCCCGAGGCACCTGTGATGCGCGCACGTCGCGCAACGCGGGCCCGCTGAGGCAATCAGCCGCGAGCCCCACAACCTCACAGCGCGCTCAGCTCCCAGCTCAGCGGCATGGAACAGAACGGATCTTGTATGACAACCAGCAACACCGCTCCCCTCGCCCTTGTTATCGGAGGGACATCGGGGCTTGGCCGCGCGTCGGCCGAGGCCCTGGTTGCCAGTGGCTCCCGCATCATCGTCACGGGGCGCGATGCCGCCAGGGCAGCCGCCATCGCCAAGGAGATCGGTCGCGACGTCACCTCACTGCCCCTCGACCTGACCGATCCCGATTCACTCGCCAGCTTCTGCAGCACCGCCGCTGGCTTGGGCATCTCACAGCTTGTGCTGAACTCGGGCGGCCCCAAACCGTCCACGGCCCTCAAGGTCAATTCCGCCGCGGTGCGAGAGGCGCTCGAGTTCCTTCTGTTCGCGCAGGTCGACATCGTCTCCGCCGTCCTGCCGGGCATGCTCGAGGCCGGCTGGGGCCGCATTGTGGGTATCGGATCGAGCGGTGTCCAGCTGCCCATCCCCACGCTGGCGCTGTCCAACATGGGGCGCGCGGCCCTCGCCGCCTACCTGAAGACGCTGGCCAGCGATGTCGCGGCTAGTGGCGTCACCGTCAACATGGTCCTGCCGGGGCGCATCGACACCGACCGGGTCGCCTCGCTCGACGCCAACGCGGCAAACAGGTCTGGCTCCACCGTCGACGCCGTGCGCGCCGCATCGGAAGCGAAGATCCCGGCTAAGCGATACGGCCGCCCCGAGGAGTTCGGCAATGCGGTCGCCTACCTCTGCAGCGTGGGCGCGTCATTCATCACCGGCGAGCAGCTGCGCGTCGACGGGGCAATGGTCGGCTCATACTGACCCAGCTCGACATCTGGGTTGCGGTCCCGCTACACGGCGTAGCGGGACCATGGCGTGGCCGCGGGGCGGCCATCGCACCCTACAGCGAGCGGATGGTGTTATTGAGAGACCCGAGCCCGGCGATCTCGGCATGCACCACGTCGCCATCGGTGAGGAACGCGTCGGGTGACCCCATCCCGGCGGCGACCCCGTGCGGGGTGCCCGTCCAGATCACGTCTCCCGGGTGCAGGGTCATGCCCTGGGACAGGTACTCGATGATGTGCGCGACCGTGAAGATCATCTCGTTGGTGTTGGACGACTGGCGTTCCTCACCGTTGACGGTCAGCCACAGGTCGAGGTCCTGCGGGTCGGCGACCTCGTCTGCCGTGGTGATCCACGGTCCGATCGGCCCGAAGCCGTCCATCGCCTTTGCGCGGTCGAACTGCCCGTCGCTTTTCTGGCAGTCGCGGGCCGACATGTCGTTGCCGACCAGGTAACCGGCGACGTGGTCCATGGCGGTGTCGCGGCTGACCCGGCTGGCTTCTGTGCCGATCAGCACAACCAGTTCGACCTCGTAGTCGACCTGGCTGGTGAGGGCGGTGTTGACCACAACGTCGTCGGTCGCACCGGCGAAGGATCCCGCGAGCTTCGCGAACATCATCGGTGCGGTCGGCACGTCCGCCCCACGCTCGGCAGCGTGCTTGAGGTAGTTGCGTCCGATGGCCACGGACAGCACCGGGTTGGTGATCGGCGGCAGGAACCGGGCCGGGGTGATCTCATCGGCGGCGGTGCTGAGGGCGAGGACCGCGGCGATCTCGTCAAAGGCTTCGACCAGGGCACCGCTGGTGGCGGGGTGGATGCCGTGACGGGACAGCGGGATCCAGCCGGCGTCCCCCTTCGCGGCGTATTCGATGATTCCGTCGTTGTCGACTCGTGCGATCTTCATGGAAATCCGTTTCGGTGGGAACAGTCACAACAGGGGTAGGAAACAGGGGATAAAGGAAAGCCGTCTCATCATCGTGGCGTGGACCACCGCGATCCGCGATGGCCTTCCGCCGAATGGTCCAGGCAGTGTGATTCAGGCCGTGTGATTCAGGCGCCGAGGTTCAGCTGCCGAGGGCCGCGCGCGGGTCCTTGGCGGCCAGGCGGGCGAGCAGGTAGTCGACCTCGGCGATGGCCGTGGGGCTGATCGCCGCCGCCGGGCTGCGCTGGGCGGCTGAGGCGAGCACCCCGCGGCGCTCCAGCACGTACTTGCGCACAGCGAGGCCGGCTCCGGGCTGCTGCTCGTAACGGATGAGGGGCAGGTGGGCGTCGAAGATGTCGTGGGCGGCGTCGCGCTCTCCCGCCGCGGCGAGGCGCACCACGTCGACGAGAAGCTCGGGAAAGCAGTAGCCGGTCATCGCACCGTCGGCGCCGCGCTCGGTCTCGAAGTCGAGGAAGGTGCCGCCGTTGCCACACAGGATCGACAGCCGGGGCATCGAACCGTCGGCCTCGAATCCGCGCAGGGTGCTGATCTTCTCCAGTCCCGGCCAGTCCTCGTGCTTCAGCATGACCGCGTTGGCGTTCTCGACGGCGATCCGGCGGATCACACCCGGGGTCATCACCACGGTGAAGGTCAGCGGGTAGTCCTGGATCGCGAACGGGGTGGAGGTGCCGATGGCTTCGCTGGCGCCGCGGTAGTAGTTCACGATCTGGTCGTCGGTCCGCAGCGATGCGGGCGGCGCGATCATCACGGCGGCGGCACCGAGGGCCATCACGGCGTCGCTGAGAAATTTCATCGCCGCATAACCGGGTGCGGAGACGCCCACGATCACCGGCACGTCGGCTGCTTTGATAAAGCGCGCGGCGACCGCGACGGCCTCGTCCTGGGTCAGCTTGGGGGCTTCACCCAGCTGGCCGAGCACGGTGAGGCCGTTCACCCCGGCGCGTTTGTAGAAGGCAACCAGCGCGTCGATCGACTCGAAGTCGATGCTCCCGTCCGGGTTGAACGGTGTGGGGGCGATGGCGAAGACGCCGCTGGTGGTTCGCGAGATGTTCATAACGGGGTGTCCTTCTCAAAGCGGTGCGGTGGAACGGTGGGGCGAAGCTATGAAATGCAGAGACGAGGGGGATGTCGCGCTGCTGTTACGGGCGAACCCAGCGGCCGTAGCCGAGCGGCGCCGTGATGCTTTCGCCGTTGTAGACCTGGGTGCCACGCAGCCAGGTTTCGTGGATTTTGCCCGTGAAGGTCGTGCCCTCGAAGTAGCGTGCGTTGGCGCCGGCCTTCGAGAAGGTTTTCTCCGAGTTGTAGGTCCATTCCTCGGTCGGGTCGATGATGACGAAGTCGGCGTCGAAGCCGGGCAAAAGTTTGCCCTTGCTGCTGAGGCCGAAGAGTTCGGCGGCCCGCTCGGAGGTGAGCCGGGCGACGTCCTCGAGCGAGATCCGGCCGGCGTGGGCGGCGCTGAGCATAATCGCCAGCATCGTTTCGAGTCCCGGCATTCCGGGCGGCGAGGTGGAAATGTCGGCGTGGCCGGCCTCGAGCTCTGACTCCAGATATGGGCAGTGGTCGCTTCCGATGACGTCGACGTTGCCCTGCTGCACCAGGTGCCACAGCTGCTCGACGGTGGACTCGGGGCGAAGCGGTGGGTTGCACTTGGCGAACGGGCCGTACTGCTTGAGGGTTTGCTCGTCGAGCACCAGGTAGTGCGGGGCGACCTCGGCGGTGGCGTCCATGCCGTTGGCGCGGGCGTCTGCGAGCATCCGGATCGATTTCGGGCTGGTGACGTGCACAATCTGCACCTTCGCATCAACCTCCTTGGCGATGCGCAGCACCCGGGCGACCGCGATGTCTTCCGCTTCGGTGGGGCGGGAGGCGGCGTGCACGAGGCCGGCGGTCGCCTTCATACCGCGGGTCTGGGCGAGGGAGTGCTCGAGGCAGGACTGGTCTTCCGCGTGCATGGCGTGGCGGCGACCGGTCGCGGCGACCGCCGCAATGACGTGCTCGAGGTCCTCCTCGCGTGGGCTGGCCATCCCGATGAACTCGTGTTCGCGCCCCTTCGCGGGGGCATGCAGCCAGGTTTTGAAGGCGACCGCGCCCGCCTCCGCCAATCCGGCAATGTCGGCGAGGTTCTCCGGGCCGGCGCCGCCGTAGAGGGCGAAGTCGACGTAGGCGCTCGGGGCTACCGTTTCGGCGCGGGCCAGCAGGCGGGCGGCGGTGTTGATCGGCGGCTCTGAGGTCGGCATCTCGCAGATCGTGGTTACTCCCCCGGCGGCCGCGGCGGACGTCCCGGTCGCAAAGGTCTCCCGGTCGGGGCGGGCGGGGTCGCGCAGGTGAACGTGGGTGTCGACGAGGCCCGGCATCAGAAACAGGCCTGCGGCGTCGACCGTGGTGAGCGCGGTGGCGTTGTGGCCGGGTTCGAGCAGCTCGGCGATGGTGTCCCCGTTGATGGCGACATCCACCCGGCGGCGGCCCGAGCCGGACACAACGGTGGCGCCGGCGATGATGACGTCGAACATGGCGGAGGCGCTTTCTGTTGGGGATGAGGTGAGGGATGAAGCTGAGGCTGAAGTGTGGGTGTCAGTTGGCAAGGTAACCCCCGTCGACGACGAGGGTGGTGCCGTGCACAAACGACGATTCGCGGGAGGCAAGAAACACGGCCCCGTTGGCAACCTCCTGGCTGGTGCCGAAGCGGCCGAGCGGAATTTTGCCGAGCGAGGTGGCGCGCGCGAGTTCCGGGTTGGCCGCCCGGGTGAAGCTGTTCAGTAGGAACGGTGTTTCGGTGGGGCCGGGGCACAGGCAGTTGATGCGCGCCCCCTGCGGTCCGTGGTCGAGGGCGAGGGAGCGCATCAGGTTGATGACGCCGCCCTTGGAGGCGGAGTAGGAGACGCTGTTGTTCGCGCCCACCATTCCCAGCTGGCTGGCGACCAGCACCAGGGAACCCTGGGATCCGATCAGGCGCGGCAGCGTGGACTTGGCAACGTGGAACGCGCCGGACAGGTTCACGTTCAACACCCGCTGCCAGTCCTCGAAGGAGGTGGTCAGCGCGGTTCCGCCGAAGGAGATGGCGGCGCAGTGCACTACGGCGTCGAGCGCCCCGGGGGCCGAGGTGTCAGCGGCACTGCCGTTGGTGCGGGGTTCGCCCAGCCCGGCACGCTCGGCAGGTCCGCCGACCTCGCCGAGCGCCTCGTCGAGGATCGCGTCGAGTACACCGGCCACACCGATGTCCCCGTAGGCCGACACCATCCACTGGTCGTCGAGTTCGCGCGGAAAACGGTCTGTCACTTGGACGGGCAGTTCGTTGATGTCGGCGTTGACGTCAACGGCGATGATGTTGGCACCCTTCTGGTGCAGGGTCTCCAGCGTGGCGAGCCCGATTCCGGACGCTGCCCCCGTGATGAGGACGGTTTGCCCGCGGAACGGAAACAGTCGCGCATCCGTCGAGGTGGTGGCCGGTTGTGTGTTGTTCGCTTCTTTTGTCATTTTCTCAGTACTCATTCGATTCCAACCATTCGCTGTACTCCTGGAACGCCTCGGTGAGGCCGTGCTGCTGGGGCTGATGGAGCTGCAGCAGCGTGGACCAGCGATCCGTGTTCAAAGTTCTGTGACGCCCGATCACCGGGATCCGGGTGGGTGATCCCGTCGCCGCCTCGCCAACACCGGTGAGACGATCTGCGGAGCCAACTGCGGTGCGAACTGCCGGGCGTGTGTCGGCAGTAGCGTTTGCCGCCGCCCCGACCTCGTTCGCGGTCACCGGCAGCACCCGGGCGATGTTGACGATCCCGTCAACGGAATCCGCCTCCAGCACGTCGACCAGGCCGGCCGCGGTGTCCCGGATGTAGAGCAGGTCCGTCGGGTAGTCCGACTCGACGACGACGATTTCACCGCGGCGAACGGCGTGCGCCGCGGTGAAACCGGCCGACATGGCCGTCCGATTCGACGTCGGTCGCTCCAGCGGACCAAAACACCCGCTGATCCGCACGATCCGAACGTCGCCGCGTTCCAGGCTCCACATCTCCGCCGCCCGCTTCGATTGGGCATAACTCCAGGTGCCGGAGTCGTCCGGCACATCAACCGTCGCGTCGTCCTCGTGAATAACGTCGCCGCCGATCAGCGACTCGTCATAGACAGAGGCAGAACTCACCAGCAGGCGACGTATCCCGAGCGTGGTGGCACCGTGCTCGTCCGCCCCGGGTACTGCGGTACCAAGCACGTTCACCGTTCCGCCGAGGTTCACCTCGTCGAGCATGCCGGTGCGGCCGTCGGTGATCGCCGCGGCGTGAACGATGGCCGTTGGCCGGTGGATGTCGAGAAGCCGGGCGACCGCGGCGGCGTCGCGCACGTCGAGGCTGACGTAGCTGACCATGGTGCTGACGGTCTGCCACCAGCGCGTCACCGGAGCGGGAACGGCTGCCGGGTCGGGCAGGTCGGTGGCGATCACCCGGTGGCCGCGTTCCGCCAGTTCCCGCACGATGTGGGCGCCGACAAAACCGGCGGCCCCGGTGACGAGGGTGGTGGGTGTTTGAACGCTGGCCATCAGAACCCCACCGACTCACCGGTCAGGTAAGCGCCCTGGGCGCACGCCGACGCCGGCACAGCGAAGGGCCGTGCCGGCGCACTGGTGTTGTGGCTCAGCTGATTCACGTTCGAGAACGTCACGTTCGAGACGGTGAACCGACTAGAAGATGACGCGCTCGAGGAACGACTTGGTGCGGTCGTTCTGCGGGTTGCCATAGATCTGCTCCGGCGGGCCCTGCTCCACGATGGTGCCGCCGTCCATAAAGACCACCCGGTCGGACACATTGCGGGCGAACGACATCTCGTGAGTGACCACGATCATCGTCATTCCGGTCTTGGCCAGGGCGGTCATGGTGTTGAGCACCTCGCCGACCAGTTCGGTGTCGAGCGCCGAGGTGGGCTCATCGAACAGCATCACGTCCGGGTCCATCGCGAGTGCACGGGCGATGGCGACACGCTGCTGCTGGCCGCCGGAGAGTTCCCCGGGGTGACGGGCGGTAAATTTGTCCATCTGCACCATGGCGAGCAGTTCGCGGGCACGCTCGTTCGAGGCGGCGCGATCGCGACCGAGCACGTGGATCGGGCCCTCGGTCACGTTCTCGAGCACGGTGCGGTGCGGCCACAGGTTGAACTGCTGGAAGACCATTCCGGCCTTCTGGCGCAGCTGCTGCACACTGTCGCGGTGCACGCGGCCGGTGGCGCCGGCTTCGAGGCGGGTGTCCCCGATCTGCACAACACCCTTGGTGGGTTCCTCCAGCCGGTTGATGCAGCGAAGCACGGTGGTTTTACCCGAGCCGGACGGCCCGATCAGGGCAACGGTCTCACCCTTGTAGACGTCCAGGTTGAAGTTCTTCAGAACTTCAACGCTGCCAAATGACTTGCCGAGGCCCTGCACGCTGACAATGACGTTGTTGACGTCCTGGTTATTCGTGAGTGCGGCGTTGTCGCTGGGCGACTGGTTCGAAATCGTCGGTTCCATCAAAATCTCCTACCGGGTCGAAACTGCGAGCTTGCGCTCGCTGATCAGCTGCACTGTCATCAGGATGCTGGTGAGGATCAGGTAGATCAGACCGGCGGTTCCCAGAATCTCGAAGGCCCGGAAGGTGGTCGAGACGATCTGGGTGGATGTCAGCATCAGGTCGGCAACGGTGATCACCGAGATCAGCGCGCTGTCCTTCACCATCGAGGTGGTGTTGTTGATGTATGGGGGGATGATGATCTTGACGGCCTGCGGAAGCACTACGCGCCGCATCTGCAGCCAGTAGCTCATCCCGACCGCGTTCGCGGCATCGATCTGGCCCTTGGGAACGGCTTGGATGCCGGCCCGGAAGATCTCAGCTTTGTACGCGGTCGAGACGAGCGTCATACCCACAACGGCGGTGATAAAGGCACTCATCCTGATGCCCACCCCCGGTCCTGCGAAGTAGATGAAGTAGAGCACCAGCAGCAGAGGGGTTCCGCGCATCACCCAGATGTAGCAAAAAGCGGCACCTCGCACCCAGGCGTTGGAGGACATCCTCGCCAGGGCGACGAGCAGGCCAAAGAACGTGGCCAGCACGATTGCGAGGGCGGCCACCGAGATGGTGGTCAGTGTGCCCTTCAGGAGGAGGGGCAGGTACTCGATAATTACGTTGAAATCAAAAGACAATGTCGGAATCTTCCAGTGCTAGTTGGTGTCGCTCACGGGTGGCCGTGATGGTGCGACGGTGAAAAAGACGACCGGGGTCTTAGCTGTCGGAGCAGGTGGGGAAGGTTCCGCCGGTCCACTTCTCAGCGATGGTGTCGAACTGTCCGTCGTCGAGGCCACCCTGGATGGCGTCGTTGACGGCCTCCATCAGCTCGGGCTCGTCCTTGGGCAGGCCAACGGCGAACTCGGCGCAGTCGGTTCCGTCTTCGGAGATGGCGAACCCGTCGCCCTCACCCTTTTGGATCCAGTCGAGGGCCAGCAGGCGCCCGGTGACGAGAACCTCGCAGCGGCCGTCCTTCAGGCCGGCGAAGGACTCGGCGGTGCCGGGGTAGGCCTGCACGGATGCGGCGGTGCCGATGCGGGTGACGGGCTGCTCACCGTTGGAGCTACCGGCGACAACACAGACGGTCTTGCCGTCGATGTCCTCGGGCGAGTTGATGCCGCTCACGTCTTCCGGGTACACCGCGATGGCGTCGTCAGCGGCGTAGGGAATCGAGAAGTCGATAACTTCCTTGCGCTCTTCGGTGACACGAAGGCCGGACATGGCGGCGTCGAACTGGCCGCTCTGGATACCGGGAACGATGCCCTTGAAGTCCAGGATGCGCCATTCGACGTCCACACCGAGGCCATCGGCGATGATCTTCGCCCAGTCGGCGTCGATCCCCTGGTAGCCGCCCGAGCTGTCCGGGAAGATCGTGGGCGAGTTGTTACCGGACGATCCGATGGACAGCGTGCCGGCGGACTCGATCTTGGTGAGGGCGTTGGAGGCGGTGTCCCCGCTGGCATCGTCGCTGGTGGTGCTGCAACCGACGAGCGAGATCAGCGTTGCGGCGATGATCGCGGTCGTGGCGAATTTCTTGATGTTCTTCATTTTCTGGTCCCCGAAGATTGATGGGCACCACCGAACCGGTCTGCGTTGTTCCCCGGGAAGCCCACTAACAGGCCCCGATGATGTCGGCGGATCGATGCAGCGCTGCTCGGACGTAAATCTCTTATGGTGCTGGCATGGAACGTGCCCCGGCGAGCGAACCAGGACGCTGTCCCGGCCCCCTGCCTTGCCGGTGAAACCGGCGGGAGCTGCTAACGGAGACGCGACGGTGGAGGAGGGTGATTGAGCCTTTTCCGTATCTCATATTCCGAATATGGAGAAGCTATCACAGAGAAAAACGACAAACGGCGTCGGAAATATGATGTTTACATTCGGAGCGAAATTGCCCGAAATGACGGCATAACGAATCACATTCAAAGCAAGGCCAGCTCTCGGCGGCCCCACGGACTTCGCCCCACGATGGGCGGACACCCCCAAAGGGGTTACGGCAACACTACGCGCGAAAAGCCCGGCTACTGACCAGGGCGGCGCCCAAGGTGGTACCCAGAACGGCCCGATCAGGCGCTGGCTGCACCGATAACGATGTCGCGTACCTTGCGGACGTGCTTGGTCATCAGGTCACGGGCGGTGTTCGACGCGCCCTCGGCGATGGCGCCGATCACCAGGTGATGATCCTCGGCACACTCGACGGTGGTGTCCGAGGTGGATGTCGCGCGCAGGCGCAGCGTCCATGCCAGGTCGTAGGCGTCGGTGAGGCTGCGCTGCAGGTATGGGCTGTGCGCTGCGGCAGCAACCGCAAGGTGAAAAGCCTTGTCATACGCCCGAAATCCCGGGACATCCTGGGCCTTTGCCCGCTCCAGGCAGGTCTCCGCCGCGGACTTCGCTGCGGCGATCTCCTCGGCGGTCGCGTTCTTCGAGGCGAGGAAAGCGGTCTGCGCTTCCAGCGCCTCCCGCAGCTCGTACGCTCCGCGGAGACTGTCGATCGACGGCTCGGGGATGCGGCCACCGCGCAGCCCGTCGGGAACGATGAGCCCAACCTGCGCCAGTCGCAGCAGCGCTTCGCGCACGGGGGTTTTGCTGACACCGAGGGTCTCGGCCAGCTTCGCCTCCGACACGCGCGAGCCGGGCACAAGCGTCCGATCCATGATGGCCGTGCGAATTGCGTCGTACACAACACTGGACAGGCTGTCGGGCCGGTCAATTAGGGAAGGAGGCGTCTCGAGGGTCACACGATCAAACTATCGTAGAAATTGATATATGACATAAGGTATCTCGGGATAGTCGTAACAGTGGGGAACACTTATGGATTTAGGCATCACAGGCAAGGTCGCAGTCGTCTCTGCGTCGACCTCGGGCATTGGTCTCGGCATTGCGAAAGCACTCGCGGCGGAGGGCGCCACGGTTGTAATTTCTGGCCGGCGGGAGAGTCTCGCGAAGGAAATTGCCGCGACGATTCCCGGCGCCATCGGCATCGGTGTTGACCTCACCAGCCCAACGGGCCCCAACGACCTGATCGACGCCGTCGAGGCCATGCACGACAGCATCGACATCCTTGTCCTCAACAGTGGTGGCCCGAAGCCCGGCACCGCGGCGGCACTGACCGACGATGACCTGACGGTCGCCGTCAACCTCCTCGTCCGCCCGCAGCGCCAGCTGATCGAGCGGGTCCTGCCCGGTATGCGCGAGCGCAAATGGGGCCGCATCATCGCGGTCGGCTCCTCCGGAATCGTCGCCCCGCTGTCAAACCTCGCGGCGTCGAACATCGGCCGTGCCGCCCTGTCCGGCCTGCTCAAAACGCTGGCCAACGAGGTTGGCGCCGACGGTGTCACCTGCAACATGGTGCTGCCCGGCCGCATCGACACCGACCGCATCCAGCAGCTCGACTCCCTGGCCGCCGAACGCCAGGGCAAAGCCGTCGAGGCCGTCCGTGACGGCTCGAAGGCCGCCATCCCCGTTGGACGCTACGGAACCATCGAGGAGTTCGGAGCCACCGCCGCATTCCTCGCCTCGCAGCAGGCCGCGTACATTACCGGCAGCCAGATCCGCGTCGACGGCGGACTGATCCCCGTCTACTAAAAAACCAATACGAACTGAACGCAGAAGCGCCACTTCGGTGGTACTGCAAGAACCACCCCGGTCGCGCGCATTAAGCACGCGGCCGGGGTGGCTCTTGTTGTAAACGGATCAGGTCAGGCGGTTTACGCCGCGGGCAGTTCGATCCGGCCGGCGGCCAGCTCGAGACGCTGGCCGGTCCACCGCTCGCGCAGCCAACGGTCGTGGCTGGCGACGATAACGGCGCCGGGGTAGCTGCCGAGGGCGTCTTCCAGCTCCGAGGCGAGCGACAGCGACAGGTGGTTGCTTGGCTCGTCGAGCAGGAACACGTGCGGCGGCTTCGCGATGATCAGCGCCAACGCCAACCGGCGCTGCTGACCAACGGACAGCTCACCGACCGAGCGGTCGATGTCGCGCGGCAGCAGCAGGCCGAAGCTGGACAGCGGCAGGGCCTCGGCACGCCGCTCCCCCACCTTGCGCTCGTAAATGTCGCGGGGCGTCATCGCCGGGTCAGGAAAATGGACGTCCTGCTCCAGCATCGCCACCCGCAGGCCGTTCGCCCGGCGCAGGGTTCCACCGGTTGCCTTGTCCAGCGGCGTGATGCCGGCCAACACACTCAGCAGCGTCGACTTGCCGGCACCGTTCGGGCCGGTGACGAGCAGGCGGGTAGCCTTCTCGATCTTCAGGCTGTCGAGCTGCAGGCGTCCGGGAACTACCGCGTCGGTGAGACGCAGCAGCGGGCCATCCTCCTCGAGGGGCTGGGAGCCCTTCGGGATACCACCAAAGCTGAGCACCGAGTTGGGCTTCGAGATCTGGTTCTCTTCGAGGTCCTGGTAGTGAGCCTCGGCCGCGCGCACCCGACGGGCGATCGCGCGATCGATTCCGCCGGCCTTGAAGTCGAAGCCCATTTTGTCGTTGTCACGACGACCGTGGTCGTTGTTCAGGTCGACGGCGGTGACGTTGAGCGAGAACTCGAGGTCCTTGAGCTCCGCCTGCTCGAGGCGGAACTGGCGCTCCCAGCGCGAACGCTCCATCGACTTCTCTTCGAGGTAGGCCGTGTAGGTGCCCCCGAACTTGGTGAGGCCTTCACGGGCCGGGTCGATGTCGATCAGCACGTTGGCGACCTCGTCGAGGAACGCACGGTCGTGGCTGGCGAAAACAACCGGTCCGCGCCACTGGATGAGCTGGTGGCGCAGGAAGTCGGTGGCGTTGTCGTCGAGGTGGTTGGTCGGCTCGTCGAGGATCAAGGCGAGCGGGCGTCCGAGCAGCAGCGCGGCGAGCGCGAAGCGTGATCGCTGGCCTCCGCTGATTTCATCGAGCCGTCGATCAAGGGGGATGCCGCTGATGCCGAGCCCGTGAATGATCTCGTCG
>JAODAO010000015.1 GCA_025463465.1 Glaciihabitans sp. | reverse complement strand
ACCAGGGCGATGCTGCCAACCAGGCCGAGATCGTCGCCGAGGCCGTAGAGGGTGCCGACGGCCATCCCCATGTCGTCCAGTCGAAGGCCGCCGGCGCCGATGCCGGCCAGCACGTCAAGCGCCGTGTAGAACGCGGCATAGATGATGGCGAGCACTCCAACTACCCAGGACAGCAGCCGGCGCTGGCTCGCGGGGGCGGCCACCCGCACCATCAGCCACGGGGCGAACCCGAGTAGCGGGAACACCGGCAGGATGCCGATGTGCAGGTTACGCCAGTACAGGGCAGAAGCGGCGGTGAGGTCGGCGGGGTGGGTGATGCCAACAATTGCGAGGACCAGAGGGGGAAGGGCGACCGCGGCGCCGAGCATCCACCCACGCGTGGTTATAGCCGGTTCTGTCATGGCGCGATCGTAGGCCCGAAGGCTGAGAACACCGGCGGGGCAGGCGGCCGAGGCCGCTGGTTGAGTAGTTAGCGGATCAGTGGCTGCGCTTGCGCGAGCTGATCAGGCCGGTGTCGAACCCGAAGAGGTTGAGTCCACCATTGAAACGGGCGTGCTCCACCTTGATGCAGCGGTCCATGACCACGGTGAGCCCCTTGGACTCGCCATAAATCGCGGCGTCCTGGTTCCAGATACCCAGCTGCACCCAGACGGTCTTCGCGCCGGAGGCGATGACGTCGTCGATGACGGAGGGGATGTCGCTGGCCTTGCGGAACACGTCGACGATGTCGGGCACCTCGGGCAGCGAGGCGAGGTCGGGGTAGGCCTTCTCGCCGAGGATGGTATCGGCGTTCGGGTTGACGAAGTAGACCCGGTAGTTGCTGGACTGCTGCAGGTAGGTGCCCACGAAGTAGCTGGAACGTGCCGAGTTGGGCGACGCTCCGACGATGGCCACGGATTTGGCCGCCCGCAGGATGCGCTGGCGCTCCTGCGCGTCTGGGCCGATCCAGGTGCGCTGCGATTTCAGCAGCTTCGCCAGCGGCGAGCTAGCGGGCAGATCACAGGTCAGCCCGTTGGTGAGCTGGGTGGTGACGACGCTCTCGTCGGGTGCAACGGCGGTGTCGGTCATGACTTTCCCTCCAGCGCGATGGTCAGCGCCTGGTCCAGGTCATACAGGATGTCTTCTGGGTCTTCGATACCCACGCTAATACGAACCAGCCCGGGAAGTACGCCAGCGTCCAGGAGCTGCTGCTCGCTGAGCTGAGCATGGGTGGTGGAGGCGGGGTGGATGACCAGGGTCTTCGCGTCCCCGATATTGGCGAGGTGGCTGGCGAGGTCGACATTCTCGATGAATTTCTGGCCGATCTCGCGGCCACCCTTCACCCCGAAGCTGAAGACGGCGCCCGGGCCCTTCGGCAGGTACTTCTTCGCACGCTCGTGGTGCGGGTGCGCAGGGAGTCCGGCCCAGTTCACAAACTCGATGCGCGGGTCGGCGTCGAGCCACTCCGCGACAATGCGGGCGTTGTCAATGTGTGCCTGGATACGGAACGGCAGCGTCTCAACACCCTGGGCGAGCAGCCACGCGGAGTGGGGCGACAGCGCTGGGCCGATGTCGCGCAGCTGCTCGGCGCGCAGGCGGGTGAGGAAGGCGTACTCGCCGAAGTTGCCCTGCCAGTTGAGGCCACCGTAGGAGGGGACTGGTTGGTCAAAGAGCGGGAAGTGCTCGTTGGCCCAGTTGAAGCGGCCGCTTTCCACCACAACTCCGCCGAGGGTTGTGCCGTGGCCGCCGAGGAACTTCGTGGCCGAGTGGATCACAATGTCGGCGCCCCACTCGATCGGGCGGATCAGGTAAGGAGTGGCGATGGTCGAGTCGATGATGAGGGGGATGTTGTGGGCGTGGGCGACCTCGGCGAGACCCTCGATGTCGGCGATCTCGCCGGAGGGATTGGCGATGGTCTCCGCGAAGATCAGCTTCGTTGTGTCGGTGATCGCGGCCGCGTAGTCTGCCGGGTCTGAGCTGTGCACAAAGGTGGTGTCCACCCCGACGCGGCGCAGGGTGACGTCGAGCTGGGTGATGGAGCCGCCGTAGAGGTTCGCCGAGGCGACGATGTGGTCGCCGGCGCCGGCGAGGGAGGCGAAGGTGACGAACTGGGCGCTCAGGCCGCTGGCGGTGGCGACGGCGCCGAGACCGCCCTCGAGGCTGGCGATGCGTTCTTCAAACGCCGCGACGGTCGGGTTGGCCAGGCGGGAGTAGATGTTGCCGTACTTCTGCAGGGCGAAACGCGCTGCGGCGTCTGAGGTGTCGTCGAAGACGAAGGCGCTCGTCTGGTAGATCGGCAGGGCCCGCGCCCCGGTCACCGGGTCGGGAATGTTGCCAGCGTGAATTGCCCGTGTTCGAAACCCGTACTCGCGATCAGCCATACCAAAACGCTACCGTCCGCGGCCGACAGGTGCCTGCCAGGGGCGTAACAAAGCGTCGAATAGGGGGGATGGCGCTACTTCCAGCTGGAAATCCAGTAGTGCGCCTGCATGTAGACCCAGTCGATCTGGATGCCCGTCCACATCGGCCAGTAGAAGATGCTGATGACCACGGCAAGGCCGAGGAAGACCGCGATCCAGCGGATATTGCGCTGCCGCACGTGCACCGGGTCATCGCGTTTGCCGAGCAGCTGCCACACCACGTAGGCGATGGCGAGGATCAGGTACGGCTCGAAAGTGATCGTGTAGAACTGGTAGACCGTACGCTCCAGGTAGAGCAACCAGGGAAGGTATCCGGCGACGAGGCCCATCAGGATGAGGCCAACGCGCCACTCACGGAACCGGATCAGCCGGTACACGAGGTACAGCGCTGCGAGCCCACCGGCCCACCAGATCAGGGGGTTGGCGATACCGGCGATGGCGGAACCGCAGTAGTCGTACGTGCAGCCGTTCTCACCGGTGCCGGCGCCCTGGAAATACATACTCGTGGGGCGCAGCATCAGCAGCCAGGTCAGCGGGTTGGCCGCGTACGGGTGGCCGCTGTGCTCGTTGACGTGGTAGTTGTACACGTCCTGTTGCATGTGGATGAAGCTCTGGAACGCGTGCGGAACCCACGCGAACGCACCCTGCCAGGCGTTCACCGGGTTGTCAGCCCAGGTTCTGCCATAGCCGCCACTGGTCACGAACCACCCGGTGAAACTCGTCAGGTACACCGCCAGCGCGACGGGAACGGTGAGCAGGAAGCTGACCGGCCCCTGCCGCCAGGTGGTGCCGCTCAGCCAGA
>JAODAO010000011.1 GCA_025463465.1 Glaciihabitans sp. | reverse complement strand
GGCCGGCACCACAGCAGACAACGACGACTGGGTGGCTCGCAAGATACGCACGGTGCGCCGCTTTGAACAAAGTTCCTTTCTCGTCGGCCGTCGCCACGCAGCCGCGGGAACCGACTTCGCGGAATCGACCGGCCTCGATCTCAGCCTGTATGCCGCTCACGGTGGATGCTTCCCGATTGTGGTCCGCGACGCCGGGCTGGTCGGCACGGTCACCGTATCCGGCTTACTCCAGGAGGACGACCATGCCCTGGTCGTCGAGGCGCTGACGGAATTCCTCTCCCGCTAACGCGCCTGGTTCTCCCCGGTTCCCGCTCCAATCGTTTGGGCGAGGGCGGTTGTCTCCGGCGCGCCGAAAAACTAAAGTCGGCCGCTATACAGCGAGACAGTCAACCCGCCTCGGAGAATGTTGTTATATTTGGTTTTGTGTTTCATTTGCCAACATAGCCAGATAAAGTCACAGACACGCAGAATGTGGGCGTACCAACTCGCAGGTGTCAAAGGGGACAACAACGTATGTATGCAGAAGAACGACAGGATCATGTCGAGCGACTCGTTGTGGAATCCGGGCGAGTTGCCGTCGCTGACCTCGCCCGTCAGTTCGACGTCACCACCGAGACAATCCGCCGTGACCTCGCCCAGCTTGAGGTTCGCGGCATCCTGCGCCGGGTGCACGGGGGAGCGGTAGCCGGCAGCGGCAGCCGCGTTGAGGAAAGTGTCGCCGCCCGACGAGACCTGAACGCCGGAGCGAAGGAACGCATCGCCCGCGCGGCGATGGCCCTCGTACCCGGAAGCTTCAGCGGCGCCATCGCCATCGACTCCGGAACAACCACGGGCCTCTTCGCCGAGCAGATCGCCCGCTGGCGACCCGACGCCGCCCACCAGACCCTGGTGGTCATCACCAACTCGATCAGTATCGCCGCGATCCTCAGCGACAATCCTGACGTCGAGGTTCAGCTGCTCGGCGGGCGCATCCGCGGCATCACCAGCGCGGCCGTCGGCGCTTCGACCCTCGCCCAGGTGCAACACCTGCGCCCCGACATCACCTTCATCGGAGCCAACGGTGTGCACTCCGAATTTGGCCTCAGCACACCCGACCAGGAGGAATCCGCCGTGAAATCCGCTCTCACCACAAACACCCGCCGCGCCGTCGCGCTGGTCGATGCGTCCAAGCTGGGCAAGGAGACGCTGGTCAGCTTCGCCGGTCTTGGCGACCTCGATACCCTGATCACCGACGTCGAACCCGCCAGCGACCTCGTCGAAGCCCTCCGCGTCGCCGACGTCGAGGTGATGGTCGCATGATCGTCACCCTGACCGCCAACCCCAGCCTCGACCGCACGATCGAGCTGCCGGACGGCCTCGCCCGCGGGGGAGTGCAGCGCGCTTTCGCCACCCACGAACAGCCGGGCGGCAAAGGGGTCAATGTCTCGCGCGCCCTGATCGCCTCCGGGCTCGACACCGTTGCCATCCTCCCGGGGGCAACGGCCGACCCTATGCTCGTCGCGCTGAGAGCCGAGCGCATCCCCACCGCCAATCTCTCCATCGCCGGTCGGGTGCGTTCGAACATCACCATCACCGAGCCCGACGGCACCACCACCAAAATTAACGAACCCGGCCCGATCCTCGACGAGAGCGACGAGATCGCGCTGATCAACCTCGTTGTCTCCCACGCCAGGGACGCGACCTGGGTGATCCTGGCCGGTTCCCTCCCGCCTGGCCTTCCCGCCGACTTCTACGCCCGCGTGATTCGTGCGGTGCGTGACGCTACCGCCGACCTCGACGGAACACCGCCGAAGATCGCCGTCGACTCGTCGGGTGAGCCGCTGGCCGCCCTGATCGAATCCGGTGTTGGGGTCGATCTGATCAAGCCAAACGCGGAGGAGCTGGCCGAACTGACCGGCATCAGCGACGGCGACTCACTGGAGGCAAACCCCCTCGCCGCCTACACCGCGGCGCAGAGCCTCGTCGCCCGGGGATGCGCTGCGGTGCTTGCCACCCTGGGCTCTCAGGGCGCCGTGCTGGCTACAGCAGACGGCGGCTGGCTCGCCACCATGCCTTCCATCGTCCCCGTCAGCACCGTTGGTGCCGGCGATTCCTCGCTCGCCGGCTATCTCGTCGCCGACGAACGGGGAGCTACGCCGGACGGACGGTTGGCGCAGGCCGTCGCCCACGGCTCCGCCGCAGCCTCCCTGCCGGGCAGCACCATGCCGTCCACCGCGCAGACCCGCCCCGAAACCGCCACCATCACGCAGCTCACCCCGATCAGCGCGACCGCTGACTGATCACCCAACAGGAGAGAACAATGTCGTCACTCATCACCCCACAACTCGTCACCCTCGACGTCGATCTCGGCAGCGACCGCGCGGGGGTCATCCGGGCCCTCGCGCAGCGCGTCGTCGACGCCGGTCGCGCCACCGACGTCGAGTCGCTGTTCGCGGACGCCTGGGCGCGCGAACAGAAGACAGACACCGGCATCCCCGGCGGAATCGCGATCCCCCACTGCCGTTCGACGGCCGTCCTCGAGCCCACCTTCGCCATGGCTCGCCCCAATCCTCCCGTCGATTTCGGCGCCCCTGACGGTCCCGCCGACCTGATCTTCCTCATCGCAGCGCCCGACGGCGCCGACCAGGAGCACCTCAGATTCCTTTCGAAGCTGGCACGTTCCCTGATCAAGCCGGACTTCGTACAGGCGCTCCGGGAGGCCCCTACCGAGGCCGCCATTGTTGCCCTGGTGGAAGGCGCCCTCAGCGACGAGCCCGCCGCGTCCGCCAGTACCGCGAAACCCGCAGCATCCACCGCCGCCGCTGGAGCGACCGCCGCTGGTGCCACCGCGGTCGGTGCAACGGGAACCACAACCGTGGAGCGTCCGTCGCTGGTGGCCATCACCGCCTGCCCGACCGGCATCGCTCACACCTACATGGCCGCTGACGCCCTCGTCGCCGCCGCGGAGCGCGCCGGGATCACCCTGCACGTTGAGACCCAGGGTTCCTCCGGCGCCAAGCCGCTCGACCCCGCGATCATCGCCGCGGCCGGCGCCGTCATCTTCGCCGTTGACGTCGACGTGCGAGACAAGGGACGTTTCGCCGGCAAACCCCTCATCCAGTCGCCCGTCAAGCGGGGAATCGACGCCCCGGACGCCATGATCGCCGAGGCGGTCGCCGCGGCGGATGACCCGAACGCCCGCCGTGTCGGCGGGACCGGTCAGAACGCGGTCGCGCAGGGTGCCGAGGGCGACGAGCACGTCGGCAAGAAGCTGCAGCGTTACCTGCTCACCGGTGTGAGCTACATGATCCCGTTCGTCGCCGGTGGAGGCCTCCTCATCGCCCTCGGCTTCCTGCTTGGCGGCTACGAAATCACCGGCCCCGCCGGGGACATTGTGGTCAACAACTCGCTGTTCAACCTGCCGGACGGCGGAATCGGACAGTACCTCGGCGCCGTCGCCTTTATCATCGGCTCCACCTCGCTCGGGTTCCTCGTTCCCGCCCTCGCCGGTTACATCGCCTACGCGATCGCCGACCGCCCGGGTATCGCCCCCGGGTTCACCGTCGGCGCCGTTGCCCTTCTGATGAACGCCGGCTTCCTCGGCGGCCTCGTCGGTGGACTGCTGGCCGGTGGAGCCGCTTACGCCATCGGTCGCCTGCAGGTACCCGGATGGCTGCGCGGCCTGATGCCCGTTGTGATCATCCCCCTGCTGGCGTCGATCGTCGCCTCCGGCCTGATGCTGCTGATCCTCGGCGGCCCGATCTCGCTCCTGATGACCGGTCTCAGCGACTGGCTCTCCTCCCTCAGCGGCGCATCCGCCATTCTGCTCGGCATCATCCTCGGCGTGATGATGGGCGCCGACCTCGGTGGCCCCATCAACAAGGTCGCTTACGCCTTCGCGGTCGCCGGCCTCGGTGCCGGCAGCGTCGACAACCAGTCGCCGTGGATGATTATGGCCGCCGTGATGGGCGCCGGAATGGTCGCCCCGCTCGGAATGGCGCTGGCCACCACGATCGCGCGCAACCGCTTCAACGCCCTCGAACGCAACAACGGTAAAGCCGCCTGGCTGCTGGGGCTGTCCTTCATCTCCGAAGGTGCCATCCCCTTCGCCGCGGCCGACCCGCTGCGTGTTATCCCCGCCAGCATCGTCGGCAGCGGTGTCGCCGGTGCGATCATCATGGGCGCCGGGGTCACCTCCCAGGCACCGCACGGCGGAGTGTTCGTCTTCTTCGCCATCGGCAACTTCCCCGTCTTTATGCTCGCCGTCGCCATTGGTGCGATCGTCACCGCACTGATCGTCGTCGCCCTCAAGAAGTGGGCGGTCAAAAAGCCCGTCGACTCCCTCGAAACCGACACGGCGACCGCCGTTCCGGTCGCCGCGTAGTCCAGACATCCGCCAACGGTTCTCACCGAACCCACCGTTATCACCAAGGAGACAACAATGGCCGAACGTAACGCCACCATCGCCAGCCGGGTCGGACTGCACGCCCGCCCCGCCGGCCTGTTCATCGAAGCGGTGAACAAACAGTCGGTGCCCATCACCATCAGCAAGGACGGCGGAACCCCGCTGAACGCCAGCAGCATCCTGTCGATCATGAGCCTTGGGGCAACCCACGGCGATGTCGTCACCCTGGCCGCCGAGGGCGAGGGTGCCGAGCAGGCGCTCGAAGAGCTCGCCGCGCTGCTGGAAACGGATCTCGACGCGGTCGAATAACAGACCCGTCACCCAGTTGCCCCGCCGCGCCGTTTTCTGACGGGGCGGCGGGGCAGCTGCGTTAACGGCGTATGTTACCGACGGCGCGATCTGCCGGTGCCGTAACATGTTGCGCGCACGACCCCGACCATGCTGCCAACGACGGCAGTCGCCACGGATGGAGCCCCGATGAGCCTGGACACAACGCCGGATACCGCATCGCCCACGCTGCACAGTGCAGACCGGCACGACCTGATCCGGGTGCACGGGGCTCGCGAGAATAACCTCAAAAATATCAGCGTCGATATTCCGAAACGTCGGCTCACGGTGTTCACCGGGGTGTCCGGTTCTGGCAAAAGCTCCCTCGTCTTCGGCACCATCGCCGCCGATTCGCAGCGGATGATCAACGAGACGTACAGCGCATTCCTGCAGGGCTTTATGCCGTCGCTGGCGCGGCCGGACGTTGACCTGCTCGAGGGTCTCACAACGGCGATCATCGTGGACCAGGAGCGGATGGGGGCCAATTCCCGCTCCACGGTTG
>JAODAO010000005.1 GCA_025463465.1 Glaciihabitans sp. | reverse complement strand
CCGGACGGTTGAAGTTCACCGGCGAGAGTTTTAGTCAGTGTGGTCTTGCCCGCTCCATTGCGGCCGACGAGGCCAATCTTGTCACCGCGGTCAACGCGAAAACTAACTTCGTCCATTAGAAGGCGTGCACCGACTCTCAATTCGAGGTCGTGTACAGAGAGCAAAGGCGCAGTCCAGTTCTTTTGGGCGTGTTTATAAGCACGAGATAATTGGGGGTCAGCCAGCTAGTCTACTTCGGTTCTGTGATGGCCGCCGTGATCGGGTATTAGTAGCGTCGAGTCCGGGCAAGGTCCCGCGGTCCGCTTCCGGCCTGTTGCTGTGAAACAGCCTGCTGGTGGTCCGTATATAAGCTGCCGTGCCAACTGCGAGTCGCCTACCCCTTATCGTGAGTACATAGGCCACAAATCTCGCGGGGGACGGTAATGAGTTCGGCACCATCTCGCACGTTCCGACTGAGGCTCAGCATCCTTGCAGCAGTGGTCATCCTGGCAATCGCGACTCTGTGGGTGGTTAACGACGTGATTCCTAGCATCAGCCGCTCCAATCCGTTCGCCGGGCAGACGCTCTACACCTACCCGGACTCAACGGCCGCGACAGCTCAGTCGACCTCAACCGACCCTGACGACCTCTCCCCCATCGTCGACACACCAGCCGCAATTTGGCTATTGCCCGAGGCACACCCGGTCGCCAGGATTGCGGATTTTGTAGACTCCGTTGCCCGTGATGCTGAAGCGAAGGGTCAACTGCCAGTATTTGTTGTTTACGGCATTCCCGGCCGGGATTGCAGTAGTGAGTCAGCGGGAGGTCTGTCTGACGCCGACTACCCTTCCTGGGTTTCGGAGATAGGCGTCGGCCTGCTCAACCATCAGAGCATTGTCATCCTGGAACCCGACGCGCTTGCATTGGCTCCAGGATGCGGCGATGTAGACGCGCGGACAGCTCAACTCCGCGATGCCGCAACGCGTCTGGTGACCACTAACCTGCTCATCTCCGCGCCCACCCCGCACGTGTATATCGACGCCGGACATTCGGACTGGCTGGACGCTCCCACGATGGCGGCCATGTTGAACAGTTCCGGCATCAATGAGGTCGCGGGGTTCTCGACAAACGTGTCGAACTTCAACTCAACATCCGACGAAGTCGCATACGGGCAGAAAGTCAGCGCCTTGACAGGTGGTGCGCATTTTGTCGTTGATACGTCGCGCAATGGGAACGGCTCAAATGGCGATTGGTGCAACCCGTCGGGCCGTGCTCTCGGCGACATACCCGGTGCGGTGACCGACACAACGTCGCATGTGGCGAACCTGTGGATTAAGAACCCGGGCGAGAGCGATGGCCGTTGCAACGGCGGTCCAGCCGCCGGTCAATGGTGGAACGACGGAGCGCTGGCCCTCATACGGGGGTGACTTGCCATCCAACTACCTAGCAATACATCTCGATACTTACGTATTTACTTAGATACCACCCAGGAGTTGGTACGATCATGCCCATGGACACCGGAGGCGAACAAAGAGTTGCGGTCATCATTGAGGACGATGATGATATCCGTCACCTGCTAGACACCGTGCTAACCCAGGCGGGCTTCCAAGTCATTGCCACCAGCAACGGCCAGGACGGAATCGAAGCAGTGCGGCGATATGAACCGGTTGTCACGACGCTCGACGTCAATATGCCGGGGATGGACGGGTTCGAGGCCGCCCGACGGATACGGGCATTCAGCTCGACCTACATCGTTATGCTCACCGCTCTCGCCGAAGAGATCGACACCCTTCAGGGCCTGGATGCCGGCGCCGATGACTACATCAACAAGCCCTTCCGTCCTCGTGAGCTTCGCGCACGGATCGAGGCTATGTTGCGCCGGCCCCGTACCGTCGGTAACACGGCGGAGGTCGCAGCGGTTGCTGCTCCTGCGACTCCGGTTGCTTATCCGTCAATCGTTCCAGCACCCGCGTATGCCGCTGCGGCGCCAGCGGCTCGCGTGTACCCCGCCGAGCCCGAGGAGCCCAGGTCAGCACCGCACTACGCAATGCCTGACTATGCGTCTGCTTCGTCGGGTGCTCCCATCGTCGTCACATCAACGGAGATTGTGACATACGGCGCCTCGACGGAGCCAGAGGGCTCGGGGTGGATGGAACACAACGGTCTATGGCTCAATATCGAGACCCGTGTCGTCAAAGTGCAGGACAAAGAGATCGACCTCACGCGCAGCGAATTCGACCTACTCGCCGCGCTGATGGAGTCAACACGTCGAGTTCGCACCAAAGCAGACCTCGCGCTTCTGCTGCGTGGCGAGAGTTACGTGACAAGCCACTTCATTGGTGAAGCTGACAAACGCGCGATTGAAGTGCACATGGGCAACCTCCGGAAGAAACTTTCCGACAGCATCGCTGCACCGCGCTTCATTGAGACTGTTCGCGGTGTCGGCTACCGTCTTACGGCACCCGACGGCGCCTGACCGTCGCTCAATCCACGCGTCTCGCAGCAGACGAACGAATAGCCCGGTTCATCACATTCGATGAGGAACCGGGCTATTTGGCGTTCGAATGTCAGACCTTGTATCCGCGGTAGCGCTGCATCAACTTGATCAACATTGTGAAGGTCTGAATCGCAGTAATAATGCCAAGAATGGGCCATCCGATCCAGAGGATGAGTGACTGGGTGTCGAGAGCCAGCTGGTACCAGCCGACGACCAGGAGTGCTACAGAGATGGCAAAGATGACGACGGGAACAAGGAACCCGTTGCCTGATCCGCGTTCCGCCTTGGCCTGGGCTGCCCAGTTGTCGGTCTGTTTGCGACTGAGGAACTTGGTCCAAGCCCGCAGGAAATGACCGAGCCTCACCCACATGTACACCTCGGCGGGGAAGATCAGGACCGCAAACATGATGTCCCGTCCACGCCGTTTCTTCATCGACAGGGCGGTTCGCAGGTTGAGCGACGCCGCGATGATGGGCGGGATGATCCAGACGGGGCTGAAAACGAAAGCGCCGATAGACAAAGAAGCCACCAACAGGAGGATGAAGGCGATGCGGGTGAACGCGTTTACCAGCATGGAGAAGTTCTCGAGCCAGCGCAGGCGAAGGTTCGGGTGGAACGGCTGCCCCTTGGTGTCACCACGTTGTCCCGGCCACATCAGCTCAATGGCACCGAAGTTCCATTTCACCTGCTGCGCATCTAGCCCTCGCAGAGTGGTCATTCCGCCGACGTCGGCCCGGGCCTGCGCGCTGATCTTCGTCAGGTAGCCGGCGCTTTTGATCTGGAGGGAGAGAAGGGAATCCTCTACCTCGCTGTCCTTCACCCAGGGGGTCGACTGGTGGTTCTCTTCCATGGCCCGTCGGAGCGCCTCAACTGAAAAGATTGAGAATTGGCCTCCCAGTACTGCCATGTTTCGACCGCGCAGCATGTTCTGCATGTTGAACGCGGCGAACTGAGTGCGCTGGCCGGTGATCAAGAAGGGTGCCATAGCGCCGTGAATGTTGGTGTCGTCAATACTGAAGATCGCGGAGATGCCACCGATGCGGGTGTCAGAGTTGATCTCTGCTTCTAGGTGTTCGACCGCGGTGGGGTCTGCAGTGGTGTCGCCGTCGACGCCGAGGAGGTAGTCACACCCCTCGACCAGGGTGAAACCGTAGTTGAGCGCGCCGACCTTCTTGTCACGGTTTTTTCCGATGTCGTGCACGTAGATCTCGGTGAATTGTTCGATGCCCTGAATTTCGCGAACGTGAGGGCCCGCGTATTGGCTCGCAATGGCGACGGTGTCGTCGTTCGTGTTGTTGACGATGACGTGGATGATGTCGGGAAGCCGCGTCTGAGCGAGAAGCGAGTCCAGCACTTCGGCTATGGATTCTGCTTCGTTATATGCGGGGATGATGCACCCGATACTCGGACGGTAACTAGGGAGCGAATCGACTGATTCGATGAACTCGCGCGTTAGTTCATCCATCCGGCTTTCGATCGGATCGATGTTCACGTAACGATCGTCGGTGGTTGACATTGGTGTACGCCGCCTTCGCAGTAGAGACTTCACCAAGCCCCCGTAGCGTGGTATGACCAGTCTGCAATACCGACCTCAAGTTTCGATCTATCGAAAGCCAATTTTGCTCAAGATTTGCTCAAGATATTGTTCAGTCGAGTGAAGCTGTTCGAATTGGGCGTGTGCCGACGTCGTTTCGGTTCGATTGTGGCCATGTATCGACGTTGGTGCGCTCAGTACCCCGTGCGAGGAGCGCCCGAGCCCGCAAGTTTGATGGTGCCAGGACCGGAGTCCCTGGCTGCCGCCAGCGCCTTGAGTGAAGTTTTGTACAAGGCTTCGAAATCGTACCCATCCCGACCTGTGGTCGCTAAACCGCACGTGGCCACCGCCCTGATTCCCTCTACCGGGTCTATCGGACTCTCGACCAAGGCGGTATGAAGTCTTTCCGCGACGATCACGGCGTCACCAACGGAGGGCGCGCTGGTAAGCACTACAAACCGTTTGCCACTGCTATGGCCAACGATCGCAGCAGACGGCGAGTTTTCAACGGTGATCCTACCCACGGCTCGGATTGCTTCGTCACCGTACACACGACCAAACGCTGTGTTCATGTCGTCAAGGTTGGCAATGTCGAGAACGATCAGCACAAGGTCGTCACGCTCGCGGAAGGCGCGAAGCAACCAGTCCGAGGAGTGCTGGCGGAACATTTCCCACGGCAATACGCCTTCGATTGTGGGAATACCTGACGTCGCGGGCATCGATTCACGTTGCCCCCGACCCGCAACAAGGACGGACATCGAGATCGCCCCGAGGATAACGAGGCCCATTGATACGCACGTTGTAGTAGTCGTCCCAAAATACTGCAGGAAAACTTCGCCCTCGCTTGTGTCGACGAGGAAGACAATGGAGCGACAGAGGTAGTACGCCGACACGGCGAGAAAAACGACGGTGAGGACGCGTGCATTCAGGCTTTGCCGGAAGTGTCCGCGCAGCGTTTCTGCGCCCGACAGCGCGGCAAATGTCGCTATGGCAATGAACATCTCCAGTGCACCCGCCCAAGCGCCTCCGTCCGGCCCCCCAACAAGGGCTGAGAGACCGACGACACCGCTCGCAGCGAACGAGACCCACAGCAGCGGTGAGCGATCGTTGAATTGACGAGTGCCGGACCACAGGGCAGCGACCGAAAGAGAAATAGCCGCGTTGCCCACTGCAAGGATCCACCAGGACGATGGCGCAAATTCCCAGACCGCGTATGCCAGCGCCGCCAGGATACCGGCGATAAACGCAACGCTCCAGGTGCGACCGACTTCGTCATTTCCCCGAAGCACCGTGTTGACGATAAAGGAGAACCCACTAATCACCACAACGACGCCGTTGGCCAGAAGAAATGTTTGGGTATCGATGTCCACGTCAGCTCCGTCGGGTCGTGGGCAGGGTCATGCTGAAGGTAGAACCAACGCCCATTTCGCTCTCAAGCGTCAGATCGCCGCCATGACGTCGAATGATTTCCCGAGTGATACTCATCCCAAGCCCCGAACCCTCTACGTCCGATTGGCGCGCTGAGTCTGTCCGATAGAACTTGTCGAAAATATGAGACTGCTCATCGGGGGTAAGGCCGACGCCCGTGTCAACAACGCTCAGCTTGATTGAGGTCGGATTGGTTTCCACGCGGATAGTGACCGATCCACCAGGTCGGTTGTACTTGATTGCGTTGCTGAGAAGATTGTCGATGACTTGTCGGATTCGCAGAGGATCGGCTGTGATCAGAACAGGTCCGTCTATGTCGACGCGAAGTGAGACGGATACTTTTTCGGCCGCTGTGGCTTGGTCGTCTATCGCATACTGGACAATCTTCGACAACTCGAAGGGTTCGAACGTCAATGGCAGTGTTTTCTCTGCGTCGCTGGCGGCGAGGAGCAGGTCGGTTACCAGAGTCAGAAGACGCTCGGAATTTCGATGGGCGACGTCGACCATCCTGTAGGTGTCAGGCGAGATCTTCGGATCATCGAGCGCCAGCTCAAGGTAACCGAGGATAGATGTCAGCGGCGTGCGTAGCTCGTGCGACACGGACGCGACTAGGTCGTCGCGGGCCTGGATAGCGTCCAATTCCGCTGTCACGTCGCGCAGTACGAGCACTCCCCCGTCAGCATCGCCGTGTGAGTCTGTCAGCCCGCGGGATGTGACCGAGAACGCCACCCGTTCCTGCCCGGGCTCCCCCACCCAAAGCGTCAGATCCTCAAAGGCCTGGCCGCGGATGGCCCGCTCAAACGGCCGGGTGGCCTCGGGGTACGGGGTGATGCGGTCGAACTGGTAAGCGGAGGGATGAACCAGTGCGGATCGGGGAGCACCGAACTGGGCAAGCGAGCGCCGATGTGCATCGTTGACCAGGGTTACCTGGCCCTCGGCGTTGAACGCGAGGACACCGAATTCCACTGCATTCAGGATCTCTTCAAGGGAACGTTCCTGAGACCGGGCACGCGCAAACGCCGCCTCTGTCAGCGTCGCTTGCGACCGCAGTAGCACGCGCTGGCTCGTGGTGCGGCGAGTTGTCGAATAAATGCTGGCTGAAATAAATGCGAGGGTGACCGGCAGCAGCACTAGTTCCGCGATTTCCGCGGCGGCTAGGGGGTCGCCACCCCACAGGATCGCAAGCCATAAGAGCAATGTACTCAGCGCGACGCTGACTATTGCGCCGAAGAGCCGGTAGTTCCGTGCCATCCAAATCACGGGGAAAACCAGAAACAGACCCGCACCGAGTTCAGGAACACCTTGACGAATCGCAACAATCGCCACGATATCCAGGATCGGAAGGCTTATGGCCCAATGTTTGTTGTCTACAGTCCATGGGACCAGCACCGCAAGCCCGGTGACGATGAAGACAATGGCGATGCCACCAAAAAATAGCGGACGTGTTAGCGAAGAGGAAGCTATCGCAACTGCAAATATCGCTAATAGTAATAGTGCAGCCGAAGTCAAGAGTTGGCTTTGAGCGATAGACCGTACCAACCGGTCCCGCTGCCGGGCACGGTCGCTTCGCGAACTCGCCTCAGCCATCGATTCCCCCGCTTGCACAACATCGACCCGAGGCCAAAAGTTTGGGGCCGACATTTCGTCGACTCCCCTCCTGGAACGCGACCCCGGACGATGCTTCTCCGGAGTACCGCGCACCAAGGTCATCGGGGCCGTTTTATGCTGGACGCCCCAACAGGATGCTGAAAATATTCAGCCGAGCTACATGGAAAAACCTAGCGCACGCATCATGTCGCGTCCATCGTCGGTGATCTTGTCCGGGCCCCACGGCGGCATCCATACCCAGTTGATCCTGAATGCGTCGACCACGCCGTCAAGCGACTGTGCTGTCTGTTCCTCGAGGACATCGGTCAGGGGGCAACCGGCAGACGTCAACGTCATGCTAATCAGCAGGGCATTGTTCTCGTCGTCCCAAGACAAATCGTAGATAAGGCCGAGGTCGACGATGTTGACGCCCAACTCGGGATCCATCACGTCTTTGAGCGCCTCTTCAACCTGGTCGAAGAGGGCCGGAGCGAGTGCAGTTGCCATTAGGTCAGCCTACGCTCGTGCCGGTGGTGAGGTAGCGGTCGTAGCCCTCGTCCTCAAGACGATCGGCAAGTTCCGGGCCGCCTTCTTCGGCAACCCGCCCGTCGACAAACACATGTACGAAATCCGGTTTAATGTATCGCAAGATCCGGGTGTAGTGGGTGATGAGAAGGACGCCAATGCCAGTGTTGCTGTGCGCTCGGTTCACGCCCTCCGAGACGATCTTCAGCGCGTCAACGTCGAGACCGGAGTCCGTCTCGTCCAGTACCGCGAACCGCGGTTTGAGCAACTCAAGCTGGAGGATCTCATGACGCTTCTTCTCGCCACCAGAGAAGCCCTCATTTACATTTCGCTCCGCGAAGGTCTTGTCCATGCGGAGGGCTTCCATTGAAGTCCGCACTTCTTTGAGCCACGGGCGCAGTGCGGGGGCCTCACCATCAACGGCAGTTTTTGCAGTGCGGAGAAAGTTCTGAACCGTGACACCGGGAATCTCAACCGGGTACTGCATCGCTAGAAAAAGTCCTGCTCGGGCGCGAGCGTCGACGGACATTGCAAGAACATCTTCGCCGTCGAGCGTGATGGAACCGCTATCGACCCTGTACTTGGGGTGACCGGCAATCGTGTACGCGAGCGTCGACTTGCCGGACCCGTTGGGACCCATGATGGCGTGGATAGAGCCCTGCTCCAGAGTGAGGTCAACGCCCTTCAGGATCTGCTTGGTGCCTTGGTCGGTTTCGACGCTGACATGCAGGTCGGTTATAACGAGAGTAGACATAAAAACTGGTTCCTTTGACAGAAGATTCAGAAGGCGACGCGGTCGCGGGGTTAGATGATGTTGGTGGGATCGACGTAAACGTCGTCGTCGAGGATAGTGACCGTGTACACGGGAACTGGCTCATACGCGGGGAGGTTCATCGGCATGCCAGTGGTTAGCGAGAACTTGGAACCGTGGGCCCAGCACTCGAGGGCGTCGTCTTCGACGAATCCTTCAGAGAGGGAAATGTCGCCGTGCGTGCATACATCGCCTAAAGCATGGATCGCGCCGGACGAGTCTTTGACCAAGGCGATAGCCACGCCACCTATCACAATTTTCATCGCCTGGTCAGGTGCGAGGTCTGCAGTCGCGCAGACGCGAGTTCCCGCGCTCATGCCGTTACTCCACCAAGTTCCGCTTCGATCGCAAGGAGCAGTCGTGCCTCGAGGTCGGGCTTTCCAATCTTCTGGACGACCTCCGTGAGGAATCCGAGGACTACCAGGCGACGGGCCTGGTCTTCAGGAATCCCACGGGCCTGAAGGTAGAAGAGGTGCTCATCGTCGAAACGGCCCGTGGCGCTCGCGTGGCCTGCGCCGGCAATGTCCCCCGTCTGGATCTCCAGGTTCGGGATCGAGTCGGCGCGCGTTCCCTCACTCAGCACCAGGTTGCGGTTCTGTTCGTAGCTGTCCGTACCTGCGGCATCTGGGCCAATCAGCACGTCACCAACCCAAACTGTCCGAGCTCCTGCGCCGTTTAGGGCTCCCTTGTAGTTCACGCGGCTGCGGGTGTTCTCCGCAACGTGATTGACGTACACCCGTTGTTCCAGGTGCTGTCCTGCGTCAGCGAAGTAAATCCCGAAAAGTTCGCCATCTGCCCCACGTTCGACAAGGTGCACCGAGGGGTTAACTCGGACGATCTTGCCGCCCAATGAAACAACGACGTGCTTCAGCTTGGCGTCACGCCCCACACGAGCGAAGTGACTACTCAAGTGCACGGCGTCTTCGTTCCATTCTTGAACGGACACCACGGTGAGGTGCGCACCATCTTCAACAACGATTTCGACATTCTCAGAAAGAAACGCGTCACCGTTGTTCTGAAGGACAACTGTGCCGTAACTGTTGGCCTTCGCCGTTATCACGGTGTGACCGGCCCGCGCTGCTGTTCCGAGGGTCGAACGCTGCACCACTACCTCGGTTGCCTCGCTTGAGGAGATCGTGATCGAGAGGGCCTTCTCGAAATTGCTCCACGCGTTCGCGGACGCCTTCTCTTCAGGCAACCCTGCGCTACCGACCCGAGAGTCGGACCGATCAATCCATTCAACGAGCGTCCCCTCCCCCTCGGTGGATAGGTACGCGTACGGCGAACCGTCGAGTTCCTCGTCGATCAGTGGACGCACCAGCGAAACAGGTGTGAGCTTCCAATCGGCTTCATGCCCGGTTACTTCGGCGAAGTCGATCGGGTTGACCGAGGTGAATCGCTCTGACCGCGTCTGGACAGGGACGAGCGCCCATCCTCCGTCGCTGTGAGCCTTTATCCCATGTTGTTCAGGTGAAAGGCCGGCCTGCTCGGGGGTGGTAGTGGTGGCAGCGGACATTTAGCCGACGGATCCTTCCATACTCATCTCAATGAGTTTGTTCAATTCAAGTGCGTATTCCATCGGAAGTTCACGCGCGATCGGTTCGATGAAGCCACGTACGATCATCGCCATGGCTTCGTCCTCGGGCATACCACGTGACATCAGGTAGAACAGCTGTTCCTCGCTGACGCGGGATACGGTCGCTTCGTGTCCAAGCTGAACGTCATCGACGCGAATGTCAATTGCCGGATAAGTGTCTGAGCGTGAGATCTTATCGACCAGGAGGGCGTCACAGCGTACCGTGTTGGCGGAGTGGTGAGCCTTTTCGTCGACCCTCACTTCTCCACGGTATCCCGCGCGTCCGCCACCGCGGGCGATGGACTTAGAGACGATCGAAGATGTCGTGTACGGCGCCATGTGGATCATCTTGGCGCCGGCATCCTGGTGCTGGCCGGGTCC
Source organism: Glaciihabitans sp. (assembly GCA_025463465.1). Lineage (GTDB taxonomy): Bacteria > Actinomycetota > Actinomycetes > Actinomycetales > Microbacteriaceae > Glaciihabitans. The sequence continues at coordinate 9,318 of JAODAO010000005.1, read as the reverse complement.
AGCGAATGCAACGGAGAGAGTTTCACCCTTCGCGTGCTCTCCCACAAGGTAGATCGACGGGTACTTCATCGTGACCTTGGAACCGATGTTGCCATCGATCCACTCCATTGTTGCGCCCTCATGAGCGATGGCACGCTTGGTCACCAAGTTGTACACGTTGTTCGACCAGTTTTGGATCGTCGTGTAGCGAACGCGAGCGTTCTTCTTCACGATGATCTCGACTACTGCGGAGTGAAGCGAGTCGCTCTTGTAAATCGGCGCCGTGCAGCCCTCGATGTAGTGAACATACGAGCCCTCGTCGGCGATGATCAGCGTGCGTTCGAACTGGCCCATGTTTTCTGTGTTGATACGGAAGTACGCCTGCAGCGGGATCTCGACGTGCACGCCGGGCGGCACATAAACGAACGACCCGCCCGACCATACAGCTGTATTTAGCGCGGCGAACTTGTTGTCGCCGGAAGGGATGACAGTCCCGAAGTACTCTTCGAAAAATTCTGGGTGCTCCTTGAGCGCCGTGTCGGTGTCCATAAAAATAACGCCCTGAGCTTCAAGCTCGGCATTAATGGAATGGAAAACAACTTCCGACTCGTACTGCGCCGCGACACCAGAGACGAGACGCTGACGCTCCGCTTCGGGAATCCCCAGCTTTTCGTAAGTGGCGCGAATATCTTCCGGGAGGTCCTCCCAGGTCTGCGCCTGCTTCTCCGTGGAACGCACAAAGTACTTGATGTTGTCGAAGTCAATTCCCGACAGGTCTGCTCCCCAGGTCGGCATGGGTTTGCGGCGAAAAATCGACAACGCTTTGAGTCGAGTTTTCAACATCGCTTCGTCCTCGCCCTTGAGACGAGATATATCGGCGACTACAGCTTCAGAGATACCGCGTTTAGCCGCGGCACCCGCCACGTCAGAATCAGACCAGCCGAATTCGTACTGGCCAAGAGTATTGAGTTCGGGTCGATCAATGAGAACGTCAGACATGAATTACCTCTTTCCTACCGCTTATAACCGATGTGGTCACAACGGCATTCCCTGGCACGGCATGCCGAGGAGATCTGAATGTGCGGGGCTATGCGCGGCCAACCTAAACTGAAACAGAACACGGGTGAGATTAACCCGCTGTCAACGCTGACTCCCTGGCATGGGTGATGTTCTAAGAACCCATTGATTCTACAGGGAGTAGATCCCAATAACAGGAGGATGTGCTGTGAAACGCGCGATCTCGTCGATTTCCCTACTTCGAGACAGAATTTGGCAGTGGTTGCCCAGCGAGGTCGACCGGCGTGTGCGCGTTATTGCATGGCTCTCCCTGATCTTCCAGGTCGCGCTCATCGGTACCGGCGGTGCTGTGCGCCTCACAGCGTCAGGACTGGGGTGCCCGACCTGGCCTCGATGCACCGTCGACTCTTTCGTTACCACCCAGGAGATGGGTTTTCATGGGGTCATCGAATTTGGCAACCGACTATTGACGTTTGTACTCGCATTTATTGCTATCGCCGCGTTTCTTGCCGTCATCAGAATGCGGGCACGTCGCCGTGACCTGTTCGTTCTGACGCTGTTACAGGGACTCTCAATTCCAGCCCAGGCCGTACTAGGCGGGATCACCGTACTCACCGGCCTCAACCCTTACATCGTTGGTGCGCACTTCGTTGTGTCGATCGTGCTGGTCGCCTTGACCACGATGCTCGTCTATCGGGTTTACCGAGGCCGCCGGGGGACTCTGAAACTCACGCCCGGCTGGTTCCTTGGGCTCACACACATCACGTCATTTTTCGTCGGCGTTACAGTTCTCCTTGGCATCTTGACCACCGGGTCCGGACCCCACGCGGGCGATATCGAGACACCTAGAAATGGCTTGAACTCGGAACTGATGCAGCATCTGCACAGCTGGCCCGCCTACGCGACCTTTGCTCTAACAATCGCCTTGGTTGTCGCGACGTTCACTTCAGCAGCGACCAACGGGCGGGTTCGCCGATTCGCCCTGACACTCTTTTTCGTAGAGATTGTTCAGATTGCCGTTGGCCTCGTGCAGGCCCGTCTGGGACTTCCCGAGATTTTAGTTGGCATCCACATGGTGCTCGCCGCACTTCTGGTCTCGGCGATGACGGCGCTGGTGTTGTCACAGCGAATGCAGAAAATCATGGTCGAAGACAAGTCCGGGCGAAGTATTGAAGAACAGGCCCTCGTTTAGAACGTTACAGCGGCAGCAGAGCCACGGCTAATTCGTACGTTCCCCGTCTCGAATGAGCCGTTGCCCTGCTCGGGCAGAACAGTTCAATCAGGCATGTCGGCAACTGGTCGCCGACGGCGCCGCGGCGCTGACTGCTGTTGACACACCTTGCCCGTACACCCGGTCAGCACTCATGTGCTGCGAGCGTCCCCCAGCAACCGCTCCGTAAACGCGGTCGCGGCCTTCCCTGGGCTGCCCGAAAACGTCCCGTTATGCGGGTGCAGTCACCAATGATCCGCGTTCGCGGAAGGAATCCAATTTTCCCTGACTGCCTGCATCAGATAACCAACTGGGCCACGCTTGCGTGACGTGGCTATGGATATAGAAGTGACCAACAGGCGTGCCAGGACGTCAATAATGCGGCTTCAGGCCCCACCGAGCTGAGCAAAATCGCGCGGTCGACCGCGCGGCTGCTGGCAAAACATGGTGCGTCAGCTGACTCAGAAGGGCAGCAGCGGATCCACTCCGACGGCTATGAAGACAAGAGTCAAATACGTGATGGAACTATGGAACACGCGCATCGGCTGCACCTCGCCATGTCGGATAGCACGGCTGTAAAGCAAGTGCGATTCGTAGATGAACCAGGCGCCCGCTGAAACGGCGACCACGGTGTAGACGATTCCCATCGGCGCGACCGGGATCAACAACAGGGAACACGCGACGGTTGCCCAGGCGTAGAGAACAACCTGCAAACCAACTACGGAACGACCCCGAACAACGGCCAACATCGGCACCGAGGCATTCTGGTAGTCATCGCGATACTTCATAGAAAGGGGCCAGTAGTGCGGTGGCGTCCATAGAAAGATGACAGCAAAGAGGATGATTGGTGCCCAGCTGAGGGAGTTGGTGACCGCAGCCCAACCAATAACAACGGGGAAACAACCTGCGATGCCGCCCCAGATAATGTTCTGTTCGGTGCGGCGCTTCAACCACAGCGTGTAGACGAATACGTAGACAAGGATTGCAAGCAGAGACAGCCCCGCGGCGAGCCAGTTAGTAAAGACAGCCAGCCAGACGATCGAGCCGATGCCCAGGATCCAGGCGAAAACCAGTGCCTCTCGGTCGGTGAGGTCACCGGTGACAAGAGGACGGCCCTGAGTGCGCTTCATCAGTCGATCGATGTCGCGATCTATATAGCAGTTGAACGCTCCCGCTGACCCGGCGCTTAGGGAACCGCCGATCAGGGTTACGAGCATCAGCCACAGATTAGGAACACCGCCCTCAGCGAGGAACATGACCGGCGCGGTTGTCACGAGCAACAGCTCGACAACTCTCGGCTTGGTCAACGATACGTATGCACGGAATTTACGGGAGAACCCGAGTCGCTCCCGGTTCACACGGGTTTCCACGGATACGTCCATAACTCCTCTATCGATGCTCATCCCGGCTACGAGCTTAGGCGATATCGGGTACCTGCATGTTCGCGCCACGGCTTCAAAGGGGCGCATCCGTCGCTTGCCATTCTCTATACTTGTAATGCTTGCCAATCGCGAGCCAGCCACTCGCCGTACGTCCCTTAGATGGGAGCGAGTCGCCCGCGATCGTGTCGATGATGTCCACGGCAAGCATCATTGATCTGTAGCTCGGCGATACCGACGCGCTACTTCGCTCGAAGAAAGGTCATCTCCTCCGTGTCAGTTCTGCAGTGGGATTCCATCGATAACAAAGCCGTCGACACCGTTCGTGTGTTGGCAGCAGACGCTGTGGAGAAGGTGGGCAACGGGCACCCCGGTACCGCTATGAGCCTTGCGCCCGCGGCGTACCTCCTCTTCCAGAAGGTGATGCGTAGGGACCCCTCCGACAACGAGTGGATCGGTCGGGATCGTTTTATCCTTTCGGTCGGACACAGTTCGTTGACGCAGTACATCCAGCTCTATCTGGGCGGATACGGACTCGAACTCGATGACCTGAAGGCTCTGCGCACCTGGGGCTCTAAGACTCCTGGACACCCGGAGTACGGCCACACCGACGGCGTCGAAATCACCACCGGACCGCTTGGACAGGGTTTAGCATCTGCCGTCGGATTCGCCTACGCGGCGCGATTCGAGCGTGGCCTGTTCGATCCCGAAGCACCCGCCGGGACCAGCCCCTTCGATCACTTCGTCTACGTCATCGCGGGCGATGGCGATTTGCAGGAAGGCATCACGAGCGAAGCTTCTTCCCTCGCTGGACACCAGGAGCTTGGCAACTTGATTGCCATTTACGACTCCAACCAGATCTCGATTGAAGACGACACCAACATCGCCTTCACCGAAGACGTAGCCGCTCGGTATGAGTCCTACGGCTGGCAGGTCATCACTGTCGACTGGAAGAAGACCGGCGAGTACGTCGAAGATGTCTCCGAGTTGAACGATGCGATTGAGGCTGCAAAGGGTGAGACCGCAAAGCCCTCCATCATCATCCTGAAGACCATCATCGGATGGCCCTCCCCCAAAAAGCAGAACTCAGGAAAGATCCACGGTTCCGCTCTCGGGGCTGAAGAGCTCGCAGGACTTAAAGAGGTGCTCGGCTTCGACCCGAAGCAGACCTTCGAGGTTGACCCCGAGGTCATCGCTCACACCCGCAAGGCCGTCGAGCGTGGGGCAGAGCAGCACGCGCAGTGGCTCGTCGGATTCGAGGCTTGGGCGTCGGCCAACCCCGACAAGAAGGTTCTCCTGGACCGCGTCCTGTCCGGCGACCTTCCCGACAACATTGAAGATGCACTGCCCGTGTTTCCCGCAGGCAAAGAGGTCTCAACCCGTGCCGCGTCGGGCAAGGTCATCAACGCCCTTGCTGGTGTAATCCCCGAACTGTGGGGCGGATCCGCCGACCTCGCCGAGTCAAACCTGACGACTATTGAGGGCGCTGGATCATTTGTGCCCGAAAAGTGGTCAACTCACGAGTGGAAGTCCAGCCCCAGCGGCCGAGTCCTCCACTTCGGTATCCGTGAGCACGCCATGGCCGCGATCCTCAACGGAATCGTCCTCCACGGAAACACCCGCCCCTTCGGTGGTACCTTCCTGATCTTCAGCGACTACATGCGTCCGGCCGTTCGTCTGGCCGCGCTGATGAAGGCTCCGGCCATCTACGTGTGGACCCACGATTCCGTTGCACTCGGCGAAGATGGCCCCACCCACCAGCCGATCGAACAGCTTGCGACCCTGCGCGCCATTCCCGGACTGGACATCGTCCGTCCGGGTGACGCAAACGAGACCGCGTGGGCGTGGAAGACGATCCTTGAGCGTCACAACGGGCCCGCTGGTATCGCGTTGACCCGCCAGAACATTCCTGTTTTCGAACGTGGCGAGGACCAGGCCAGCGGCGAGACCTTCGCCCATGCCCGCAACGTCGCAAAGGGCGCCTATGTCTTGGTCGACGCACCCAACGGAACCCCTGACTTGATCTTCATCGCCACGGGTTCGGAGCTGCAGATCGCAGTCGATGCACGCGAGGCTCTCAAAGCTGACGGCATCAACGCCCGCGTGGTTTCTGCACCGAGCCTCGAGTGGTTCGAAGAGCAGACCGAGGAGTACCGTGAATCGGTCCTGCCCGCAGCTATAACCGCACGGGTTTCCATCGAAGCAGGACTCTCCCTCACCTGGGATCGCTACGTTGGCACCGCCGGACGCAGTGTATCGATCGAGCACTTCGGCGCATCGGCCGATTACAAGACCCTGTTCCGCGAGTTCGGAATGACCACCGAGGCCGCTGTGGCCGCCGCCAAGGATTCTCTGGCCGCCAACTAGGCGCCGGAAGAAAAGAGTAAAGAAAATTATGAGCACTGAAACAGCCACCCCCACCCCCACCGCAGAACTGTCGGCCGTAGGCGTCAGCATCTGGCTTGACGACCTCTCGCGCGAGCGCATCAACAGCGGCGGAATTCAGAAGCTAATTGCAGAGCGCAACGTCGTCGGCATCACCACCAACCCGACGATCTTCGCCGCGGCCCTCGCAAAGGGTGAGGCTTACGACGCACAGGTTGCAGAACTGGCCGCTGCCGGCAAGACCGTCACGGAGGCCGTATTCGAGATCACCACGGATGATGTCGCTGCTGCCAGCGATATTTTCCGCCCCGTCTACGACTCGACCGGCGGCTTTGATGGCCGCGTGTCGATCGAAGTCGAGCCCGGCTTTGCACACGATGCAGCCGCAACCATCTCGCAGGCTCAGGAGCTGTGGGCCAAGGTCAACCGCCCGAACGCGATGATCAAGATTCCCGCAACCCTTGAGGGCCTCGAGGCCATCACGGAAACGATTGGTGCTGGTATCAGCGTCAACGTCACCCTCATCTTCAGCCTCGACCGCTACCGCGCCGTTATCAACGCGTACCTTGCCGGTCTCGAAAAGGCCAAGGCCGCAGGCCACGACCTCTCCACGATCCACTCTGTTGCATCGTTCTTCGTGTCGCGCGTTGACTCCGAGATCAACAACCGCCTCGATGCTGTCGGTACAGAAGAAGCGATCGCGCTGAAGAGCAAGGCTGGCGTCGCCAACGCCCAGCTGGCGTACGAAGTCTTCGAGCAGGCTTACACCACCGAGCGAGCTGCAGGATTGCTCGCAGCTGGTGCAAACAAGCAGCGTCCGCTGTGGGCCTCAACCGGTGTAAAGGATCCGTCGCTGCCTGACACCCTGTACGTCACCGAGCTCGCCGTCGCGGATGTCGTCAACACAATGCCGGAGAAGACCCTCGACGCAACCTTCGATCACGGAGTTATCGAGGGTGACCGGGTTTCCGGTAGCTACGCTGCCGCGAACGCTGTCCTCGACGCCATCGCCGCGCAGGGTATCTCCTACGACGACGTCACCGCCCTTCTCGAAAAGGAAGGCGTTGAGAAGTTCATCATTTCCTGGAACGAGCTCCTCGACACTGTTACCGCGGCTCTCGAAGCGGCAAAGTGAGCATTAGGATCGCGACGTCGGGTGCCGCGGCCGAGGCCGTTGACCGGGTTGTTCCGCAACTCGTCAGCGACCTGGTCGCGAGCCGCCTGACGGGTCTTGACTCCAGTCTTTGGGGTCAGGACGCCGAGGAAGAAGCTGCGAACCGGCTGGGATGGACCGAGTCCATCGTCGTCTCGCGGCCCTTGGTTGACGACATCGTCTCATTGCGTGACAAACTGCGCGCTGAAGGTGTCAACCATATTGTCCTCGCAGGAATGGGAGGTTCGTCTCTCGCGCCTGAGGTGATCACTCGTACCTACGGCATCGGACTGACCGTTCTCGATTCGACCGAACCAAGCCAGGTCATCGCGGCACTTTCCGATCGCCTGGAGACGACCGCCGTGGTTATCTCCTCGAAGTCGGGTGGGACCGTGGAAACGGACAGCCAGAAGCGGGCCTACGAAGCGGCATTCCATGCTGCAGGCATCGACCCGATCAACCGGATCATCATCGTGACGGATCCCGGGTCACCGTTGGACGTCTCCGCGCGACTCGCTGGATACCGGGTATTCAACGCTGACCCCACCGTCGGCGGGCGCTATTCCGCGCTGACAGCGTTTGGGCTCGTTCCCTCTGGTCTGGCTGGCGTGGACATCTCAGCCTTGCTCGATGAGGCTGAGGCAGTAACGCTCGAGCTCGCGCAGGACAGCAAGGACAACCCTGGTCTGATCCTCGCTGCCGCGATTGCCGGCACGAGGCCGCTCAAGGACAAGTTGGGCATCGTCGCTGACGGCACTCATATCGTCGGCTTTGCCGACTGGGCCGAACAGCTCATTGCGGAGTCGACGGGGAAAATCGGCAAGGGTGTGCTCCCCGTGGTACTCAGCGTCAACGCACCCGAGCTGTCGCTCGATCTGTCAGACCTGCAGATCGTTCGATTGGTCGGTGACTACGACGACACCCGGGACGTTGCTGAAGGCGAAATCGAGATCACGGGAACGCTCGGCGCTCAGCTGCTTACTTGGGAATATGCCACAGCTATTGCTGGTCGGTTGCTCGGCATCGATCCATTTGACCAGCCCGACGTGGAATCCGCAAAGGTTGCGACTCGTGCACTCCTCGACAACCGGCCTTCTCCGACGGAACCGGCTTTCATCGAGAATGAGATCGAAGTCCGCGGAACCGCCGACGTTATAACAGGAGTCTCCGATCTGCGTAGTGCTATTGACGCTCTGCTCGCGACGGTCGGCGAGGATGGTTATATCTCGATTCAGGCCTACGTCAACCGCGTAGCTCACCCCGGACTGGAGAAACTGCGCGACCTTCTCGCTGCGCGTTCCGGCCGTCCGGTGACGTTCGGGTGGGGACCCCGTTTTCTTCACTCCACCGGCCAGTTCCACAAGGGCGGACCGGCGATTGGAGTCTTTCTCCAGATCACCTCGGCAACAAGCGAGGATCTCGCGATACCAGGTCGTCCCTTCACCTTCGGAGAGCTAATCCAGTCGCAAGCGGCTGGCGATGCGAGCGTGCTCGCTGAGCATGGCCGCCCGGTTCTCACCCTCACCATCACTAACCCTGCCGAGAGTACAGACGTACTTGTCGGCACGATGCGCTAGCGCCGCATAAAGTACCAAGGAGCAGCATGTCGCCGGTGGAAATCACACCCGAGTACAACCCATTAAGATTGCCGTCGGATCGTCGGCTCAATCGCATTGCGGGCCCCAGTGGCCTCATCATTTTCGGCGTCACGGGAGACCTGTCACGCAAGAAACTGATGCCCGCTATTTACGACCTCGCGAACCGCGGGCTTTTGCCCCCAGGTTTCTCCCTCGTCGGGTTCGCCCGTCGTGACTGGGAAGACCAAGACTTCGAGAAGGTCGTATATGAGGCCGTGAAGCAGTACGCCAGAACTCCTTTTGACGAGGATGTCTGGGCTCAGCTGAGCCAGGGCATTCGCTTTGTCCAGGGTGAGTTCGACGATGACGATGCTTTCGCACGGCTGAAGGCGACAATCGAAGAGTTGGACGAACACCGTGGAACGATGGGCAACCACGCGTTCTACCTGTCGATCCCGCCGAAATCGTTCCCCCAGGTAACCGAGCAGCTGCGCCGCTCGGGGCTCGCGGAGCAGAAGGAGGGCCAGTGGCGACGCGTGGTCATCGAGAAGCCTTTCGGAAGTGACCTCAAAACAGCACGCGAGCTGAACGCGGTCGTCGAGTCTGTATTCCCGCCCG
>JAODAO010000002.1 GCA_025463465.1 Glaciihabitans sp. | reverse complement strand
TCATCAACACCGGCGACCGAGACATCCAGGTGCGCAGCCAATCCCACTTCTTCGAGGTCAACCCGGCCCTCGCTTTCGACCGCGCCGCAACCTGGGGTTACAAACTCGCCGTTCCCTCGGGCGGTGGAGTGCGCTTCGAACCGGGCATCCCCGTGCGGGTCGACCTGGTGGCCATCGCCGGGGACCGCAGTATCACCGGCTTCGCCGGGCTGGTCGAGGGGCAGCTCGACGACCCCGAGGTGCGCAGCGCGTCGTTCGACTGCGCCACCGCACGCGGCTACTTCGACGCGACCGCGGACAGCGCCCGCGAGTTGGATGACCGGGGCGGGCCGACCGCCGCCGGCTTCTCGAGCAGGAACGAGTTCTGATGACCACCATGGACCGCGCCGCCTACGCCCGCCTCTACGGACCCACCACCGGAGACGTGGTGCGCCTCGCGGACTCCGACCTGTTCGTCGAGGTCGAGCACGACTACACCCGCTACGGCTACGAGCTCCTCGCCGGTGCCGGCAAAAGTGTGCGCGACGGCGAGGGCTACCGGCCCGCGAGCACCTCGCAGGGCGGGGCGCTCGACTACGTGATCTCCAATGCCACCATCGTCGACGCGGTGCTCGGCATCATCAAAGCCGACATCGGCATACGCGACGGCGTCATCGTGGGAATCGGCAAGGCCGGAAACCCCGACCTGATGCCGGGCGTGCACCCCGACCTCATCGTCGGGCATATGACCACCCCGATCCAGGGGGAGGGCTGCATCGTCACGGCCGGGGCCATCGAGACCCACGCGCACCTGATCTCACCAGAACAATCGGAGCACGCCCTCTCCAGCGGCACCACCACCCTCATCGGTGGTTCGCCGGGGCCCGCGTTCGAGGTCGGCTCCGGCAGCACCGTCAACCTCGGCCGGTTCCTGCAGGCCGCCGAGTACTCGCCCCTAAACTTCATCGCCTTCGGCCGTGGCGCGTCCGTGGCCAGCTCGGTGGAGGAGTCGGTGGCCGCCGGCGCCGGGGCTGTGAAAATCCACGAGGACTTCGGCGCTTCCCCCGCGGTCATCGACCAGACGCTGCGCGCCGCCGACCGCAACGATTTTGCGGTGCACCTGCACACCGACTCGATCAACGAGTTCGGCTTCGCGGAATCCACCATGGCCGCTATCAACGACCGCACCATCCACATGTATCACGTGGAGGGTGCCGGGGGAGGGCACGCCCCCGACCTGTTGCGGGTGGTGGGTTACGACAACGTCATCCCGGCATCAACGAATCCAACCAACCCGTTCACCTCCAACGCGCTGGAGGAGGGAATCCCGATGACGATGATCGCCCACCAGCTGAACCCGAAGGCCCCGGAGGACGTCGCCTTCGCCGAGTCGCGGGTTCGACCACAGACGATGATCGCGGAGGACTACCTGCACGACTCCGGCGCGATCTCCATCTTCGGCAGCGACACCCAGGGCATGGGCCGCCTCGCCGAGAATGTTGCGAACTGCTGGCAGCTGGCCGCGGCGATGAAGGACCGGGTGGGTCGCCTACCCGAGGAGACCACCGCCCGCGCCGACAACGAGCGGGTCAAACGCTACGTCGCGAAATACACGATCAACGCGGCCATCTCGGTGGGGGTCGACGCCCACATCGGTTCCATCGAGGTGGGCAAGGTCGCTGACATCGTGCTGTGGCCGCGAGCATCCTTCGGGGTGAAACCGTCGATGGTGATCAAGTCGGGTTACGTGGCCTGGGCCGCGATGGGGGATGCCGCCGGCAGCCTGCCCATCTCGGAACCCATCCTGCAGCGCGCCAGCTGGGGCTCGCTCGGCAGCGCCCCCGCCGAACTCGGAATCAACTTCATGTCGGCCCTGGCGCTGGACGCCCGCACCCCCCAACGCCTCGGGCTGCGCAAACGCACGGTGCAGATTTCCTCCACCCGCAACCTTCGAAAGAGCGACATGATTCGGAACACCGCCCTGCCCTTCATCGAGGTGGACCCCCGCACCTTCGACGTTCGAGCCGACGGTGTGCTGCTGCACGGCCCAGCCGCCAACAACGTGCCCTTCTCGCGGAAGTTCCTGCTGCGATGAGCGCGGCACGCATCGGCATTGGCGGGCCGGTCGGTTCCGGCAAAACCGCCCTGGTCGAGCGGTTGATCGCGGCCTTCTCCGCCCTGGAGATACCCATCGCGGTCATCACCAACGACCTCGTCACCAAGGAGGACGCCCTCCGCGTCCAACGTTCCGGGCTGATCGACCCGGCTCGGGTGCTGGCCGTTGAGGCAGGAGGCTGCCCGCACACCGTCATCCGCGAGGACCCGTCGCTGAACATGGCGGCGGCTGACCAGCTGGACCGCGACTTTCCCGGCACCGAACTCATCCTGATCGAGAGCGGAGGAGACAACCTCGCCTCCACCTTCTCCCGCGACCTCGTCGACTACTGGATGTTCGTCATCGACGTGGCCGGTGGTGACGACATTCCACGTAAACGCGGACCCGGCGTGATGCGCGCCGACCTGCTCGTGATCAACAAGGTCGACCTCGCCCCGTACGTGGGTGCGAACCTCGAGAAAATGCAGGCCGAGGCGCTGGAGGTACGAAACGGCGCGGCCGTTGTCACCACCAACGCGCGCACCGGTGACGGCATCGGGGACGTTGTGGCGGCGCTGCGTCGCGACGTGCTCTTCATCTGAGCCGCCGGTGGTTGCGCTATCGGACGGGGACACTCCCACCGATCCTGACCTTGACCTTGACCTTGACCTCGGTTTCTCGTTGGTCGGTGGCATGTCTGTCCTCAGCCACCGGCTCTACGCGTGGCCCTTCAGCGTCGGGCACGCATTCGCGCTGGATACGAGGCAGGCGG
>JAODAO010000480.1 GCA_025463465.1 Glaciihabitans sp. | reverse complement strand
GAAGCTTAGGCCGGAAAGGCTGCCTGCACCCTAAGCGAGCGGTTCCTGGATCGACCAGTCCTGGTTCTCCAGGATGAACTGCTGCGCGTTGCCGGTCAGGGTGTTCACCACGATCGGGGCGAGCAGGTTCACGGTGGTGACGTCGCTGGTGGGGTTCACCACCACGAGCACCGACGCGTCATCGGCGGAGGCCAGGGCGAGCGAGTCACGCTGCTCGTCGGAGATGACGGGAAGGTAGTCGGCCAGGTGCACGGCGGCGTCGATGACAAAGATCCGCACGTCGGCGTCCTGGTTGGCGGTGAGGGAGTAGAGCCCGTCGGCACCGTCGACCTCGTTCAAAGAGAAATCGATGAGGGGCGAGAATCCGAGCGGGGGAGTGACGAAGGTCAGCGGAGCGCTCACCGCAGGAAGTCCATCAGCGAGGGCTGCAGGGCGCGGGCGGTGATGGCCAGCGAGGCCTGATAAACGGTTTCCTGCATTTTGAGCTCCAGAATGATCTCGCCCAGATCGATGTCTTCGATGCTGGAGCGGCGTGCCTCGAGCGTCACCTTGGTGTCGAGCTGCGCCTCGGCCGCCGAGATCAGCGTAGCCTGACGCGCACCGGCGACCGCCTGCTGCCCGGTCACCGTCGCCATCCGAGTTGCCAACGTTGTGATGTGCTGGCCGATGTCGGTGGTGCCGCCGTCGGCCGCGCGGACGGAGGTGATGATGGCGTTCAGCTCGTCGAAAACGCTGGTGCCCGCGGCGTTGGCGTCGCCGAAGATCGTCTCACCGTCGGCATCCACCCGCACCTGCGTGTCGGAGCCGATGCGTCGCATCACGGTGCTGCCGTCACCGGAGTAGGTGTAATCGGCGCTGAAGGCGGTGCCGGTGCTGGAATTGCCGGCGAACACCGACCGCCCGTTGTACTGGGTATTTGCGACACCGAGCAGGCTGTCGCGGATGGTTTCCAGCTCGACGGCGATGGCTTCCCTGGCCACCGGCGTCATCGAGCCGTCGTTGGCAGCCCGGATGGTGAGGATATTGGCGCGCTGCAGCAGGTTGCTTGTGCTGGAAAGCGCCGAGTCGATCGTGGTCAGCCACTCGTTGCCGTCCGCGGTATTGCGGGTGAACTGCGCGTTGGCCTGCTGCTCGGCGCGGACGCGGATCGCGTTCACCGTGCCGGCCGGGTCGTCGGAGGGGCGGGTGATGTTCTTCAGGGTCGACGCCGCCTCCTGCACACGGGCAAGCTCTGCTGCGGCGAGCTGCATGTTGCGCGACGCTGAGGTCATCATGGTGAACCCGGTCACCCGGGTGATCATCGGCCGACCAGACCGGTGCGGTTGATCAGGGTGTCGAGCATCTCGTCCATCGCGGTCAGCACCCGCGCCGCCCCGTTGTAGGCGGTTTGGCTCATCAACATATTCACGTTCTCCTCGTCGAGGTCAACCGACGCGTTGGCCACCTGCGCGGAGGAGGCGCCGCTGGCGGCGATGTCGGCGAGCACGGACTGCTGCAGTTCACCGCGGGTGCTGACGGCCAGCGCGCTGACCATTTTCGTCCACAGTTTGTCGGGGCTGCGGGTCAGGGAGATGGTGTCGGCCACGCCGCCGTCGAGGCCGCCGGCGAGGGTGCGGGTCGCGAGTTTCTCGGTGCCCACGACCTGCAGCCCGAGGGCCGCGGCGCGGCCGGGGGTGAAGCTGAAGAAGTCACCGGCTTTTTCGCCGCCCGCGGTGTAACCGGCGTTGTGCACGGTGTTCAGGTCGGTGGCGAGTGTGGTCGCGAGCACGTTGTAGGAGTTCGCCGTCTCGGCGAGGGTGCCGCCGGCGCCGTTCGCCGTGGGGGCGAGCATCGACAGGGTGCCGGCGAGTTCGCCGCCGTCGAGGGCGACCGCCCGGTCCGGGGAGTTCGACCAGGCGAGCCGGGGTGCGCTGGCGTCGGTGAGGGTGTCGAGCGAGGTGGAGCCACGCACCGTGACCGCGTAGGCGGTGCTGCCGCTGACAATCGGGTTGCCCCCAACGAGTACCTCGACGGTGCCGTCGCTGTGGGAGCTGACGGTGCCGCCGGCGAGCGTGGCGATCGCGGTCGTCAGGGTGCTGCGTTTGTCGAGCAGTTCGTTTACGGAACCACCGGAAACCAGGGCGGACTTGATAAGGCCGTTCAATTCGGCGACCTGCGTGGCCGCGCCGTTCAGCTGGGCTGCGAGACCATCCGCATCGGTGCGAAGTGCATCCCACTGGTTGGACACGGCGGTGTAACCCTGGGCAATCTGGGCGGCGAGCGCCTTGCCCTCCTCAACGACCACAGCGGCGGCGGCGTCGGAGCCGGCGTTATTGGCAAGCTCCTGCCAGGCCGACCAGAAGGTGGTGAGCTGGGCGGAAAGCCCATTGGCACCCGGTTCGTTCAATCCCTTTTCCAACGCCGACAGCTCATTGGCCCGCACATAGGCGTACCCGGCGGTGGAGGAGGTGGCGCGCACCTGCGCGTCGAGCATCTCGTTGCCGAGGCGGGCAATTCCGCTGACAGAAACCCCCTGCCCGGCGACAGAGCCAACCCCGGAGGAGAAGAGCCCAGTGCGGCCCGGTGCCGCGATGGAGGACAGTTCGACCCGTTGCCGGGTGTAGCCCTCCGTTTTGAGGTTGGCGATGTTCTGCCCGGTGACATCCAGCGCGGTTCGGGCAGCCACCAAGGCGCTGTGCGCCGCGTTGATCCCGCTGAATGTACTCATTTATCCTTCTTCGTCCAGCAATCGGGACAGGTCGGACCGCGTCGCGGCGGATCCGCTCGCGTTGTAGGTGCCTGGGGTGCCGTCGGCGTCGAGGCTGAGGCCCGCGATGGTCTCCTGGGTGGAGCGGTTCGCCTCGCGCAGCAGTGCGAGGTTCTGGTCGCGGGCAACCTGGATCTGCGCGACCAGTTCGGTGAAACCGCTCAGGTGCGAGTCGAGGATGTCGGCCCACACGGGTTCCGGCGACTTCTCGATGAGGTCGGCGATGGTGGATTCCTCCGGGGCGCCCCACTCGTGGGCGACGGCGGAGACCTCGACGGTGCGGGCGAGGCCAAGGTCGCGGATGGCGGCGGAGACCTGTTCGGTCTCCTTTGAGGCGCGGGGGAGCCAGCGGGTTTTGCCGGCGGTCAGCAACAGTTGTTCAACCTCGAGCTTAAAAAGCAGCACCTCGAGCAGGTCGCGTTCGCGCCAGAGAAGAGCGGAAAGTTCATGCATGCCCATGCGCGTCACCACCTTCACGTCGAACCCATTCCTCGGTAAGTAACTCTTGAAACGTCATCTCAGCATCCTTGCCATCGGTACGCTTCGGGGAAAACTATCGGGCAGCTTCTCCGTGATGTAAGCGTGGAATTCATTTCGTCGGTCAAGCTCGCCATCGTGGCTCTTACTTGTTGTTCTTCGCAAAGGTAGTAGGCGCCACCCGTGAATCACGTGAATTCACAACACTGGTGTTCGCCACATATCTACCGCTTTCGCCGCGCAACCAGTGAATAACACGGTTCTGCCCCCACCGGCGGGCGGCGTGCCGGCCAAATGTCACCCGTATTGGGGGATGGGGGAGGAGGGATGGAGGGACGGCCAGAGCGGTGTGGTTACTCCTTCACCACGTCTTCCGGGGCTTTGTCGAGGCGTAGTCCGCGCCAGGTCGGCTGCCGCAGTTTTCCCGTGGCGGTCCACTCGGCGAACTCGACCTCACCGACCATGACAGGTTGTGCCCAGTGCGCGCCGGCGGCGTCCAACGGGGGGATGTCGAAAAACGGGGTGTCTGTGATCGCCAGGTCATCGAGTTCCGCGCGAAGGGCATCCAGGGTGTCATCATCGAAGCCGGTGCCGACCCTGCCGACGTAGTGCAGCCCGTCCCCGGCGGGAATGCCCATCAGCAGGGAGCCGATGCTGTCGGCCCGTTTGCCCTTGCCGGGACGCCACCCGCCGATCACCACCTCCTGGCTGTGCTGGTGTTTGATCTTCACCCACGCGCGGGACCGTCGGCCGGGCGAGTACGGGCTGTCGCGGCGTTTGGCCATCACGCCCTCCAAGCCGAGGCTTTCGCTGGCCTCGAGCGCCGCGGCCAGGTCGGAGTCGAACGCCGGCGGAACCTGCAGGCGTTTGCCCGAGGTGGTCACCCTCTCCAGGATGTTGCGCCGTTCGTCGTAGTTGTGGGTGAGCAGCGACACCGGCTTCGCGCGGCCGGGCGTTGTCGCCTCGAGAATGTCGAAGGCGATGAAGCGCACCGGGTTCTCCCGCGTCGCGGCCGTAATGTCGGCCGACCTGTGCAGCTTCGCGCGTTTCTGCAGACGGGAGAAGCTGGGGCGCCCGTGACCGTCGAAGGCGACGATCTCACCGTCGATCACGGCATCCCCCTCGACGTCGTCGGCGAGCCGGGCGAGTTCTGGATAATTGGCGGTGAGGTCCACCCCGTTGCGGCTGAGCAGCCGGGTGCTGCCACCGGACAGTGTCGCCAACGCGCGGTAGCCGTCCCATTTCATCTCGAACGCCCACTCGTTTTCGACGAAGTCGTCGGTGGCGGCCCCGACGGTGGCGAGCATCGGGGTCAGCGGTCGTTCCTTTCTGCGGGACAGCGACGTCGTGGTGCCGTTCGAGGTGCGGTGTAATCCACCGTTCGCAGTGCCGTCCGGGTTTCCCTCGTCCTCGGCGGGCGTCGCGTTGTCCGGCGCCATCAGGTGGATCAGCCAGTTCGATTTCTCGGCGGCGGACGGCGCCTGGCCCGACCGCCCTGACCCGCCCGACCCGCCCGTGTGGATCAGGGCGTAGCGGTGGTCGCCGTGGATGTCGCCGTGCAACACCACGATGACCTCTTTGCCTTCCCGCCATTTCTCCAGCGTGTAGGTACCGGTGTCCCAGAGGCTCACCGTGCCTGCGCCGTATTCGCCCCGGGGAATCTCACCCTCGAATGACCCGTACTCCAGCGGGTGTTCCTCGGTCTGCACCGCCAGGTGATTCTGCTTGGGGGTGGTGGGAACGCCTTTCGGTAGCGCCCAACTCACCAGCACACCGTTGTGTTCGAGCCGGAAATCCCAGTGCAACGCCCTCGCGTGATGCTCCTGGATGACAAAACTTCGCCCCTCACCGGCTGTTGCCGCAAACTCCCCGGTATGGGCGGGCACCGGCTCCGGGGTGATCGTGGGGTCGCGGCGGGAGCGGTACACGTGCAGGCGGTCCCGAGCCGGCTCACCATCCGGCTCACCGTCAGGCCCATCCGCCCGTTCGCCCTCCGGTGTGGCCCCCGGGTTTTGCCCGGACGACGAACCCGCCGACAGCGCCGCGAGGGGGTCCCCCCTCTTCGCGATGCGGCGCAGCACCTCGGGGTACTCCAGCTGGGCGAGTTTCGGGGACGCCAGCTCGCGCCAGGTGCGCGGCGCCGCCACAAACGGGCGCAGTGTGCCGCGCAGCGAATACGGCGCGATGGTCGTTTTGCTGGCGTTGTTCTGGCTCCAGTCCACCAGCACCTTGTTGTCGCGAAGCGACCGCTTCATGTCGCTGACCACCAGGTCCGGATGGTCCGCCTCCAACGCCCGCGCCAACTCGTGCGCGATGGCAGACACGTCGTCGCTGGTCTGTTTTCCGTCTAACGCCGCATACAGGTGGATGCCTTTACTGCCGCTGGTCACCGGCATCGGGTCAAGCCCCATCCCGGTGAGGATCGTGCGAGCCAGGCGCGCCACCTCCGCACACTCCGCGAGACCCACCCCGGGGCCCGGGTCGAGGTCGAGCACCATCCGGTCGGGATTGCGGGCGGTGCCGTCGCGCCGGAACCGCCACTGCGGAACATGGATCTCGAGCGCCGCGATCTGCGCCAGCCAGGTCAGCGTCGCCACGTTGTTGACGAGCGGGTATTCGTTGCTGTGGTCGGAGTGTTCGATGGTGCGCCGGGTCACCCAGTCCGGGGTGGCGTCGTCCAGGTTCTTCTGGAAGAACACCTGCCCCGCTTTGTCCGCGGTGCCGACCCCGTTCACCCACCTTTTGCGGGTCGCCGGCCGGTCCCGCACATGCGGGATCATCACCTCGGCGACGGCCGCGTAGTAGGCGGCAACCTCCGCCTTGGTCGTCCCGGTCTCGGGATACAGCACCTTATCGAGGTTGGTCAGGGTGATGCGGTGCCCGCCGACCGTCACAACGTCCTGGTGTGCCATGCCACCAGTGTTGTCGCGCTCGCCGTGCAACACCAGTGAGCCCGGCAAAACACCTACCCTGGGCGGGTCGATCGTTGGATGATGGGGGGCATGAAGTCGATTTGGAAAGGCGCCATCACCTTCGGGCTCGTGAACGTGCCGGTGAAGGTCTATAGCGCGACCGAAGACCACGACATCGGCCTGCACCAGGTGCACAACAAGGACGGTGGGCGCATCCGCTACCAGCGCCGCTGCGAGGTGTGCCACAAAATTGTCGATTACGAGAACATCGACAAGGCGTACGAGGAGGGGGAGCGCACCGTTGTGCTCACCGAGGACGACCTCGATTCCCTCCCCGAGGAGAGAAGTCGCGAGATCGACGTCGTCGAGTTTGTGCCGAGCGACCAACTCGACCCGATCACCTTCGACCGCAGCTACTTCCTCGAACCCGACTCCAAATCGTCCAAGGCCTACGTTCTGCTTCGCCGCACCCTCGAGGCCACCGATCGCACCGCGATCGTGCACTTCGCGTTGCGCCAGAAGACCCGGCTTGGCGCCCTGCGGGTGCACGGCGACGTGCTGATGCTGCAGTCGCTGCTCTGGGACGACGAGGTGCGCGACGCGCAGTTCACCTCCCTCGACGAGAAAGTGCGCATCTCGGCGAAAGAGCTGGAGATGAGTGCCTCCCTGGTCGAGTCGTTCGCCGCCGACTTCAGTCCAGAGAAGTTCAGCGACGACTACCAGGAGCAGTTGCGCGAGCTGATCGAGGCGAAGCTGAAAAAAGGGGATGCCGTCAGTACCGACGAGACGTTCGGAAAAGACGACGCCGACGAGGACAGCGACGACAACCCGGACAACGTCCTTGACCTGATGGAGGCCCTCAAACGCAGCATCGAGGCCAGCCGGTCGACGAAAGGCGCGGCCAGGAAGCCCGCAGCGAAGTCCAAGCCGAAATCGAAGTCTCAGTCGAAGTCAGCGTCAACGGCGAAGGCCAAGGCGAAGCCCGGTGGCGAAGCGGCGTCCAAGAGCCCGGCCAAAAAGACCGGAACCTGACCATTTGGAGCGGGACCACACACGGTGATTGTCCCGTCAAGCCCGATACAGGCCGTCCTCGCTTCCGTAGATTTGGTGTCAACCGAGACCTCGAACCAGGGCCCCCGGGTCACCGCCTCGGAGGCACCATGCAGCCCGATCCGCTGTTCACTAACGGCCATACACACGCCGGTCGCATCGTCGAATCCTCGGTCGCCTTTTACTTCTGCGCCCCCTACTCCTGCGCCACCTCCGGGGGATGCCGCTGATGCCGGAATACACCTCCCTCAGGCCGAGCGCGGCAACGGGTGCATCGCTCAGCCAGCTCGCCGGCGCCGGCATCACACTTGAGGGATCCGGGCGCACAAGAGTCACGAGTGTCACGGTCGACAGCCACGCTGTCCAGCGCGATGGCCTGTTTGTGGCGCTGCCCGGTCGGCACCGCCACGGGGCCGACTTCACGATCCAGGCGCTCGCCGCGGGGGCCGCGGCGATCCTCACCGACCTCGACGGCCGCAGTCGGGCGGCGTCATCCGGGCTTCCGCTGCTCCTCGCCGAGGAACCACGGGCGATCCTCGGCGGAGTTGCCGCCCGCGTGTATGGCACGGCGGCGCACTGCCCGATGTTGTTCGGGGTAACGGGCACCAACGGTAAAACATCCACCGTGCACCTGATCGACGCCCTGTTGACTCAACTCGGCGTGCCATCGGGGCGTAGCAGCACCACGGACCGCAAGAGTGGCAGCGCGATAGTGGCCAGCAGGCTGACCTCGCCGGAGGCTCCGGAGTTGCACGCACTGCTGGCGCGGATGAACGAGGACGCAGTGCGCGCTGCGGCCATCGAGGTGAGCGCCCAAGCCCTCGCCCGGCACCGCGTCGACGGGCTGCGGTTCGAGGTCGCCGGCTTCACCAACCTCAGCCACGACCACCGGGACGAGTTCGTGACGGAGGCCGACTACCTCGCCGCTAAGCTGCAACTGTTTCAACCGGATCGCGCCAACCGCGGGGTTGTGCTGCTGGATTCCCCCGCAGGGCGCCTCATTCGCGCCGGCGCCGGCATCCCCGTCACCACGGTGACCTCCCGGCCCGATTTCGACGCCGAGTGGCGGGTCGACGTGGTGCGGTCAGCTGTCACGCGCACCTACTTCACCCTGACCGGGCCGAACGGCGAACATCTCGCATCATCGATCCCGCTGCTCGGCCGGCACATGGCCGCGGACTGCGGCCTGGCCATGGTG
The DNA here is from genome assembly GCA_025463465.1 of Glaciihabitans sp. Lineage (GTDB taxonomy): Bacteria > Actinomycetota > Actinomycetes > Actinomycetales > Microbacteriaceae > Glaciihabitans. The sequence goes on along the minus strand of JAODAO010000480.1, from coordinate 13,513 downwards.
ATGCTGTTGCAGGCCGGTTTCGAATTCGACCGCCTCAAAGAGGTGACGGCGGGCGGAGTCTCCGTGACGGTCGCCGGGCGGGCCGACCTGCTCTCCGGCCCGCGCGGTCCCCGCGTGTTTATGGACTTCTCGCACACCCCCGACTCGATCGAGAAGACCCTCACCGCCATCCGCCAGGTCACCGACGGCAAAATCATCGTCATCCTCGGCGCAGACGGCGAGAAGGACCCGAGCAAACGTGTCCCGATGGGACGCGCCGCCGCCCTCGGCGCTGACGTGGTGATCATCACCGATCACCATCCGCGGTTCGAGGACCCGGCCTCCATCCGGCGGGCCCTCATCCGCGGCGCAACCCGGATGAGGCCAGACAAACCGATCCTCGAAGTACCAGAACCCAGCAAGGCCATCCGGACGGCCATCGGGCTCGCCCGGATCAACGACAGCATCCTGTGGGTGGGACCGGGACAGACCGACTACCGGATCGTCCGGGGCCGCGACATCCCCTACTCGCCGCGGAGGGATACCCGGGACGCGCTCGCCGAAGCCGGCTGGGGCGATCTAGCCAGCTGAGGCGACCGCCGCTCGCCTCGACTGGTCCGCTAGCTGGCTTGGGAGACCTCGCGTCGACGGGCCTGCTCGGCGGGATCCGGAACGGGGGCCGCCGCCAGCAATTTACGCGTGTAGGCATGCTGCGGCGACGTCAGCACGGTGCGACGCTCGCCCTCCTCCACAATGGCACCCTGGTGGAGGACAACCACCCGGTCGCAGAGTTCGTCAACCACGGCCAGGTCGTGGCTGATGAACAGGCAGGCGAAGTGCAGTTTCTTCTGGATCTCCCGCAGAAGCTCAAGCACGGTGGCCTGGATCGAGACGTCCAACGCGGAGGTCGGTTCGTCCGCGATGAGCAGCATCGGGTCGAGGGCAACCGCGCGTGCGATCGCAACGCGCTGGCGTTGTCCTCCGGACAGTTCGTGCGGGTATCGCCCCGACCAGACGACCGGGAGGTCGACGGCGGCCAGCAACGCTTCAACCCGTTGCTTCAGCGCCTCGCCGGTCACCCGTTCGTGCACGTGGATCGGTTCCCCGATGGACTGGCCGATGGTTCGGCGCGGATCGAGGGCCGCGGTGGGATTCTGGAACACAACTCCGATGCGTTTTTTGACGGAACGCACCTCGGACCGGCTTGCCGTGGTGATATCCACACCGTCGATAACGATCCGGCCCTGCGAGACCGGGGCAAGCCCCAGCGCGCTTTTGCCGATCGTGGATTTGCCCGATCCTGATTCGCCAACCAGGGCGACCATCTCGCCCGCTCTAATGTGAAGGGAAATGCCGTCGACCGCGCGGACGACGCGGCCGCGGCGGTTGCGGTACTCAACCACCAGCCCGTCGATCTCGAGGACGGGTGCCTTCGTGGAATCGGCGGAGGTGTCCCTCGCCGGAGCACCTAGCCGCGGCACCGCAGCAAGCAGCGACTTGGTGTACTCGGCTTTCGGGGCGTCGAAGATGTCCTGGACGGGGGCGGTTTCCTCGATCAGGCCGGCACGCATCACGATGACGCGGTCGGCGATGTCGGCGACAACTCCCATGTCGTGGGTGATCAGCAGGATCGCCGCGGAGGTCTGGTGTTGCAGGCGCCGCATCACGTTCAGGATTTCGCGCTGGACGGTGACGTCGAGCGCGGTGGTTGGTTCGTCCGCGATGAGAATCTGAGGGTCGCAGGCGAGCGCCATGGCGATCATCACCCGCTGAGCCTGCCCTCCCGACAACTGCAGCGGGTAGTAGCCGAGCCGGTCTTCCGGGTCGGGCAGCTCGACCATCCGCAGCAGTTCAACGGCGCGGTCGTGCCGTTCGCCGCGGGTCAGCTGGGGGCGGTGCCGTTTGAGCACTTCGATGAGCTGGTATCCGACGGTGAAAACGGGGTCGAGCGCGTTGGAGGGGTCTTGGAAGATCATCGAAATCTGGCTTCCCCTGATGGCGGACAATGCCTTCTCGTTCGCATCGACCAGGTTGGCACCGTTGTAGAGGATCTCGCCGCTGACGGTCGCGTTGCGGGGAAGCAGGCCGAGCACCGCGAGCGCCGAGACACTTTTGCCCGACCCGGATTCGCCGACGAGGGCTAGGACCTCACCGGCATTGAGCTCGAAGTCGATTCCGCGCACCGCGGGGATGCTCTGCCCGCCAACGGTGAAGTCGATTGCGAGGCCGTGTACTGCAAGAACTGGGGTGGTCATTGTTTTCCGTTCTCATCGCTGTCTCGGTACGCTTCCCAATCGAGCAGCATCTTGCGGTGATACCCCTCGAGCCAGGTCATGTAGCGCTCCGCGTTCCGAAGCCGGGTGCGTGGCCCGGCAGCTCCGTCGGGAATGATGCCGAGGCCGCCGATTACGGCCCCCTTCATCCGGCGCAGGTATTCCCGCTCGCCGCTGAGGAAGGTGCCCCACACGTCGTCTTCCACCCGGAAGTAATGGGCCCGGTCGCCGGGCACCGTGTGTCGTTTGAGGAAGCCGACGGAGACCAGGGACCGGGTCGACATCGACACCGCTCCCGTACTGGCCTGGAGCAGATGGGCGATCTGCGCCGATGAGACAAACGGTTCGTCGATGATCATCAGGAGCCCCAGGACGCGACCGTCCATCCGGGCGTTGTGCGTGGACTCCCACGACGAGGCGAAATCTTCGACAAATGTGCGGACGGCGTCGTCCAGTTCGGTGAGGGGGGCAACAGTGCCACTCGATGTCTCGGTCATAGGGACATCTTCCCAAGGATGTCTATCGGGTGCCCAGAGGCCAGCGCCACCCGGAAGGTGTCGATCGGCCACATCGTCATCCCGCCCATCATGAGCGAGGAAACGTTCGCGTCCGCGTCACGGGTGAAGTGCACAGACTCGCCACTCGGCCCAAAATCATCAACACTCTCCATCCGCAGCAGGTCGTCGCCGACGACCTCGAGCAGGGTGTGCACGTGCAGGGGCTCGGGATACCGGGGGTGGATGACAACGAGCTTTCCGCCCATGTCCACGATGTCGGTGACGCCCCAGAGGTTCGCATAGCGGCCGGTGTATTTCGCGAGCGTTGCCGAGTCGTGTCCTTCCCCGTTCGCCGCGCTCGCCAGGGCGATGTCGATCAACTGGAGGAGGCCCGTGGCGATCGCGTCGGCCGGCCCGTCGATTGAGTTGGTCAGCACGCTGAGGACGAGCTTGTCAGTGGGGTCGATCCAGGTCCGGGTGATGTGGCCGGGGTATCCGCCGCTGTGGCCAACAAGCTCCCGCTCGCCCACCTTGCGAAGATCAAAACCGAGGCCGTACCGTCCGAGCTCGCGGCCGTGCGCTGACACCACGGACTCCTGGCGCTGCAGCAGGCGCTTTGATGCGTCGCTGACGAGGGTGACGTCGCCGAACCAGTGGGCTGCGCCGTAGGACGTCATCTCCGACGCGGTGGAAAACCAGCCGGTTGCTGCGGCCATCGCGCGGGTGTCGACGTGCTCGATTTCCCAGCGTTCGCCGTCGCCGGAGTTCAGCCCGGTGTGGCCGGCGGCGTATTCTTCCGCGCGGGTGAGCTCATACTCGGGGCCGGTGTTCGTCAGGTCCAGGCGGCCGGCGATCTCACGCTTCACGTAGTCGTTGTAGGTCTCACCGCTCGCGGCCTCGATGGCCAGGCCAAGGAGCGAGTAGCCGATGTTGGAGTATTTGAAATGCTCGTTCGGTTCGAAAACGGCGCCATTGGCCTGCGACTCGGTGATCAGCGCGTCGCGGTCGAGGAACTCGCCGCCGCGCTGCCAGTAGTCGTTGTCGACCCCGTCCCGGATGACACCGGCGTTGTGGCCGAGGAGTTCGCGCAGCGTCACGTCGGCCAGCGCGGTTCCGGCGAGTTCCGGCACCCACGTGGTGATGGTGTCATCGAGCCTCAGCGATCCCTTCTCAACGAGCTGGAACACGGCCGTTGCCGTCATTGTTTTCGAGTGCGACGCGATCCGGAACAGGTGATCGGTGGTCAGCTGCTCACCCGTCGCCAGGTTCGCCGAACCCCACGCGACGTCGAGAACCACGGCATCGTCAACGCGCAGGGCCACCTGGATGCCGACGGCGCGACGGTAGTCGCCCTGGTAGGCGAGCCAGCTTTCCAGGTACGGGGCGAGCGTGGTCAGGACAGCGGTTCGGTCGATCGGGTTCTCGGTCATGAGCGTGCCTTCGGGTCAAGGGCGTCCCGCAGGATGTCGCCGAGGGTGATGAGGCTCAACACCGTGACGGTGAGGAACACGCTGGGGAAGACCAGCAGGTGGGGATCGTTCTGGAAATAGGACTGAGCGGTGGACAGCTGCAGCCCCCAGGAGATGGAGGGGGAGCGAAGCCCAACACCGAGGAACGACAGGGTCGACTCGGCGACGATGACGGATCCGACCATCGTGGTGGCGATGGCGAGCACGGGACCAAGGGAGTTGGGGACAACGTGGTTGAGCAGGACCCGGCGGTCGCTGATGCCCATCGCCGTCGCAGCCTGCACATATTCCGCGTCGCGGACCGTTCGCACCGAACTGCGAACGAGCCTGGCCAGTGTCGGCCAGGAGAAGAACGCGAGGACGAGGGCGACGGTGATGGCCGAGCGGGTGCCGATGCTGTTGAGCACAACGATGGCGCCGAGGAGGAAGGGGAAGCCCAGGAACACGTCGGTCAGCCTGGCCACGATCCGGTCGGCGATTCCGCCGTAGAAGCCAGCGATCGTGCCGAGGACCATCGCGATGGCCAGGCACAACACGGTCGTGACCAGCCCGATGAGCAACGACGTCTGGGTGCCGTAGACCACGTTGGCGAAGATGTCGCAGCCCTGCAGGTCTGTACCGAACACGTGCCCGTCGCCGGGAGCGTTCGCGCTCTGCGCCAGGTCACACACCCGGGGATCGGGATGTCCGAACAACCCCGCGATGGGTCCGGGGAACAGGGCGATTATCGACAGCAGCCCCAGCGCCACGGCGCACAACCAAAACAGCGGCCGTCGGCGGAGGGTCGCCCACATGCTGCGGTCGGCCGGTGCGACAAGAGGGGTACTTTGCGACGCGATCTGTTCACTCAAGACGGATCCTCGGATCAAGAACGGAGTTGATAAGGTCAACGACCACGCTGGTGGCCAGGAAGATGAGGATCAGGGCGGTTGCCACACCGACCACCGTCGGACCCTCGTGCAGTTTGATGGCATCGAAGAGCAATTGGCCGATCCCCGGGAGGTTGAAGATGGCCTCGATGACCACCGTGCCGCCGAGCAGGTATCCGAGGTCGATGGCGAGGAACGTCAGCACCGGCGCGACGGAGTTGCGCATCACGTGCACACCAACCACGTTGGAACGGGGCATCCCCTTGGCCGTCAGCGTGCGGACAAAATCTGACCGGAGGGTGTCGACGACGCTGCCGCGCATCAGCCGGGTGACGTTGGCGAGCCCGAACAGCGCGATCACGATCCCCGGGAGCAGGTAGGCCGTTGGCCATCCTTCGCTTGTCCCCGCGATGGGAAACCAGCCGAGCTTCAGGCCGAAGACCAACTGGGCGGTCACGCCGAGGACGAATACCGGTACGGAGGTGGCCAGGATGGTGCCGACGAGGATCGTGCGATCCACCATGCCACCGCTGCGGAGTCCGGAGACCAGGCCGAGAACGATGCCGATGACAACCTCGATCGCCCAGGCGGTGAGGGCGAGGGTGATGGTCACCGGCCAGCGGGACGACATACGCTCAGACACCGACCGGCCGTCGAAGGTGGTGCCGAGGTCACCGGTCAGCAGGCCGCCGACATAACGCAGGTACTGCAGCACAACGGGATCGTTGAGGTGGTATTGCTCGCGCAGCTGCGCCTGGACGTTTGCGGGTAGGGGTCGGTCACCGCCGAGGGCGGCGATGGGGTCGCCGGGCAGCGTGAACACCATCACGTAGATGATGAATGTCACCCCCACAAAAACGATCGCGAGTTCGAGGGCCCGTCGCCCAACGATGCGGATCATCGTGCCGGTTCCGCGAGAAGTCGGGCCGCGACGGCGAGGGTGGAGGCGTACTGGACGCCCACAAGTCGCTCGATGGGGAGGACGGCGAGGCCTTCGACGGCGTCGGACTCCGCGATCCACGCGGTGTAGTTGGCGTTGAGGGCGGAGCCGATGTGACGAAGCTCGGTTGGGGCAATACCCGCGTGCACCTCCGCGTTGATGGCGCGAACGAGCATTCCGCCGAAGCGGAGGCGGAAGCATCGGACGAAGTCGTTGTTGGTGAACACCTCGGCGATGGTCGCCTCGCGGTCGCTGTCCGGGTGCTCCGATCGCTGCTTCTCGTTCGTTCCCAACACGGCCATCATCGGGACGAATGCGCGTGAGGCGCGGAGGAAGGGTGTGTTCATCTGCAGGTGCGGCAGGGCGGCAGCGAGGGCGTCTTCCAACACCGCCCCCAGCTCGAGGAGTCCCTCGGCTTTCTGAGAGAGGACGTCCTTGTAGTTCACCCCGCTTGGCCGGGTGTCCACGGCATCCGGGTGTGACCAGTACGGCAGTTCCGCGATGAAGGTGACGGATCCGTAGCGGCGGGCGTAATCGGCCGATCCGCCTCCGCTGACCTCCGCGACCGGATCGATTCCGAGGGATTCGAGGTAGTCGTAGTGGTCGGTGGCCAGGGGGGCGAGGAACACGGCGGGAGCGATGACGTGCAGGTCGGCCGATTCCGGCTCACCCACGTCGAGGGGCAGGCCGAGAGCCGTGGGAATGGCGTGCAGGTCGTCGACGGCACCGATGATGTCGCGTCCAAGGTAGTAGTAGACCCCGCCGAGTTCGGCGTTGTGCAGGCCAACAAGCAGGATGGGATGCGTCTCGTCGATCAGTCTCATCAACGCCTGGGTCTCCGGCATCGAGCGGTCAAAGTAGGCATCTTTGTAGGCGAGGGGAAACGACCACTCCACCTGCTCGGTGGGTGCCGGCCGGTAGAAGTTCCTGGCATAGTGGGCGCGGTCAGAAGGATTCGCGAACCAACCCTCATTCAGCCGAGCGCCATCGGGGTCGATGCAGGGGATGATGTGCCACACGGCTTCAACAGAGCGCAGCAGCTCGGGTTCCTTGACCAGGTCCTCCGCCAATCGCTGGACGGTGTGGAAACCGATCGGCTCGTTGGGGTGCACACCCGCGTATACGAGGATGTGTTTCGTTCCCGCCCCGATGACGTACTCGTGGATCGCGTCGCCGTCGCGGGAGGTGCCGATCCGTCGACGGGTGATCGAGTCGGGGTTGGCCTCCGCCATGGCGTCGAAGGTCGCGAGCAGCTCGTCAACACCGGGAAAGGTGTGCAGGGGTGCCATCGTGCCGGCGCGGGTGATGATGTCGTTGATGGAACTGTCGACGTCCGTGCCCGCGATTGTGGCGTTGTTCGGTGTGGTCATGCGTGACATTTCTTCCTGGTCGAACGGATGCTGCGCGGGGAACCGGGCCGTCGAACCAGGATGATTCGACGGCCCGGGTTTAGTTAGTCCGCGAGCACGATGTGGCTGAGGCGCGGGTTGCCCACCGGGGACGAGACCAGGTCGGCGATGTTGTCGGAGACGACGTAGGAGTAGGTCTCGAAGAACAGCGGCGGAGCCGGGAACTCGGCCAGGATTAGGTCCTGCACCGCTGCGTATGCTTCACCGTCTTCCGTGGCTTCGGCATCGGCGGTGTCCATGGCTGCCTTCACGGCATCGTCGTACCACGGGATGCAGTTGGCGCAGCCACCGTTCTCGATGTAGAACGGGCGCAGGCTCGCCTGCTGGCTGGGGTAAAGAGCGCCCCAGCGGGAGAAGAACGGACCATCGAGGGTTCCAGCGGTGCGGGCATCCGAGAACTCGGCCCAGTCGGCGCTGGGGACAGCGGAGGCATCAACGCCGAGGTTCTGGCGGAGGTTGTTCGCGATCGCGTTGTAGAACTCGTCGAGTCCACCACCGCCCGGGAACGAGATGACCATCGGCCCGTCGAATCCGCCGGCCTGCTCGAGGAGGGTCTTGGCGGCATCGGGGTCGTACTCGCAGAGGTCACCGCAGATGCCTTCGGGCGTTCCGGGTTCGATGGCCGGGGTGAAGGCCGTGGCGGGTGTGTATGCGCCACCGTAGATGACGTCGTTGATGGTGTCACGGTCGATGGCCATGGAGATGGCCTGGCGCACTCGGATGTCCTGGTAGCGCTCGTCCCACAGCGGCAGGCCGAGATAAGAGATGCCGGGAGCCTCGAACGAGTAGAAGTTGTCACCGAAGTCGTCGCCGGCCTGGGGCAGGCGGCTGGCGGGGACGCTGGCCACATCGAGGTTGCCCGCCTGCACGTCGGTGTATGCGGTGTTGTCGTCGGTGTATGGAACGAAGTCGATCTCGTCTGTGGTCGGTGCCTCGCCGGCGTAGTCCTCGTACGCGGTGACAACGATGGTCTCGTTTTCCACGTAGTCGTCGACCAGCTCGAACGGACCGTTTCCGATGGGATGCGTGTTGTACGCGTCGAGGTCGTCTCCCGCGGTCTGGGGCATCGGATACATGGCGGTCTGCGCCTGGCTGACCTGGAGCGGGAACTGGCTGTCGGGACCGCTCAATTCCACCGTGAAGGTGAGGTCGTCAACGACGGTCAGGCCGGACATCTCGGTGGTGGTTGGTTCACCCTCGGCCGGGTTGAGGTCGGCGTAGCCCGCGATGTTGGCGACCTGGCCCGAGTTTTCGAACGCGTTGGGCCCGTAGGCGACGATGTTCCAGGAGTCGACGTAGGACTGCGCGGTGACGGGGGTGCCGTCGTGGAACGTCCAGCCGTCCTTGAGCGTGACCGTCCAGGTGATGTTGTCTGTCGACTCAACGGATTCGGCCTGGACATATTCCAGGGTGCCGTCGGATTCGAGGAACGTGAGCGGTGCCCACACCGCCATGTTGATGTCGTACGCAACAAGTTGGCGACCGGGAGTGAGGCTGCCTGGATCGGTGATGCCAACCGAGATGGTGCGCAGGTCGCTGTCCGCGTCGCTTTCACCTCCCGGGCTGCATGCGGTGAGGGCGAGCAGGGCGACCGTGGTGATCGCTGCGGCCGAGAGCAGTTTCTTTCTCATCGTTCTCCTTGGGGGGAAGCGTTGTGCGGGACGGGTGCTGGTGCGATGCGGTGTAGGCGGCATTGCTGCTTCGCCAGTGGCAATAGCCAAGCGGTAGCGACGTCTCAGGACAACGAAAAACCCTCAGAAGTTTCATTAGTTAATGAAAACTAAATAAGTTCGAAACATTGGAAACGGAGAAAAAGGGCGATGTATCGCCACCTCACCGAGGAACCGGAGCGGTGGATTGGCGTGATGTGGGCAGTGCGCGGCCGAGGGAACACAACACGTTTGGGGGATGTCGCTGGGCAGGTTTAGGCGGTCGCCGGCACGTTCTCGCGGGATGAGGGCAGGGGCAGCTCTGCGACGGCCGCGAGGGCCTCGCGGAAATTCGTGGCGGTGCCCGGCCAGAGCAGGGTAAGCCGGCCGCTGCGCTCGTCGACGTACCAGGAGCGGCAACCGCTCAGCCATACCGAACCGGCGCTCGCGACATCCACCTGCTCTGTCCAGTGCCGTTCGGCCTCGGCGGAGGCCTCGATCACGGCGACGGATTCGCTGGTCATGCGACGGAGGAGGGTGACGGCAAGTTCGGCCTGCGCTTCGATCATGACAAAGGCGGAATTGTGGCCGAGGGCGGCATTGGGGCCGTCGAGCACCATCAGGTTGGGGAACCCCGCAACGAGGATGGAGGCGTACGCGGTCATTCCCTCGGACCAGTGGTCGGCGAGCAGGCGCCCGTCGCGGCCCCGAACCCTGTCGGCGAAAGGGGGCCGGGTGGCGGCGAAACCGGTGGCGAACACCAGGACATCGACCGGGAACCGATGGCCGGAGGCGGCAATGGCGGTGTTGCCGTCCATGGCGAGGAGCGCCGACGGCTCGAGGGTGACCGCGCCGGAGTTGATCGCCGGGTAGTAGTCGTCGGAGAGGAGGACGCGTTTGCAACCGATCTCGTAATCGGGGGTGAGCTGGCGGCGGAGCTCGGGGTCGGTGACCTGCGCGCCCAGATGGTGGAGCGCGACGGAGCGGAGAGCGTCACGCTCGGCCCCGGCGGTCACCCGCGCGGTATGGCCGGCTTCGGCGTCGACAAACAACCGCTCGCGGTGAGCCGTGACGGCGGCGGGATCGCTGGCGAACCTGACACGATCGGCGCTGGGGATCAGCGCGTCGGAACGCGGGACGACGTAGGGCGCGGAGCGCTGGAACAGGGTCGTCTGACCTGCGATGGCGGCCACCTGCGGGACAAGTTGGATCGCCGATGCGCCGGTTCCGACAACCCCGACGCGGGCGCCGGAGAGATCAACGTCAGGGTTCCAGGTGCTGCTGTGCATCACGGGGCCGCTGAACGAGTCGAGGCCGGGGATGGCCGGCAGGCTGGGTTCGGAGAGGCGACCGGCGGCGAGGATCAGGACGCGGCTGCGAAACATCCCCCTGTTGGTGGTAACGAGCCAGTTCTGGTTGTGGTCATCCCAGGTCATGTCGGTGACGTCGGTGCCGAGGCGGAGATGGGGGGTGATGCCCTCGTCGCGGACGACGCCACGCAGGTAGTCCTGGATTTCGGCGCCGGTGGAGAAACGCCGAGACCAGTCGGGGTTGGGGCGGAACGAGAACGCATAGAGGTGGGAGGGGATGTCGCAGGCCACCCCGGGGTAGATATTGTCGCGCCAGGTGCCGCCGATGTCTGCGGCGCGTTCCAGCACAAGGACATCGGTGCTGCCGGCACGGAGGAGCTGCGCGGTCACCGCGATGCCGGCGATACCCGCCCCGACCACAATGGTGTCGACGGTCACCGGGTCATAAGCAGCCTCAGCTGTGGTCATCAGGACCCAGATTCGGAAGCGAGTGCGGTGGCGACGGGGGTAACGGGGGCGTAGTCGGTGCCGCGCTGGCGGGTGGGTCGGCCGGCGGCCTCGGCCAACGAGGCCACGTCGGCGTCAGTGAGGGTGAGGCGAGCCTCGGGCCCGGCCTCCGGCCACAGTTTGCCGTCGAGGAGGACCCCACCGATGTCGTCGGCGCCGCCCTTCAGCACATCGGCGGTGGTGGCGAAGCCGAGTTTGGTCCACGCCGCCTGCACGTGGTTGATGCGCCCGGCCAGCAGCAGGCGGGACACCGCGATCACCGCGCGGGAAAACGACGGAGAGGGGCCGTCACCGGCGACAGCAGCGACAGCCCGGGGAGCGTCGCCCGGGACGAACGGCATCGGGATGAACTCGCTGAAACCGCCGGTGCGATCCTGGATGGCGGCCAGGGTGCGCAGGTGCTCCACGATCTGCTGCGGTGTTTCGACGTGCCCGTAGACGAGGGTAGCGGTGGAGCCAAGGCCGGCCCGGTGTGCCGCCTCGATGGTGGCAATCCAGTCGGCGGCGGGCGGCAAAGCGCCCTCGCTGAAGATGGCGCGCACGTCGTCATTGAGGATGACCGCCGCTGTTCCGGGAACGCTGGACAACCCGGCCGAGCGGAGGTCGCCGAGGAACTGCTCCAGGGGGATGCCCAACCGGTGGGCGCCATCCTGCAGCTCGGTGGGGCGGAAACCGTGGATGGTGATGTCGGGCGCCGCGGCGCGAACGGTGCGGACAACGTCGAGGTAGATCTCGCCGGGCAGGTTGCTGGCCGGCATCCCCTGCAGACAGATCTCGGTGGCGCCGAGGGATACGGCTTCGTCGACCAGCTCGGTGACCATCCCGAGGGTCAGGGCCAGCGGGTGGGCGGGGGAGGCGACATCCCCCTCGCTCTGGGCGCTCGCGTCCTCGCCGTTCGCTGCGTCTGAACCGGTGAGCAGGGCGGTATTGATATTGCGGTTGACAGCGTAGGTGATGGCGTTGTCACCCGTCGCGGCCCGCACGGAGTCGGCAATGCCGGCCAACTCGACCAGGTCGGCGCCACGGGCGGACAGGAGCAGGACCGCCTGCTCGTCGGTGATGCTGCTCGCGCTCGCCGGGTCCGCTGAGGTGGCGGCGAGCGACGCGGCATCGAGGGCGTCGCGGAGGGGCTGGTTCGAGTTCGCGGTGGCGTCGTTGGGAGCGCTGTTGAAGCCGTCGAAGTGCGACTGGTCGGCGACCGTCACGCTGTTGCGGGGGCGCACCGTGGCTTTTTCGTCGGCCAGCAGGGTGGCCGGGTCCATCAGGGCTTCCAACGCCGGCGCGACGTTTGGGTCGAGCCAGCGGTCGGCGTCGGCCAGGTAGTTCGGGTAGGCGGTCAGGCGTTCCTTGAGGGTGTAGCCGCTCCGGGCGGTCAGGTCGGTGATCAGGTCGATCTCCGGCCACGGACGCTCGGGGTTGACGTGGTCGGCGGTGAGCGGGCTCATTCCGCCCCAGTCGTTGATGCCGGCGCGGATCAGTAGGTCGAGCTCGTTGATGTCGGTCAGGTTTGGCGGCGCCTGCACGGTCGCATCCGGGCCCATCACAACGCGAGCGGCGGCGACGGCGGCGATGTACTCGTCGAGGCCAAGGTCGGGGTCGTTTTGCATCGCGGTGCGCGGCTTGGCGCGGAAGTTCTGCACAATCGTTTCCTGCACGTGGCCGAAACGGTTGTGCAGGTCGCGGATGGCGAACAGCGCCTCGGCGCGCTCGAAATGGTTCTCGCCGATGCCGAGCAGCACGCCGGTGGTGAAGGGGATGCGGCTGCGCCCGGCGTCCTCGATCACTCGAAGCCGCAGCGCCGGGTCCTTGTCGGGGGAGCCGTAGTGGGCCCCACCGGGTTCCGTCCACAGCCGGGCCGCCGTGGTTTCCAGCATCATGCCCATGGAACCGGCGAACGGTCGCAGGCGCTGCATCTCGTTCCACGACATCACGCCGGGATTGAGGTGGGGGATCAGGCCGGTCTCGTCGAGGACGAGCTGCGCCATCGCCGCGACGTATTCGAGGGTGGAGGTGTAACCGTGGTCGGTGAGCCATTTGCGGGCGACGGGCCAGCGGTTTTCTGGCCGGTCGCCGAGGGTGAACAGGGCCTCCTTGCAGCCCATCCCAGCTCCGGTCTGCGCGATGGCCAGGATGGCGTCCGGCTCCATGTAGGTGGGGATGCCGTTACGGGCAAGTCCGCCGGGGGTGTCCACAAAGATGCAGTAGTGGCAGCGGTCCTGGCAGAGCTGCGTGATGGGCAGGAACACCTTTTTGGAGTAGGTGATGACCCCGGGGCGGCCAGCGCGCAGCAGTCCTTCGTCCCGGATCTGTGTCGCGAGGGCCAGCAGGTTCTCAAGATCGTCACCGCGCGCGCTGAGCAGCGCGGTGGTGAGCTCGATCGTGGCGGGCTCACCCGATCGGAGTTGGTCGAGGGCGCTGGCAACGCTTAGAGGGGACGCACTGAGCGGGGTAGCGCTTAGCGAGGTTGCGCGGAGTGAGGTCACGCTGGAAGAAGACGAAGTCGTCAATTCGGGGCTTTCTGGCTCGGCGAATGAATTTGCCGGCATTCAATAGAACGCCACGAACCAAAATCCAGGCCCGATCTGAAGTACGTCAATGCTACCGGGTGGAT
>JAODAO010000094.1 GCA_025463465.1 Glaciihabitans sp. | reverse complement strand
ACGGCTGCTCTCCGACCCGCTGTTCTGGAACGCGCTCGGCACCACCAGCTACTACGTGCTCATCAACATCGGGCTGCAGACGGTGCTGGCCCTCGGCATCGCCGTGCTGATGCACCGGCTCACCCAGTCGATGGTGATCCGCGGGATCGTGATGCTGCCATACCTGATCGCCAACGTGATCGCCGCGCTGGTCTGGTTCTACATGTTCGACTTCCAGTTCGGCATTGTGAACGAGATCATCAACGCCATCGGCCTCGACCGGGTCGCTTTCTTCGGCGAAAGCGACTGGGCCATCCCCACCGTCGCGTTTATCAACGTCTGGCGGCACATGGGGTACACGGCGCTGCTGATTTTCGCCGGGCTGCAGACCATCCCCAAGGAGGTCTACGAGGCCGGAGCCATCGACGGCGGATCGGAGCTGCGGATGTTCCGCAGCATCACCCTCCCGCTGCTGCGCCCCGTGCTGGCCATGGTGCTGGTGATCACCATCACCGGGTCCTTCCAACTCTTCGACACCATCGCCGTCACCACCCAGGGTGGCCCGGTCAACTCGACCAGGGTGATCAACTACTACATCTTCGACATGGCCTTCAACCGCTTCGACTTCGGTTACGGCTCGGCGATGGCCCTTGTGCTGTTTGTGCTGCTCGCCACCTTCACCTTCATCCAACTGCGCCTGACCCGCGCCAACAAATCCGACCTGGGATGAGCCGACCATGACAACAACCATCCAGCCTCCCGCCCTCGTCGACCCGCAACTGCCGTCGAAGAGGAAGTCGGCGCCGCCGAAACCCAAACGCCCCAAACTGACGGTCGGCCGCGCGCTGGCCTGGGTTGGCCTCGGCGCCGTGATGCTGATCACGCTCATTCCCTTCTACTGGATGCTGCGCACGTCGTTCTCGACATCCACCTCGCTTGGAAGCGACCCGGGGTCGCTGCTGCCCGTCGATTTCACCTTCGGCGCCTACGAGCGGGTGCTGGGGCTGGCGACGCCCGCCGAGGCACTCGCCGAGGGTGGCTCGGGTGCGTCGATCAACTTCTGGGTGTACCTGCGCAACTCGCTGATCGTCGCGACGGTCACCACGATCGGCCAGGTGCTGTTCTGCGCGATGGCCGCCTACGCCTTCGCCCGGCTCAACTGGCGCGGGCGAGACCTGGTCTTCTCGGTCTTCATCTCGGCGCTGATGGTGCCCCCGATCTTCACCACCATCCCCAACTTCGTCACCATCCGCGAACTCGGCCTGCTGAACACCTACGCCGGCATCATCCTGCCTACGCTGCTGATGACACCGTTCGCGATCTTCTTCCTCCGCCAGTTTTTCCTCGGCATCAGCCGCGAGGTGGAGGAGGCCGCGATCATCGACGGCGCCGGCCCGGTGCGCCGGTTCTTCCAGGTGATCCTGCCACTCGGTTCCGCGCCGATCGCGACGCTGGCGATCCTCACCTACATCACCTCCTGGAACGAATACTTCTGGCCCCAGCTGGTCGGCCGTGAGGAAGACGTGCGGGTGCTCACCGTGGCGCTCGGGGTGTTCCGCTCGCAGACCCCGCAGGGCGGACCCGACTGGGCCGGAATGATGGCGGCAACCCTCATCGCGGCCCTCCCGATCCTGATCCTGTTCCTCTTTATGGGCCGCCGGGTGATCAACTCCATCGGCTACTCCGGCAGCAAATAGCTTTTCCCGGTTTCACTGTTTTGCCCCTGCATCACACCAAGTGCATTACCCACCCCCGCTCCACGAAAGGAACACGATGAAGAAGTCGAAGAGAACCCTCGCGGTTCTGGCAGCAGTGCCGCTGCTCGCCCTCACCGCATGCGCGGGAGGCGGGGGAGGCGGAAGCGCCTCCGCCGATGGCGACATCACGTACTGGCTGTGGGATTCCAACCAGCAGCCCGCATACCAGCAGTGCGCGACCGATTTCGAGACGGCCAACGAGGGCACCTCGATCAAAATCGAGCAGTACGGGTACGACGACTACTTCCAGACCCTCACCACCAGCCTGGTCGGCGGCAACGCGCCTGACGTGATCACCAACCACCCGTCGTTCTTCCCGCAGCTGGCAAGCACCAACCAACTGCTGCCCCTCGACGACGTTGTGGAGACAGAGGGAATCGACTTCGCCGACTACCAGGAGGGCATCCCGGAGCTGTGGGTCGGCGAGGACGGCAACCGCTACGGCATCCCCAAGGACTGGGACACCGTCGCCACCATCTACAACGCCGGTTACCTCAGCGAGGGTGGGCTCACCCCCGAGGACCTGCAGAACCTCACCTGGAACCCCGAGGACGGTGGCACCTGGGAAGACACCATCGCGCACCTCTCCGTTGACAAAAACGGTGTCCGCGGCGACGAAGCCGGCTTCGATCCCAAAAATGTCGAGGTCTACGGCCTCGGCCTCAAGTCGAAGTCCGGCATTGGCGCCTTCGGCCAGACGCAGTGGAGCATGTATGCGCTCAGCACCGGCTGGGAGTACGCGGACAAAAACCCCTTCGGCACCGACTTCAACTACGCAGAAGACGGCTACATCGACTCCATCGCGTGGTGGCGTTCGCTGACCGAGAAGGGATTTATGCCCTCTTACCAGGCCGCATCCTCCGGCGTTGGCATCAAGGACGCGTTCGGCGCAGGCAGCTACGCGCTGGTTACAGACGGCAGCTGGAACGCCGCCAGCTACTACGGCTTCAACGGCATCGACGTGGGGATCGCCCCGCTGCCGACCGGCCCGACCGGGGAGCGCGTCGGCATCCTGAACGGCCTCGCCGACTCCGTGCTCGCCTCGTCGGAGAACCCCGAACTTGCGAAGAAGTGGGTCGGCTACATGGCCTCCGCCGCGTGCCAGGACGTTGTCGCCGAAGCAGCCGTGGTGTTCCCCGCGCTGAACTCCTCGAGTGAGAAGGCCAAGGACGCCTTCACCGCTGCCGGCATCGACGTGTCCGTCTACTTCGACGCCGTTGCAGCCGGGGAAACCGAACTCGCCCCGATCGCCAACCACTGGGTCGACGTGCTCGCCATCATGGAGCCCGCCGTCGAGTCCGTGTTGATCTTCGAGGCCGAGCCCGAGTCCCTGAAGGAAGCGGCGGCCGAAGTCGACCTGCTCTTCGCGAACGACTAGGTTTTCCCAGCAATCCACGCGGCGGGCACCTCTCGGTGTCCGCCGCGTTCTGCGTTGCGCGCGGGCCCGAGCGCGGTCGTGGGCGCGCACGTGCGCGCGGGCGCCGGCGCGCGTGTGCGTGCGTGCATGGGCCTGCAGGAGTGTGCGTGTGCGTGCGTGTGCGTGTGCGTGCTCATGCCTGCGCGTGCGAGCGCGGGCGTGGGCGCGCGTGTATGCGCGTGCGAGGGCGCGCGTGTGCGCGCGTGTGGGCGCGTGCGTAGGTGCTGCCCCGCGACGCGGATGGATATTCTGAGGGCGATGGCTTTACGCGTCATCGTTGTGGGGCGTGCGCCGCGCGACCGGGGCATCACGGGGATTCGAGGGAACCTATGGGCACATCTCTCGGATCTATCGAACCGGGAACTCCCGCCTACCGCCGGTTTGCCGGGGCCCTATTCCTGGCCGGGTTCGCGACCTTCATCCAGGTGTTCTCACCCCAGGCGTTCCTGCCGACGGTGGTCAGCGCAGAGCGGGTCTCCCCAGCTGCCGCCGCATTACTGATCTCGGGGATGTCGGCCGGCATTGCCATCTCGGTGCTTCCGTGGGCGTCGATGGCGGACCGGATCGGCCACATCACCGCGATGAAATGGTCGATCGCCGCCTCAAGCGTGCTCGCGATCGTCTCCCCGCTGCTGCCGTCGTTTGAAATGACGGTCGGCGGGCGGATTGTCGGTGGGTTGCTGCTCGGCGCGATCCCCGGTGTGGCGATGGCGTACATCGCCGAGAACATCAGCTCGCG
>JAODAO010000447.1 GCA_025463465.1 Glaciihabitans sp. | reverse complement strand
CGCCGGCATCGCACTGATCAACACCGTCGGAAACATCGCCGGCTTCTCCGCCCCGTACATCACGGGCGCTGTTGCCGATGCGACCGCCGTCGATGGAGAGCCGCAGTACCAGGTTCCGATGTTTATCGTGGGTGGCTTTATGCTCCTGACCGCGATCTTGATGTTCACGCTGGCTCTCAGTGGGAAAAATACCGCAGCCAACGCTCTGTCGCAGCCCACGCTCATCAAGTAAGAATCGGTGCGGTGGCCGCCACAGGGCCACCGCACCGCACCACCCGCAGTACCGCACCTTCCGCAATACCCGCACCAGCGCATCACGGAACCACCGTTTTCTCCCGTACGACCCGCTTTGCCCACGTCCTATCTCGCTCTGGAGCCTTTGACATGACCCGCCTGTTCAACGATCCCTCCGCTTTCGCCGACGAGATGATCGACGGTTTCGTCGCGGCGAACAACCTTCAGGTCCGGCGCGTCCCGGGCGGCGTCGTCCGCTCGACCCGCTCGGCCGCCGATTCCGTTGCGATCGTTGTTGGTGGTGGCTCCGGTCACTACCCCGCCTTTGGTGGACTCGTCGGCCAGGGCCTCGCCCACGGCGCAGCCATGGGCAACCTGTTCGCCTCCCCGTCCGTGCAGCAGGTGCACTCGGTCGCCGTCGCCGCAAACAACGGCGGCGGGGTTCTGCTCAGCTACGGCAACTATGCCGGCGACGTCCTCAACTTCACCCAGGCACAGGACCGCCTCATTGCCGAGGGCATCGACTGCCGCTCGGTCGCCGTGACGGATGACATCGCCAGCGCCTCGATCGACGAAAAGACGAAGCGCCGCGGTATCGCCGGCGACCTCACCGTCTTCAAGACCGCCGCAGCCGCCTCCGAGGCCGGCTACTCGATGGATGACGTCGAACGCGTCGCCATCCTCGCCAACGAGCGCACCCGCTCCTTCGGTGTCGCCTTCACCGGCTGCACCCTCCCCGGCGCCGACGCCCCGCTGTTCACCGTGCCCGAGGGCCGGATGGCCGTCGGAATGGGAATCCACGGTGAGCCCGGACTGCGCGAGACCGACGTTCCCACCGCCGACGGACTCGCAGAGCTGTTCGTCACCACCCTGCTCGCCGAGCTGCCCGACGGCATCGTCGTCGCCCGCGGCCAGCGCGTCGGTGTGATCCTCAACGGACTCGGCTCTGTCAAATACGAAGAACTGTTTGTGGTCTACCGCAGGGTCGCCGAACTGCTCACGGACGCCGGCCTGACGGTCGTCGACCCCGAGGTGGGAGAGCTGGTCACCAGCTTCGACATGGCCGGAGCCTCGCTTACCCTGTTCTGGCTCGACGACGAACTCGAGACCTTCTGGCGCGCAGCGGCCGACACCCCGGCATACCGCAAGGGGTCCGTCGCCGCTGCCCCGCAGCTCACCAGCGCCGACTTCCACGACGCCGATGCGTCCGTTGCCGCCATCGAGACGGGTTCGGCCGAGTCCCAGGCCGCCGCACCGCTGGCCATGGCCGCGATCGACGCGCTGCTCGCCGTGGTCGAGGGCAACGCCGACGAACTTGGCCGCATCGACGCCGTCGCCGGCGACGGTGACCACGGGGTCGGAATGCAGCGCGGAGCCCGCGCGGCCGCCGTCGCCGCCCAGGAGGCCCTCGACGCCGGAGCCGGTGTCGAGACGCTGCTCGTCAAGGCCGCGGACGCCTGGGCCGATAAGGCCGGCGGAACCTCCGGCGCGCTCTGGGGCGTCATGCTCCGCGCGCTCGGCGGCGAAATTGGCAACACCGACGTCCCGTCCGCCGTGTCCGTTTCCGCCGGCGCAACCGCCGCCCGGGTTGCCATCATGTCGTTCGGTAAGGCCGAGGTCGGCGACAAGACCATGGTCGACGCCATCGTCCCGTTCACCGAGGTGCTCGCCGACGAGGTCGACAACGGTGCGAACCTGTCGGCCGCCTGGTCGCGTGCGGCAGACGCCGCAACCATCGCCGCCGTCGCGACCGCCGACCTGCTTCCTAAGATGGGCCGTGCGCGCCCCCACGCGGAGAAGAGCCTCGGCACCCCCGACGCGGGCGCCCACTCGTTTGCACTCATCGTGCAGGCTGTCGCGGCGGTATTCGCCGCAGAAGAAGGAGAGAACGACTGATGCTGAACAAACTGCGAATCGTCATCGGCTGCGACGACGCCGGATTCGACTACAAGGAAATCCTCAAAAAGGACCTGCTGGCCAGCGACCTGGTCGAGTCGGTCACCGACGTCGGTGTTGACGCCGACGGCCACACCGCCTACCCGAAGGTCGCCATCGCGGCGGCCGAGCTTGTTGCTGCCGGCGAAGCCGACCGCGCGCTGCTGATCTGCGGCACCGGCCTCGGCGTCGCCATCGCCGCGAACAAGGTCAAGGGCATCCGTGCCGTCACCGCCCACGACAGCTTCTCCGTCGAGCGGGGTGTCCTGTCCAACAACGCCCAGGTGCTCACCATGGGCCAGCGTGTGGTTGGCATCGAGGTGGCCCGCCGCAACGTTCGCGAGTGGCTGACCTACCGTTTCGACGAGACCAGCGCCAGCGCTGAAAAGGTCGCCGTTATGGACGAGTACGAGAACACCGGCTCCTGCTAATGAGCCAGATCCACACGTCGACCGCTCCCGGCGCCATCGCGCCGGTGAGCGTTGGCGTGAGCCTGAAGATGTATTTCGGCAACCGGCAGAGCCTCGACTGGTGCGCCAAGGTCGCCGACATCGCCCGCAGCCACCCGGCTGTCTCAGCCGGCGCCGTCGAACTGTTTGTGATCCCGGGCTACCTGTC
>JAODAO010000435.1 GCA_025463465.1 Glaciihabitans sp. | reverse complement strand
CTGGCCAGGTGTTCCGGGCCCTCGAAGGACTCGGCGTAGATCTTGTAGACGTCTTCCGTGCCGCTCGGGCGAGCGGCGAACCAGGCTTTCTCGGTCACGACCTTGACCCCGCCAACGGCCGCACCGTTTCCGGGGGCCTCGCTGAGGCGGGCGATGATCGGGTCACCGGCGAGCTCGGTGGCGGTGATGGCCGAGCCGTTTAGCTTGCCGAGGCGCGCCTTCTGCTCCTTGCTGGCCACGGCATCCACCCGCTCGTAGACGGGAGCGCCGAACTCCTCGGTGAGTTCCGTGTACAACTGCGACGGGGTTTTACCGGTGACCGCGAGAATCTCGCTGGCGAGCAGGGCCAGCAGGATGCCGTCCTTGTCGGTGGTCCAGACGGTGCCGTCCTTACGCAGGAAGCTGGCGCCGGCGCTCTCCTCGCCACCGAAGGCGACGGATCCGTCGATCAGGCCGGGAACGAACCACTTGAAGCCAACAGGCACCTCCCAGAGGCGGCGGCCGAGCGAGCTGGCGACCCGGTCGATCATGGTGGATGACACCAGGGTCTTGCCGATCGCGGCGTCCTCACGCCACTCGGGGCGGTGCGTGTAGAGGTACTGCACCGCGACGGCGAGGTAGTGATTCGGGTTCATCAGGCCACCGTCGGGGGTGACGATGCCGTGCCGGTCGGCGTCGGCGTCGTTGCCGGTGAGGATGTCGTAGTCGTGCTGGCGCGCGAGCACTGAGGCCATCGCCGACTGGCTGGACGGGTCCATCCGGATCTTCTCGTCCCAGTCCAGGGTCATAAACGCCCAGGTCGGGTCAACGCCCGGGTTCACCACGGTGAGGTCGAGGTCGTAGGTGGAGGCGATGAGCTCCCAGTAGTGCACGCTGGCGCCACCGAGCGGGTCGGCGCCGATGTGCAGCTTGGCCGCGCGGATGGCGTCAAAGTCGATGATGTTGACCAGGTCGTCGACGTAGTTGCCGCGGAAGTCGTAGGTCTCGACCGCGCTCGGTTCGCCACGTTTGACGTCGACGTTGCCGCCTGCGATGAGCTCGTTTGCGCGGTTGGCGATCCAACTGGTGGCGTCGCTGTCCGCCGGTCCGCCGTGCGGGGGGTTGTATTTGAAGCCGCCGTCACGGGGCGGGTTGTGGCTGGGGGTGATGACGATGCCGTCGGCCTGGTCGTCGTGACCCTCGTTGTTGTACTTGAGAATGGCGTGGCTGAGCGCCGGGGTCGGCACGTAGTCCTCGAACTCGTCGACGAGCACACGGACATTGTTGGCCGAGAGAACCTCGAGCGCCGTGGTTTCGGCGGGACGGCTGAGCCCGTGGGTGTCGCGTCCCATAAAGAGCGGGCCGGTGATGCCCTGGCCGGCACGGTACTCCACGATCGCCTGGGTGATCGCGGCAATGTGGGTCTCGTTGAACGCGGCGTCGAGCGAGGAACCGCGGTGGCCGCTGGTTCCGAACGCTACCTTCTGGTTCGGGTTGGTGACGTCGGGAACAAGCTCGTAGTAGGCCGTGATGAGCTCGTGGACATCGATGAGGTCGGATTCCTGTGCGGGTGTACCGGCGCGCGTCGTCGTTGCAGTCATTTCTCCAGTGTGGCACCGCCGAACCGGGCGATGTAGCCCTTTTTGAGGTTCTTGACATCCTCACCGAAGTTTCACTGCCGCATCCACCCTGCGCCGTATATATGCGCCCTGAAACGGCTGGCGACCCGCTACCCGAGGGGGATGTTGGGCTGCGGGCGCCGTATTTGGTCTGGCTGTGTATTCGTGGCGGTTAGCCTCGGCAAATGGACGAGGGTAATTCGGGGGAGCGGCAGAGGCTGCCCGTCGGCTGGATCCTCGGCAGTGGGGCGCAACGCGGGGCGATCGTCGGGGCGCTCAGCGGCCCGGCACTTCTGCTGCTCTACCTGGCCGGCCTGACCCTGATTACGTTGTTCCCCAGTTTCGTGTTGGGTGATGGCCTCAGCTTCACCGACGTCGGCGCGTTTTTCTCCACTGCGGGATTTGTACTGGTCGTCGCGGGCCTGCCCGCCGCGTTTATCGGGCTCGCCGTCGGTGCGGTGGTGGGGCTCGGCTCGTCCGGGGCCTCACTTGGGGCGGTCCTGCTGCAGCGCAGCTGGAGGCTGTCCCGCCCGGTTTCCGCGGGGACCATAGCCACCGGGAAGGAGTCCTGGCGGGTGTCGGCGCTCACGTCGGCCCTCGGCGGTTCGATCGGCGGAACAGGCACCGCTGCGGTAATCCTGTCCCAACTCTCTTACAAAGACATTCCGGGGATCTGGCCGATTGTGCTCACCTGGGTGGCGGTGTTCTCTGCGATCCTCGCCCCACGAGCCATGGCCGCCGCTATTGCGGCGGAACCCGCCGACTCGGACCCACCCACCGACTCAGACGCACCCACCGGCTCACATCCGGAGACCGATTCGCTGGCGGAGCTCCGTGACGCGGTACCGCAGGCACCGCCGCCGGCCACCCCCGCCACCCCCGCCTCGCGGCTGGCCGGGCTCGGCTGGACGCTCGTGGCGCTCGGGAGTGTGCCCGCCTTTATGGCCTGGATCGCCGCAGCCATCGCCGGGATCCGGGTGGGGTTCAGCGACTTCGCCAGCGACTGCGGTCGCTGGACCTTCGGCTACGGCGAGGATGCGGACACCGTTCGCTACAACTACGCCTCCGGCCTGTTCCCGCCGCAGGCCACGTGCGTCTACGAGGACGGCACCGTTGTCGAGCTGGTAACTCGGCAGTACATGGTCACGGTCGCCGTGCTCTGCGTGGTCGCGGTCCTGCTGCTCGCCCTCGGCCTCGTGATGGTGCTGCGAGCGCGCCGCGCCATGCTCAACGCGGCGAAGGTGGTGGATGGCGTTGCTGCCGGCACCACCGGTGACGCCACAACCGGCGACCCGGACGCCCGCACCAGGGCAATCGCGGGGCTGGTCTCCCGGCTGGCGGTAATGGCCGCACTGCTTATCAGCCTGATGCTCGCCATCACCCACGTCGTGGGCGCCGAGGCGACGATTCCCGAGTTCGACCCGACCGCGTCGAACCTCATCGACAACGGCTATCTCCCGCCCACCCAGGCCGATCCGTATGCGCCCACGTTCCCCGACGACGGAGGGACAACCTCACCCGTCGAGCCCGCACCGGTCGAACCCGTCACCCCGTCGCCCATCCCTCCGCTTCCCACCAATTTCACCCAGGACGAGCTGCGCTCGGCGATGCAGGAACTCGTCGACAGCACCATGGACACGGCCGGGCCGATCGACGACCAGTCGATTCCCGCGGGCACCCGCTTCACCCCCACCGAGAACGTCTGTTTCAGTGGCGACGAAACGGGTATGCAACTGGGCCTCGAGGTGGGGTTCAACACGGTGGATGACGCCGCAGGGCTCGAACGGGTCCGCGCCCTGTGGGCTGCAGACGGCTACGAACTCCACGACCGCACCGTCAACGCCAAGGGCGACGAACTCGATCCAACCACCCGGGTCGATGCGACGGGAGCCGGTGACCTTCCCGGCGGCTCCCTCGTTCTTCGTCTTTACGACGATTACCTGATCCTGACCGTGCAGAGCATCTGCCTGGGCGCGCCATAGCCCGGGGCTTCCGCCACAACCTCGGCCGCCGCATCCCCCTCACGCCGTATATCTGCAGCCCAGCCGCCACTCCCGGAGACGTATATTTGGCCGCCCTCGCCCACAACCCACGAGGGTTGGTCGCGCGACCACTAGCCTCAGGATCATGAACGACGGGCATGCGGGGGCATACCGGCAACTGCCGGTGGGGATGGTTGTGAGCAACGGTGCGCTGCGGGGCGGCCTGGCCGGTGCGGTGAGCGGTCCAGTGCTTGTGGTGCTCTGGGCGGCGTTTTATGGGCTCGCCTCCGCGACGTTTAATGCGGTACCGGGCGAGCAATACGGCGGCTCATCGGTTGCATCGACCGTCGCCGAAGGCTTCTTTTATGCGATGTATGCCGCGGTGCCCGCCGCCTTTATCGGCTCCGTTGTTGGTGTTGTGGTGGGGCTGGGGTCGTCGATTGGGGCGATCGTCGCGGTTGTCGCGGAGTGGCGCTGGCGCAACACCCCGGACGCACCGTCGGGCCTGGCCACCCTGCCGGCCTGGCCAACCACGGCCATCGGCGGGGCGTTGGGTGGTGTGGGGACCGCGGTCCTGATCCTGTCCCAGTTCGGTATCTTCGATGGGGTCACCTGGGCGCTCTGCCTCGTGTGGGTTGCCGGCGTGTCGGCATGGCAGTCAAGTAGGGCGATGCGGATTGTCCTGCTGCGGGAGGACTGGGGTGACCCGAACCCGCCGGTGGCCGCAGCCGAACCGCGGTCCGATCCCAGCCAACCGGCCCCGGTCGCGCACAGGCCGAAGCGAGAAGACCCCTTCCACCTCGATGCGTATGGCCCAGACACGTACGACGCAGACACGTACGACGCCCCCGATCCACAGGCGCGCGGCTCCCACGGTGCGTCGGGTGATTCGTTGGGGGAGTGGCCGAGCGTGCAGGCCCCTGCCCGCATCCCGCGCACACCGGTCCAGTCCGGGCGTCTCTCCGTCCTGCTCGGCTGCATCCCCGCTTTTGTCGCCGTGGTGATGGCAACGATCGCGGCGATCCGGGTCACCGTAAACAACGGTGGGTACTCCTGCGGCAACGGCGGTTACGTCGGCCCAACCGACGATGGCACCAGCGAGATCTACAACTTCAGTTCCGGCTTCTTCCCACCCCAACGAACCTGCGTGTACGACAGCGGCACCGTCGTTGAGATGATGCCAACGCACTACATGGTCATCGTTGCCATCCTGGCGGTCATCGGGGCGGTCCTGCTGCAGAAGGGTGTTTCGCAGCTGGTCCGCGCGCAGCTGGCCTTCCGCGAGTCCGCCGAAGCGAACGGCCCAACCGTGTCGTCCACGTCGATCCGGGTTGTTGCACTCAACCGGATCGTGTTCGCGCTCCTCGCCCTGGCCATCTGCCTCCTCCTCGCCGTCAGCCACATAATCGGCGCAGTCACACCGACACCCGAATTTGACCCTGGGAAGATCAGCGCAGAGTCCCGCGAACACCCCCAACCGGCGCCCCCAGCGCCCGATCCACTGGACGACCCGGCACTCCCCTCCCCCTACGTCCCCGACCCGGTCACCGCCCCACAAGTGGTCACCTCCCTGTCGACTTACTACACCCTGGCCGAGCTCACCGCGGCCATGCAGTTCCTCGTGGACAGCAGCATGGACACCGCGGGGCCGATCGACGACCCGTCCATTCCCCCGGGAACCCGGGT
>JAODAO010000420.1 GCA_025463465.1 Glaciihabitans sp. | reverse complement strand
CGGCATTCAACAGTTCATTCATCGTGCCCATGGTCATCCCCTATAACGCGAGGCCCCGTGTTCCGTGGCTGCTGCGCGCGGAGGGTCCGGTTCCCACCGTAACGGGGTCCCCCGACGGCCGTCAGGCGTCGGTTCGCGGTGCGCGCCGCAGGAGCGCCACACCGTTGGCACCCACGATCAGCAGTACGCCGACCCACTCGATGACCTCGAGGCTCTGCGCGAGGAAGACCGCCCCAACGATCGCGGCGAAGATGGGGTTGACGCTCATCAGGATCCCGAACAGCTGCGCCGGCACCCGGCGCAGCGCGGACAGGTCAGCTATATAGGGAACGGCGGAGGAAAACACCCCCGCCACTACCGCGAACAGCAGCACGGTGACGGTCGGTTGGTGGGCGCCGAAGTTGGCGATCGCGATGGGGATGAACACCACGGCCGACACCCCGGCGGCGGTCGCGGATCCCCCTGCCCCGGCGATGCGGCGGCCTACGGTGCGGTTCAGCAGGATGTAGCAGGCCCAACACAGCGCGGCGAGGAGGCCAAGCCCGACCCCGAGAAAATCGGTGGATGCCTCGGGGTTGGTGATCGCGACCACCCCGACCGCGGCGACGAGCGCACAGAGCGCACCGTAGCGGGACCGCGAAACCAGCAGGGCGATCGAGAGCGGGCCAAGAAACTCCAGGGTCACCGCAAGCCCCAACCCGATCCGTTCGATCGCGGAATACAGCGACAAATTCATGATGCCGAAGATCAGGGCGAGCAGGAGGATGGGCCACCACTGACCCCACCAATAGGTATGGATCCTGGGCCTGGCGATGGGGATGAGGACGATGGCTGCGACGAACTGGCGCACCGCGACCACCCCGACCGGTCCGATCACAGGAAACGCGAGCGAACCAACTGCCGCCCCCAGCTGGCTGGACAGTGCGCTACCCAAAAGCGTTGCCACGCCGGTGATCCTCTGGCGGGTCGACCGTGACGTCGACGAGCTGGACGGGTTCGCCTCGCTGATACCGGTGGAATCACTCATACGCACACTCCTCTTGTGCCCAGTGTGCGGGGGGCTCGGCGCTCCCCATAATGCAGCCCCAGCCCGATTCATACGCCCGGCGCATGAATACACTGAGCGTATGAATCTCGAACTGCGAGAGCTTCGCTGCCTGGTCGCGATAGTCGACGCCGGCACGTTCACCGACGCGGGACTTGACCTCGGAATGTCGCAGGCAGCCGTCTCACGCAATCTCTCCTCGCTCGAGACAAAGCTCGGCGCGCGCCTGCTGCGCCGAACCACCCGGCGGATCGAGCCGACCGAGGCGGGCGTCCGGGCCCTCGCCATCGCGCGGAGGATTCTTGCTGAGCTCGACCAGCTGCAGCGGGATGCCGACACCGCGGAATCTGTCGTCAGGGTCGGCTACTCCTGGTCGGCCCTCGGCCAGCACACCATCGAATTCCAGAACCGCTGGACTGAGGCCAACCCGCGCATCACCCTCGAGCTGGTCAGGGCGCACTCCCCCAGCGCGGGCCTCGCCGAGGAGCTGGTCGACTTCGCCATCCTGCGTCGGAGCCCCGGGGCAGCAAGAAGCCACGGGGCCGATGCGTTCGAGTGGCAGGTGGTGGGAACAGAGCGGCGTTTCTGCGCGGTCGCCGCCGCGGACCCACTGGCGAAGCGGCGCACGGTCACCCTGGCCGACATCGCGGACCGGCCGGTGGCCATCGATACACACACCGGCAGCACCACGCTGCAGCTCTGGCCGGGCATCCACCGCCCCACCAACGACATCGACGATTGGCTGAACGTGATCGCCGCCGGCCGCGCCGTTGGCATCACCTCCGAAGCCACCGTGCACCAGTACCGCCGCCCCGGCGTCGCCTACCGGGCCGTGCGCGACGCCCCGCCGATCGACGTGCGCCTGGCCTGGCGCCGGGGTGACAACCGCCCGGAAAGCGCCAGCCTGCTCGCGATAATGCGAGACCTGTACGGCGTGTGACAGGCCGCTGGCGCCCACTACCGGTGGGGGTGACCTCTAGTGGTCCAACACAGGGCCAACCACCACCCCTTGTGGACAACACGCCGGAAACTCCTGTGGGAAATATATTTTTTACCCCCGTTTTTGGGGCGAATTTCCCTCGACTCTTTTGCCGATCCCTGTAAATCCGGGCCTCTTTTGCCCGGTCCCATCTCCACAGCCTGTGGACAACGCCACGGCGATAAACCCCACCTATTGGGGCCTAACAAAATGTCGGACCCTATATGTAGTATTGAACTCTCACCACGCACCGGTTCGCATCATCGCCGGTATGAGAACCACTTAGAACACCACGACACATCCGAAGGGACCCGCACCATGGCGATTACGGTCTACAGCAAGCCCTCCTGCGTTCAGTGCACCGCGACCTACCGCGCGCTGGACAAAAAGGGCATCGAGTACGAAATCTTCGACGTTTCCGTCGACGAGAAGGCCCTCGAAGCCGTCAAATCTCTCGGGTACCTGCAGGCCCCCGTCGTCATCACGGATGACGACCACTGGAGCGGCTTCCGCCCGGACAAGATCGCGCTGCTCGCGGTCTAATAGCTTTCCCACCGGGTGAGCGATCCGGCCCCGCCGGACGTTCCACCCGGACCCCGCTGCCAGGGTTCCGTCGGCATCCACCCTCGCAACGCAGCACTTAGGCAGCACAGGCTCGCCGACACACATCATGCCAAATCCGGGACGTTTGTTGCGCCCGGATTATTCGGCCCTGGAGAAGTGAGGAGCTCATCGCATGACCGGGCTTATCTACTTTTCCAGTGCTTCTGGTAACACCCACCGGTTCATCGAAAAGCTGGGCCGGCCAGCTTCGCGCATCCCCCTGCACAGCCAGCGGGACGGCGTGAAGCTTGACACCCTGCACGCGACGGAGCCGTTCGTTCTCGTCCTCCCCACTTATGGTGGCGGCGAAGAGAACACGGACGCCGTCCCCAAGCAGGTCAAGAAATTTTTGAACGACGAAACAAACCGCTCGTTGATACGCGGCGTCATTGGCGCCGGCAACACCAATTTCGGGGAGGCCTTCTGCCTGGCCGGCGACATTGTCGCTGCCAAGTGCAAGGTTCCCCATCTCTACAAATTTGAAGTATTCGGAACACCCGACGACGTTCTCGCCGTCGACAAAGGATTGGACGCCTTTTGGACATCCCAGTAATCGAGACCCCCGGTCGCGTGCAGATGGACTATCACTCCCTCAACGCCATGCTCAACCTCTACGGGCCCAACGGTGATATTCAGTTCGAGAAGGACCGCGAGGCAGCGAACGAGTACTTCCTCAGCACGTCAACCAGAACACGGTCTTTTTCCACTCGCTGCGCGAGCGCCTCGATTACCTGGTCGAGAAGGAGTACTACGAGGGCGCCCTCATCGAGAAGTATGACTTCGCGTTCATCACCAAGCTGAACGACCTGGCCTACTCGAAGAAGTTCCGCTTCCAGTCGTTCCTCGGTGCGTTCAAGTACTACACCTCCTACACGCTGAAGACGTTCGACGGAAAGCGTTACCTCGAGCGCTTCGAGGACCGCGTTGTGATGACCGCCCTCGGACTCGCCGACGGCAACGAAGCCCTCGCCACCAACCTCGTTGAAGAGATCCTCGCCGGCCGCTTCCAGCCCGCGACCCCCACCTTACTAAACTCGGGCAAGGCACAGCGCGGCGAGCTCGTCTCCTGTTTCCTGCTTAGCATTGAAGACAACATGGAGTCCATCTCCCGCGGAATCAACTCCACGCTGCAGCTGTCCAAGCGCGGCGGCGGCGTTGCCCTGCTGCTGTCGAACATCCGTGAGTCCGGCGCCCCGATCAAGCAGATCGAGAACCAGTCCTCCGGAATCATCCCCGTAATGAA
>JAODAO010000274.1 GCA_025463465.1 Glaciihabitans sp. | reverse complement strand
AGCTGGACAAGTCCTTCACCGACGACCTCGACATCGACTCCATCTCGATGATGACGATCGTCGTCAACGCTGAAGAGAAGTTCGACGTGAAGATCCCCGACGAAGAGGTCAAGAACCTCAAAACCGTGGGTGACGCAGTCCGCTTCATCACCGCAGCTCAGGGCTAGCACCAGCACCCGCGGCGGCCGGCCTGGTTATCCACGGCCGGCCCGTCCGCGTCTGTCCCGAGATTCACTAGGAAGATGTTGATATGACCAAGAAGATCGTTGTAACCGGGATTGGCGCCACGTCGCCCCTCGGTGGAACCGCCCCGGAGACCTGGCGTGCGCTACTCGCCGGCGAATCCGGCATCACCGCCCTCGAGCAGGACTGGGTCGAGAAATACGACCTCCCCGTGCGCTTCGCCGGTCAGGCCAAAGTCCAGGGCCACGAAGCCCTGGAACGCGTCGAGTGGAAACGCCTCGACCCCTCCAGCCAGTTCGCTGTCGTTTCGGCCCGCGAAGCCTGGGCTGACGCCGGCTCCCCCGATGTCGACCCCATCCGCGTCGGTGTTGACTACTCCACCGGCATCGGTGGCCTGTGGACCCTCCTCGATGCGTGGGACACGCTCAAGGAAAAGGGCCCCCGCCGGGTTATGCCCATGACGATCCCGATGTTAATGCCGAACGCCGCAGCCGCAGCGATCAGCATGAGCATTCCCTCCCGCGCGTTCGCCCGCACGGACGTGTCGGCCTGTGCTTCAAGCACCGAGGCCCTAGTCAACGCGTATGAGCACCTGCAGCAGGGTCTCGCGGACGTCGTTATCGCCGGTGGAACCGAGGCGGTCATCCACCCGATGCCGATCGCCTCGTTCGCCGCGATGCAGGCACTGTCGAAGCGCAACGACGACCCCGCGAGGGCATCGCGCCCGTATGACGTCGACCGCGATGGATTCGTCCTGGGTGAGGGTTCGGCCACAATCGTGCTTGAAACCGAGGAGCACGCTCTTGCCCGTGGGGCGAAGATTTACGCGGAACTGGCCGGCGGGTCCGTCACCAGCGACTCATACCACATCACCGCGCCCGACCCGGAGGGAAGCGCAGCGGCCCGCGCCATGCTGGCTGCCCTGGAGCAGGCCGGGGCGGTGCCGTCAGACGTCGCTCACATCAACGCGCACGCCACCAGCACCCCCGTCGGCGATATCGCCGAATACAAGGCGCTGCTTCGTGTGTTCGGGGATCACCTTCCCAACATCGCGGTGTCCGCGACAAAGGCAGCAACGGGACACCTCCTCGGTGGGACGGGCGCCCTCGAGGCGATCTTCACGATCCTTGCCCTGCACGAACGCACCGCCCCGCCGACCATCAACCTGGACAACCAGGACCCGGCTATCCCGCTGGACGTTGTGACGTCCCCACGCGCCCTCGGTGCGGGACCGCTGCTGGCACTCAGCAACTCCTTCGGATTCGGCGGCCACAACGCGGTCGCAGCTTTCCGCAGCTACAACTAGTCCCACCCGGTTCGGCTACGCCGTTCCCCTCGTCTGGCCCATCGCTCCGTGCGGTGGGCCAGACGCATTAAGGCCCTGGTCCGACCGGCCAACCCGTGTGCGTTGGCCGTCGTTCCACGGGCCTTTATTTGTGAAAAGTCATCTCCACCGCGCAGCCGACATGCCGAAGGGCAGGATTAGCCGACCTTGTGCAGCCAAACGACCTGGTTCGTGTCGCTGGCGTGCCGGAAGACTTCCAGCTCGTCGTCCCACGCCTGGCCGAGCGCGAGGCGCAACTCGCGGTGAAGTTCGAGGGCGTTGGAGCCAGCCATTTCCATGGCGAACCGCAACCGGTCCTCCGGGACAACCACGTTGCCGGAGTTATCGGTCTGCGCGAAGAAGATGCCAAGGTCGGGTGTGTGCATCCAACGGCCGCCGTCTGATCCCGCACCGGGATCCTCGGTCACCTCGTATCTGAGGTGCTCCCAGCCACGAAGGGCCGAGGCGAGGCGGGCGCCGGTACCCTGCGCGCCCTCCCAGTAGAACTCGGTGCGCTGGGCGCCTTTGAGGACGGGCTGATCACTCCATGAAAAATTTACGGCGCGATCTAGCGCGCGCCCTGCCGCCCACTCAACATGTGGGCACAGCGCACGTGGAGCGGAGTGCACATAGAGCACTCCGCGAGCATTTGGTGCGGCCACGATTTCTCCATTCGGTAGGTGCGACTTCCCCATCGACCTGTGAACGAATTATCTGGCTTGGATTGAATTATGTCGGACGAACCTGCGAAATCACAAGACTGGCAGAAACCTGTCGGCTGCGCTGGCGCGTTATTCGTTCCACTACCAGCATCCCACACTGAGCCGTTGTGGACGGCGCGGCTTCCACACCGATTGCCCCTCGTAAAGCCTATACTCGGAAATCCGATTCAAGGAATGCATCAACCCGGGAAGGTGATCGTGTCCGTTCGTCACTCGCTTCTCGCCATTCTCGGCCAGGGTCCCTGCTACGGGTATCAGCTCAAGTCGGAATTTGATCGCCGCACCGGTGGCAGCTGGCCCCTGAACGTCGGGCAGATTTACAACACGTTGGATCGCCTCGAGCGTGACGGGTTAGTCGACAAACACGACATCGATCCGGACGGCC
Source organism: Glaciihabitans sp. (assembly GCA_025463465.1). Lineage (GTDB taxonomy): Bacteria > Actinomycetota > Actinomycetes > Actinomycetales > Microbacteriaceae > Glaciihabitans. The sequence continues at coordinate 67,373 of JAODAO010000274.1, read as the reverse complement.
AGATCTACTACGAGATCACCGCTGCCGGCCGCGCCACCGTCGCCGACTGGCTGGACTCAGCGGTCCCCCGCGGCTCGGCTCCCCGTGACGAACTGGCGATCAAGCTGGCGATCGCGGCCACCCTCCCCGGCACCGACGCGGCCGTGTTGGTCGAAAGGCAGCGCCAGACCACGGGCGCCGCCCGTCGGGAGCTGGAGAAGGAGAGATCGGCAACCGCTGTGCGGCCGGATTCCCTCACCGCTGAGCAACTTGCCCGAACGCTCATCCTCGATTCCCGCATCGAGGCGGCCGAGGCGGAGATGCGCTGGCTCGACAACTCGGCGATGTTGCTTGCGCAGGTCGCGGACTCCGGCGGCGGAACGTCGATGCCGCTCAGCGGCACACCGCCCAAGCGGGGCAGGCCGAGCCGCAATGCCGCTGCTCCAGCGACCGACGAGAGCTGATCTGCCGCTGCCACCGGTACCAGCTCCGGTACTGGTACCGGCACGCTCTACTTGGCGTCCGCGTAGGAATCGACTATCGCCACGGTCACCGGGAAGTCGATCGGCATCGCTCCGAAGAGCAACCGACCCGCTTCAACGGCAGCCTCGCGGATGTGCGCGGCGACCGCGTCAGCCTGCTCCGCCGGAGCGTGCACCATCACTTCGTCGTGCAGGAAAAAGACCAGGTGCGGGCTTCGCACCAGGTCGCCGTCCCCGAGGGCCCAGAGCCGGTTGCGCAGGCTCGCCATCCAGCACAGCGCCCACTCCGCCGCGGTGCCCTGGACGATGAAGTTGCGGGTAAACCGTCCCCAGCTCCGTGCCTGGCTCTGTGCCCTGCGTTGCTCCGCGTCTGAGGCATCCACCCCGTATGCCTCACCCTGCGCGTCGCGCCACTCGTCGCCGGGACGCGGGGAGGTGCGCCCCAGGCGGGTGGACACCACATCGCCCCGCTCGCCGGCGCGGGCCGCCGCCTCGACGAGCGCAAGAGCCTTGGGATAGGCGCGAGCCAACCGCGGGAGTAGCCGGCCGCTCTCCCCCGTTGTCGCCCCGTACATCGCCCCGAGCATGGCCACCTTCGCTTCCGCCCTGGTCGCCACCGCCCCGCTGGCAACGATGCCGTTGTAGAGGTCCCCGCGCCCGGCCGCTGCCATTTTGTCGTCCCCGGCCAGTGCGGCCAGGATCCGTGGCTCCAACTGTGCAGCGTCTGCGACGATCAGCTTCCAACCCGGGTCGGGAACCACCGCGCCGCGAACCTGCCGGGGCAGCTGGAGGGCGCCGCCGCCGTTGGCCGCCCACCGCCCGGTCACCACACCACCGGGAAGATATTCGGCCTTGAAACGGCCGTCGGACACCCAGCTGTCGAGCCAGTGCCACCCGTTGGCCGCCAGCAACCTGGCGAGCTTCTTGTATTCGAGCAGCGGCTCGATCGCGGGGTGGTCGATCTGCCGGAGGTGCCACGACCGGGTCGACGTGACCATCAGGCCCGCGCGCCGGAGCGCCTTCAGTAGCTCGGCCGGTGAATCGGGGTTGAGGTCGGGTGCTTCGAGCCGCTGGCGCAGTACCGCCAGCACGGCCTCCAGCTTTGCCGGGCGGGTGCCGGGCAGCGGGCGCGGCCCCAGGAGGTCCGTGAGCAGCCCGTTGTGGATGTCCGCGTTCCACGGAAGGCCGGCGAAGCGCATCTCGGCAGCGATGAGGGCACCAGCCGACTCGGCCGCCAGCAGGAGGCCGAGGCTTCCCGGGTTGGTCGAGGTTCGCGCGGCCTCCCGTTGGAGGGCGAATTCGGCCACAGGGTCGGCCAGCAAGTGGCTTGCACGGTCTTCCACGAGGTCGAACAGGGTGCCATCGGCAACCGTAGTGGCAGCGGCAGCGGCGCCGTCCCACGCGTTAGGTTCTGCCAGAGCCAGGGCGGATTCGCAGGTGAGCGCGGATCGTCGGAGGATGGCGTGGTTCAGTCTGAGGTCAACGCAACGTTCGACGCGGACTCCCCCGACGAGCAGGATCGGATACCACCGCGCCGTGTCGTCCCAGACCCAGCGCACCCCGTCGGCTTCGAGCCTCGCCGCATGCTCCGGGAGGCCGGCCAGGGATACGACCGTTGTGCCCGGCTGTTCCTGGCCGTCGTCCGAGACGGGGATGAGAGCAACCCCGGCGGGGTCGGAACGGAGGACAACGTGCACCGCCCTAGTCTGCCGCCTCCCCCCGACGCCGACACACAACGGCACGAACAGTCGTCCACCCCACACTGTCCGTTACCTGGTTCACACGAACGGGCTTGCCGTCTCCATCAGGCGCGAGCGAATCATGAACCGGACACCCTCCGGCGCCTCGACCGAGAAGCCGCTGCCACGACCCTTCACCACGTCCACCGTCAGGTGGGTGTGGCTCCAGTACTGGAACTGTTCCCTGGACATCCAGAACTCGATCGGTTGCGGGTGGTCCGTCCCAATATCGAAGACCCCGAGGAGCACATCGTTGTCCGAGGTGAGGAAGTCGCCTGCCGGGTAACACATCGGGGAACTGCCATCACAGCATCCCCCCGACTGGTGGAACATCAGTGGGCCGTACTGCTCCCACAGTGAGCGCAGCAGGGTGACGCTTACGCCGGCCAGCGCCACCCGCGAGTGCGTTTCGCCCGTCACCGTGACTGAGGCGTCCAGTCGTTGCGAGGCGTGGGCTGAGGCGTCCACTGCGGGGCGCTCCGGCGCCGGGCTGTCAGCGGCGGGCGTGCCGGGTGTGTCCACGGCGGCCGTGCCGGCGAGTGGTGTGCTGTTGATCATGGCTGCCTCCATTGGCTACCGAAACTCGTTATTCACCCTACGCCGGAAACGGCAGGGTGGGTGGGAATGCTGAGTCCCACCCATCCTGCGCCAGGTGTCCGGGCGATCCCGACGACGCCGAATTTGCGCGGCGTCGGAACGCTGGCCGGCCTTCGGACTGTCAGGCCTAGAAGAACCCGAGCGCGTTCTCTGAGTACGACACCAGGAGGTTTTTGGTCTGCTGGTAGTGGTCGAGCGCGAGCTTGTTGTTCTCGCGGCCGATGCCGGAACTCTTGTATCCGCCGAATGCCGCGCCCGCCGGGTACGCGTGGTAGTTGTTCACCCACACCCGCCCGGCCTGGATGTCACGCCCGGCCCGATAGGCCACATTGCCGTTGCGCGACCAGACGCCGGCACCGAGCCCGTACAGGGTGTCGTTGGCGATGGCTATCCCGTCGTTGTAGTCATCGAAGCTGGTCACGGCAACCACGGGACCAAAAATCTCCTCCTGGAACAGCCGCATCGAGTTGTTGCCCTCGAAGATAGTTGGTGCCACGTAATAGCCCTCGGTGAGGTCGCCGCCCAGGTCGACCCGTTCGCCGCCGAGTGCAAGCTTCGCGCCCTCCTGCTTGCCGATGTCGATGTAGCTGAGAATCTTCTCCAGCTGGTCGTTTGAGGCCTGCGCACCGACCTGGGTGTCGGTGTCGAGCGGGTTGCCCTGCACCGCCTTCCGCGCACGCTCGATACCGTCGGCGAGGAAGGACTCGTAGATCGGCTTTTGGATGAGAGCCCGGCTCGGGCACGTGCACACCTCGCCCTGGTTGAAGGCGAAGAGGGTGAAGCCCTCGAGGGCCTTGTCGTAGAACGCGTCCTGCTCCGCCGCGACGTCGGCGAAGAACAGGTTGGGGCTTTTGCCGCCGAGTTCCACCGTCGAGGGGATGATGTTCGCACTCGCGTATTGGAGGATCAGCCGGCCGGTTGTGGTCTCACCGGTGAACGCGATCTTGCGGATTCTGGGGCTCGATGCCAGCGGTTTGCCCGCCTCGACTCCAAAGCCGTTCACGATGTTCACCACACCCGGCGGGAGGATATCGGCGAGCAGTTCGATCAACACGAGGATCGACACCGGGGTCTGCTCGGCGGGTTTCAGCACGATGGTGTTGCCTGCGGCGAGCGCCGGTGCCAGCTTCCAGGTCGCCATCAGGATCGGAAAGTTCCACGGGATGATCTGGCCGACCACCCCGAGGGGTTCGTGGAAATGGTAGGCAACCGTGTCACCGTCGAGTTCGGCGTGGTTGCCGTCCTGGGCTCGGATCGCGGCGGCGAAGTAGCGGAAGTGGTCGGCGGCGAGGGGGATGTCTGCGTTCAGGGGTTCGCGGATAGGCTTTCCGTTGTCCCACGTTTCGGCGACGGACAGCAGCTCGAGGTTCTCGTCGATGCGGTCGGCAATGCGGTTGAGTACGGCGGCGCGTTCGGTCGGGGTGGTTTTGCCCCAGGTGGGGAACGCTTTGTGGGCGGCGTCGAGGGCGGCGTCGATGTCCTCTGCCGTTCCGCGGGCCACCTCGGCGAAGGCTTTGCCGGTAACCGGGGAGATGTCTTCGAAGTACTGGCCTTTGACGGGCGGCACCCATTCGCCGCCGATCCAGTGTTCGTAGCGGGGCTTGAAGGTGACTTTGCTGTCCGGGGTGCCGGGTGCTGCGTAGACGGTCATCTGCGTTATTCCTTAGACGTCGTTGTCGAAGTGGACCGGGACTGGCCCGGCTCTCAGGCTACGTCCGGGGGCGTTGCACGGGGGTTGCACGCGGTTGCACCCCGAGCTCCGCCTCGATGCGCTCGATCCGGGTGACCGCGGCGATGCGCTTCGGCGATTTCGGTGGCAGGAGGCGCAGCACCGCGCGCCACACGTCGAGGTCATACGCGGCCTCTTCGGTGCGGGCGTAGTCGAGCAGTGTCTCCACGGCGGCGTCTGTAAGCAGGGCGTCGCGCAGGCGGCCGCTTACCTCGTCGGCGATGGAGCGGATCCCCGGCGATTGGGAGACCGGCAGCAGGCGGCCGCCATACCCGGCGAGCGCGACGCGATGTGCTCCGCGGTCGAGGAACGCGAGCACCCGGTGGGCGTCGAGTTCGAGTTGCCCGCGCAGGCGGTACGGTTTCGAGTCGAGGAACAGGTTTTCGGCCACCGGCAGCAACGTGTGCCGCAGTCGCACCATTTCCGCACGCAGGGTGGGCACCGCGTCTGCGCGCCCATACAGGTGGGTGGCGAGCGCCCGGGCTGAAAGGCCATCGCGGTGCCAGGCCAGCAACGTGAGGATCTCGGCGTGGCGTCCCCCGAGAGCGACGATCTCCTCCCCCACCTCAAGTCGGCCACCCTCGCGACCCAGGACGCTCAGCAGGGCGCCTGCGGGGTGCAGGGTGGTGCTGCGACGCACCCGGGCGGAAGGCAACACCGGGTCATCGGCCGGTCGTGGCGTTCGGCTGGATGTCTGTCTCCCGGCACTGGCGCGATCGAGCCGGAGGACGTGGAGTTGCGCCTCCACTGCCGCGACGGTCGCCTCGAGCAGGGGCATCGTCACGGGGGCGACCGCGTCGTCGCCACCGGTGATATCGATGACCCCGAGCAGCGAGCCGGTTTCGGGATCGTGGACGGGTACCGCTGAACAGCTCCACGGGTGCACGATCCGGCTGAAGTGCTCGGCGCCCTGGATCTGAATGCTGCGGTCGAGGGCGAGAGCGGTACCAGGGGCGCTGGTACCCACTGCGGACTCCGACCAGTTGGCTCCCTCCACAAATAGCATCCCCTCGGCCTTGCGCCGAAGCGCGCGGTCGCCGTCGATCCAGAGCAGCCGGCCGGACTGGTCCCCCACGGCGACGATCAGCCCGGTCTCGAAGGTGTGCCGCACAAGGAGCTCGTGGATGGTGGGGAGCGCCAGGGACAGCGGGTGTAACGCCCGGTACTCACGCAGGTCGTCCTCGGCTAGGTCAACGGCGGCGAACAGCACGTCGGGGTTAAGCCGAAGCCGGAGGGATCGCTGCCAGGACTCCCGCACAACGGGCCGAACGACCGCGGAAGCTGACGGGGCGTAACGGGGATCGAGCACCAGTTCATGGGCTCGTTCGCGCTGGAGCCGCGACCCACCTGGATCCGACTGCGCTCGTGCCGGTGTCCAGGGGCTGGATACTGTCCGGGGGCTCACCACAGGTACTTCCGATCGCCGTTGGCCGTTAGTGGGTTCAGCCTAACTCCGGCCGCCCACTCCCGGGCGGTTGGTCCGGCAACGGTCCGCGGTTATATCTCCGAGCCGGCGGCACTCAGTGCAGCAGCGAACCGTCCTTTTTCAGGGCATTCTTTTCGCCCGCGTTGACCGCGACGGCGAACCGGTTCTGCTTGGGAGGCAGCGGGCAGTTGAAGTTGTAGCTGAAAGCGCACGGCGGCAGGATGGCACGGTTGAAGTCGAGCGTAATCGTGCCGTCCTTGGGCGGGGCGACGAAAAGGAATCGTCCGACGCTATAGCTGGTGTCGCCATTGGTGGCGTCGGCGAAGACAAGTTGGAGGGCGTTGCCGGATTTGAATGCGGCGAGGCTGTAGTCGATGCCGTCCCTGGTGAACGTGATCTCACCCGGCACGACCAGGTCGCGGGTGGCGCCATTGTCCTTGAGGTGTTCGAATCCAACGGTCGTACCTCCGGCCACTTCGGTGAAAGAAGCGGTGATGACCCAATCCGGATCGTAATCAAATGCGTCGATCCCACCGAAGTCCTCGATACCCTCGGAGCGGGCATCCCAGACGCGGAGGGCATAGTTACCCTGCTCGCTGGCGATCACATACCCCGTCACGGTCTCGCTGAACACGATGGCCCCGGGGGCGTCGGCGTCCTTACCGCGCACGATGGCCTCGCCATCCACCAGCACGCCGTCGACCAGTATGCCGTCGGCCGCGGTTGCTTTCACGCGTAGTCCGGACTCCCCGGCCGGCAACGGCGCCCATACCCCGGCAACCCCGTAGATGGTCTGCTCCGAGTCTATCCACTGGGTGTTTACCAGCGCCAGGTTTCCCTGGGGCCCCGCGACCGTCTCGAGGCGGCGTGCGCGAAACTTCTCCACGGCAGTGGCGGCGGAGGCGGTTGAGGCGGTTGAGGTACTGGTCATGGTGTTGCCCTTCAAAACGTGTCGCTGGAAACAACGCGCCATCGGCCACAGATATTTCACGATCGCCCGCACCCACCACGGTGGGCGCCTACCCACGCGGGGGTGGTCGCTTTCTTGCCACGCAGGGGATGCCGTCACGCGCGCGTCGTCGTAGGATTCTCGACTTTGGGGATGGACGGGCGTAGGGTTCGGCGCAGTAGGCCGAACCCAACCTTCGGTCCGCTGGGAAGTTGTAATGGGACAACTACTGTACGGATCTCCGGGCACCGGAATCGACTTCGATGATCGTGTGCTTGCCCACCTCCAGCTGGTGATCACAGCGAAACTGCGCAGGGAGGAGAAGTTCACTCTCTCCTGGCAGGGTGGTGACGGCGGTCGCAATGCGGTGTGGATCCATCCCGCCATCGCCCTTCAGTTCATTTACACCGCCTCGGCGGAGCCGAAACTCAACCACCCTTGGATAGAGGCGCTGATGGTGACCGCGAACTCCAACAGCGGCCTTCGCGTGGTGGCAGAACCGGTCGAGGCGATTCCCGCCGTCCGGGCCTAGCAGATCGGATCGGGCACGCACACTGCCGGCCTGCAACGCGCAGCGGAGTGCGCGGCTGGCGAGGCAGCGATGCGGCGGGAACCTGTCAGATTCCCGCCGCATCGCCCTGCCGTTCTTGTGTGGCTGGCCCGTTTCGGTGCCGCGGTGGTGCGCCGCTGAAACTAGATCCGGTCGCTATCGCGGTCGATACCGCGGTCCGTGTCACGGTCAGCGCTTACGGTGTTGTCACCCTGGCCATCGCCGTCCAGGTCGATCTTCTCCTTACGAACGGATTCGGTGACTTCCTGGTCCTCGACCACCGTGTTGGTGCCAACGCGCACACGCTCAACCGGCACGGTCTCCTTGTCAACGACAACGCGCTCCTCGGTGAGAACAACCTCGTGCTCTTCCTCGCTGATGTCGGGCCCCGCTGTAGCGTCACCGATGTTGGCGTCGGTGATCGGCTCGCGTTCGAGGGTGACCTCCTCGTGGCTGACCGGCACGGTGACGGTCTGGTTCTCCGTCACCACGTACTTACGCAGGCGCGCCCGACCCGACTCGACTTTCTCGGTTCCGACATGCAGTTGCTCCTCCGAACGCGTCATCGCCCTGTCGGTGGTCGGACCCGAGGTGTCGTGACCAACGGTGTCTCGACCAACGGTGCTGTCGTCATCGACGGTGGTGCCGGTGGCGACGAAGCCGGGGGTGAGTGCGTCGTCGTTGGTAGCGGGAACGGTCTCGTAGTCGTTGCGGGAACCGACGCCGTCAACTCCCACCGTGTTGATGTCCGAGGTGCCATCAGCTGTGGTGGTGGTACGGCCGGAGCCTCCGTGGCCGTAGTACTCGTACAGCGTGTCCTCCTCCTCCGGAGTGAGAGCGCCGTCGTTGTCGATCCGCGGGGCGTCCTTCACAAAGCCCTTGTCGTACTGGATACGAACGTCATCACCGTTCTGCGTGACGTCGTCAAGCGGGACAAAGGACTCGGAAGAGCCGAACAGCCCCGTGCGCACTGTGATCCAGCTGGGCTGCCCACTGGCATCGTCAACGTAGACCTGCCCGACGGTACCGACCTTGTCGCCGTCGGGGTCGAGGACATCGGCGCCGATGAGACTGGAAATATTGTTGGTGTCGATCATTGGAATGCTCCTTCTCATCACGGACCCGCTCCGAAAAATCGGCTGGCGGGTGGTGGAAACCGGGCTTCGGACAGTGAACGATTTTCGTCTGCTTGAGTCACTTCGCCGCGTGCCAGCATGCTCAATCGCTCGCCGAATTCCGCCTGGGTTTCCCCTGTATCAGCACATTTCACGCAATCAGTTCGAACAAGGGGTTGTCACAGTGATCGACGAGACGTAGTCGTCACTTGGGATCATGGGTGCTCCGCCGCCGACCTCCCGGGCACGCTCAGCTCCCGTCGGAAGTCAACCCGGGGTGCCATATTTCGGCCGAGCGTAGCGTGAGATGAAGCGCGAGGGAGGATGCCTGAAATGGTCTCGAAGATGCAGAAGATCAGCAAAAAGATGTTCAGCCGGGCTAAGAAAGCCGTCAAGAAAGCCTCGGCGCAGCAACTGAAAAAGGACAGGAAAGCGAAGGAAACATCGTAGCGACCGGTCACCCCCAGTTCGGGTGATTTTATTGACTAATCGTCAGGATCGAGCCAGAGACGAGTAGCGTCGCATTTCCCGGCTCACGAGCTAACCCGATGGCTCCGGTCTGAACCTCAGACCGTGTGACCGGCCAAACATCGGAGGCACCATGGGCACCCTGACCTACAACTCTGACCTCGCCATCCTGATCGAGGATCGTGCACTGCAGCACCTCCAGATCGTCATCACATCGAAGTTACGTCGCAAGGAATCGTTCAACTTCACCTGGCAGGTCATCGACGACAACGGCCCGCGGCAGTCATCCGTCTGGATTCACGAATCCCTTGCCCTCCAGTACGACTACATGACGGTACCGGGCAGGACGCTGAATCGGGTCTGGCTCGAGGCCCTCACCACCTCGGCGAACTCGGCCAGCGGCCTGTTCCTCCTCGACGAGCCGGCCGTGGTCGAGATCGGGCAGCCCTCTGCGGCCCGGCGCTAGGAACAGGCAAGCCCGGCCATCGCCCGATGAGGAGCTTGCCGGGCTTTTCTGTAGGGCGGATGGGACTTGAACCCATGACCGGCGGATTATGAGTCCGATGCTCTAACCAGCTGAGCTACCGCCCCGTACCGGCGTCCGGGTCGTAAACGACCCTCGCGTGGCACCTGCAATCCTGAAGAATGCAGCACCATTACGATACAGGTTCGGCAGACCACCCGGTGCCGCGACGGGCAGCTACTCGGAGTCGCGCAGCTTCGCCAGGCGCTCTCGTAGCGAGGGTTTGGCTGGCTCGGCAATCGTGTCGCTGACCAGCTCGCCCCGATACAGCGCCTCGAAGGTGGCCAGGGTGCGCTGGATGTCGTGGGCCTCAACAATTTTGAGACTCTCGCGCTTCAGCGCATGAAGCTGTTCCTCCGGCATGGTGAGCACGTCGGTGAGGCGAGCGGCGAGTTCTTCGACATCCCCCGGTTCGAACAGGAAGCCATTTTCGCCGTCGTGGACGAGGTGGGGTAGTGCCATCGCATTGGCGGCGACGATGGGCAGGCCGGAGGCCATCGCCTCCATGGTCGCGATGCTCTGCAGCTCGGCGATCGAGGGCATCGCGAAGACGGTGGCGCGGGTGAGGGCTGCCCGAAGATAGTCGGTTTCGACGTAGCCGGTGAAGTTGACCCGGTGGCGCACGCCGAGGGAGGTCGCGAGCGCCTTGAGGTTGGCCTCCTGGTCGCCGCCGCCGACGAGTTCGAGCTTGGCGTTCAATTTCGAGTCGAGGAGGGCGAAGGCGCGCACCAGCTTGTCGAGTTGTTTTTCGCCCGTGATGCGACCGACGAAGACGATCAGGTTCTCGGTGCGCGGCTCAAAGCTGGGGGTGTAGTTGGTGGCGTCGATGCCACAGGAGATGGCGTAGACCCCCCGCAGGTTGGTGTTGGCCTCGAGGAAGTCGGCCGCCTTGCGAGTCGGGGTGGTGACCGCCTGGGCTCGCCCGAAGGAACGACCGGCGGCACGCCACGCTGCGCGCACCACCGGCGCCTCCAACCAGGAAGGCAGGTGGGCGAATTCGAGCGCGTTCTCAGGCATAAAGTGATTGGTGCCGATGACCCGGATGCCACGCTTTACTGCCTGGTGGGACAGGCCTCGACCCACGATGATGTGGGACTGGAAGTGCACAACGTCGGGCTTGACCTCGTCGAGGATGCGGGCGCTGTTCTGCTCGATTCGGAACGGGATGGCGAAGCGCAGCCACGGGTGCGGATACCAGCGGGCGCTGAAGAGGCGATGGACGGTGAAACTCTGGCCCTCGTGCTCCTCGGTGAAGGTGCCGAAGCGGCGATAGCTGAACGCCGGGGCGACCATGTGCACCTCGTGGCCGCGCGCGGTGAGCCCCGCGGCGAGCCGGGCTGCGAACATCGCGGATCCGTTGATCTCTGGCGCGAAGGTGTCAGCGCCGATAACGATGCGCATGGGAGCCGCTGGCGGGGCCGAACTCTGCGGTGCGTCAGTCAAGTTAGAAGATTCCTTGCAGTCGGTCGCGTCGGCAGCACTCCACCGGCGACGTGGTCAGCTGGAGCGCTACGTCCAACGTACCCTAGCGATTCGTTTGGGGATGATGTTTGGCGAGCTGCAACACCCCGTAGATGGCGATGGCCCCGGCGGCGACAAAAGCAAAGAACGCCCAGGTTGGCGCGTTTGCTGCCTCCCCCAGGACGACAACGCCGATCGTCACCGCGATGAGCGGGTCGATGACGGTCAGACCGGCGACAACGAGGTCGGGCGGACCCGAGGAATATGCCGTCTGCACAAAGTAGGAGCCGAGGGCCGCCGCGGCGATCAGGGCGATTACGCACACGATGGTCAGCCACTCCCCCGAACTGGCCGAGGTCTCGGGCAGCAGCAGCGTCTTCACGCGGTCGATGACCACTTTCGCCAGGGTGGCGACGAAGCCAAACAGGACGCCGGCACCCACGATGTAGAAGATGACCTTAAAGCGGTGGCGGAACAGGGCGAAGAAGACCCCGAACGCCGCGAGGACCCCGGCGAGGATGATCAAAACGATCGAGAGCTCTCGCTCGGTGATGGGTTTCGAGGCGGCGGTGAAGGACGCGATGCCCACGAAGATGCCCACCCCGCCCACGCAGAAAGCGATGGCGCGGATGGAGGCCCGGTCGAGTCTGACCTTGCTGACCCTCGCGTTGACCACGGCGGTGATCACGAGGCCAACCGCACCGAGGGGCTGCACAACGATGAGGGGTGCGAAGTAGAGGCTCGTCAGCTGGAACACCACGGCGAGACCGAGCATCACAGTGCCGATAACCCAGGACGGGCGACGCAGAAGTGCCAACAGCTGTCGGACACTGAGACCCTTTTGGCCGCCTACCGCACTCGCGGCATCCACCTTGCCCACCCCGCGGTGCTGAAATTGTGCCCCGAGGGCGAGAAATACCGAACCTACGAGCGCGATCGGGATACCCAGCGCCTCGTAGGGAGTCAACGAGATCGGGTCAGTGAGCAGAGCGATTTCGGGTGGCACGGGTCGAATCTACCCGGTGCGGGCCCGATAACCTGTGTGAATGGCCGTACTCCCCATTCTCATCACCGGCGATCCGGTTCTGCACACCGTCGCCTCCCCCGTCACCGTCTTCGACGATGCCCTCTCCGCCCTCGTCGCCGACATGGTTGAGACCATGCACGCGGCGCCCGGTGTTGGCCTCGCGGCCCCACAGGTTGGGGTGAGCAGCCGCATCTTCGTCTTCTCCTGGACCGACGATGACGACGTCGAAACCAGCGGCGTCGCGATCAATCCGGAGTTGTGGATCACCCCAACCACCGTCGGTGAGGCCGACGAGGACGAGGAGTCGGAGGGCTGCCTGTCGATCCCGGGGGAACGTTTTCCGTTGCGTCGGGCGGAGCTTGCCATCCTCAAGGCCGTCGACGCCAACAACGAGCCGTTCGAGATTCACGCGGAGGGCTGGTTGGCCCGGATCTTCCAGCACGAGTTCGACCACCTGAACGGGATCCTCTACGCCGACCGGCTGGAGCACAGCCACGCGAAGGCGGCGGCGAAGGCCATCCGCAAAAGCGGCTGGGGCAAACCACAGCTGAGCTGGATGCCGGGAGTCGACAACCTCGACGAGTAGCGGCCACGAGCGGCGAGCGGTAGCCCCGCCAGCGGCCGCGACGGTTCTACCCTCTTGGCACGCCTACCGGCTGTCGCAGGTTGGTTTTCAGCCCTCGAGGTTCACGCCGTGGACGCCGTTGTGGTACCGCAGCGCCGGGAAGGCGACGGCAACGGAGAATCCGACGCCCGGAACCAGGTAGGCGTTGAAGACGCCGCCGAACAGCGTCGCGCGTTCGCGCATTTCGGTGATCTCCGCACCGAGGACCTGCTCGGTGAGGGCCGACAACTTGTCGTCTGAGCTGACCCCTCGCTCACGTGCGATCCGGTTGGGGTCGAGCCCTGCGCGACGTTCCCTGGCGCGGGCGCCATCGTCGTCGATGAGCAGGCGCAGGCCGTCGATGGTCCAGTTGAGGATGACGGTGGCCTGGGTTCCCTCACCGCCGTGTTTCAGCGAGTTGGCGAGGGACTGCTGCAGGATGCGCATCACGGCGAGCTCTGCGCCGGGGATCAGGTCGAACCGCTCGCCCGTTTCTTCTACGATGATGTCCAGGCCGGCGGCGCGCATGCTGGTGAACAGTTCGGAGGCGGCATCGATGCGGGTCTGTGACTCGAGCCCGATGTCACCCTCCCCCACCACGGTCATCACACGACGCAGGTCGGCCTGGGTGCTGCGCGCAGCGTCGGCCACAACGGTAGCCAGTCGTACCGCGGCGGCGGGATCCTGCTCTGCGGCGAAACGGACTCCCTCGGCCTGGCTGATCATCACCGAAAGGGAATGCACACCGACCTCGTGCAACTCGCGGATGATGCGAAGTCGGGCCGTCTGCTCGGCGAGGCTCAACTCGAGCTCGCGGATGTCTGCCTCGGCGTCCTGCTGGTCGAAGCCGTCCTCCCGCCGAAGGTGGCGGGTGTGAAGCCAGGCGACAAGGAACACCAGTGTGCTCACCAGCAGCACGGGGGCCGCGATGGCGAGGACGGGAAGGAGGACGGCGGTGTTCTTATCGAGCCAGTCGATCACGAACGCTCTCCCTTTGGCCGGTGTGGCCGGTTTTGGCCCAGTGGAAGACTATCGCGCAGGATATTTCTGCGCTCCGACCGGGGAATCCGGCCAAACGCCTGTGCCGCTGGACAAATAAAAAACCCCCAGCCGTGGAGGGCTGGGGGTTTAGCTCCCCGACTTGGACTCGAACCAAGAACCTACGCATTAACAGTGCGTTGCTCTGCCAATTGAGCTATCGAGGATTACTGTTTCCTTGCTGAAACAACTCGATTATCCTAGCAAACCTTTTGCCCTGTCCAAATCCACTCGGTACCCTTCTGCGATGGGTGAGTTCGTAATCCGCGTGGCAACCCCGGCCGACGTCGACCGATTGTGGCCCCTGCTCGCCGAAGCTGAGCGCCATCGGATCCTCGCGAGGGCGCGGCACCTGGTGGAACGTTCTGAGCGGCGCAGGACCCGTTTGGTCGCTCAATTGCTGGATATTGAGCGACCCGTCCTGATCGCGTACTCCGGAATCCGTGCCGTGGGGTTTCTCGCCCTGCCCGGCCGCGAGCCGTACGCGAGCGAGAGTTGGCGTGGCCTCGGAGTTGAGCAGGAACTTCTGGACTTTTTGGCCTGATCGGCGTGTCGGGCTAAATCGGTAGCAGGTACGTCGGGCTCGGCGCCGGAATCATTTTCACCAGGGTCGGGGTGCCGTCGTGGCCCAGTTGAAAGCTGGATATGTCGCTCGACAGCTGGTTGGCGACGAGAAGGGTTGTGTCGACAACAACGACGTGGCGCGGCCAGTTGCCGCCACAGTCGACAGAACCGCCCGCGCTCATGGTGAGTCCATCGGGGCTCGTAACGAGCCAGGAGACACGATTGGTGCCGCGCAGGCCCACGTACAGCCGACTGCCGTCACCGTTCCTGGCGAGGCCCGCCGCGTGGTCCGTGCCAGCCGCGCCCGGCAACCCCGTGCGCCCCGCCACCTCGAACGTCTCTCCGGCTCGTCGGAGAACAAAGATGTCGCAGCCCAGTTCGCCGAGCACCCAGACAACGCCGGAGTTGTGCAGGAGTAGGTCGCGCGGCCCGGACCCGGCGGGCAGTTGCACCGATCCGGTGCGCTCGAGCCCCGCGTCGGTGACCCGGTGGATATGCACACGATCGGTTCCGAGGTCGGTGGTGAGCACGGTGGAGCCATCCACCAGCAGCACGTCATGGGCGTGCGGGCCGTCCTGCACGGCGTGGGGACCGGCACCCGAATCGACCAGGGTCTGCGCCACCGGCCCCGGCGAACCGTCAGCGGACAGGCGGTGCACACCGACCGCACCGTCGCCGTAGCTGGCGGTGACCAGGAACGGACCGACCACCGCAAGGCTGCAGGGGGAAGCACCCGCCGCCTCGACCGTTGCAAGATGCCGGAGGAAGCTGCCGTTGATGCGGTAGGCGGATACCGTTGCTGCGCTCTCACCGACCGTGTACAGGAGATCACCGGAGCGGGTGAGGTACGACGGAGAGGTTGCCGCGGCGGCCAGTTCGTAGGTTGGAGTGCGCCCCGGCTCTGCGCCAATCAGTCCGATGCCGGCGGCCGCCCCGTCCATCTCGGCGGTGTATCCGCCGATCCACAGTGACAGCTCCGGCCACACTGTCTTCGCGTTGAAGTGGAAGGCGGCGTCTGGCATGGTGCTCCTTGGCTTCTGGTGGAAGGTCGCTCTCAGCCGGCGCTGGGAGCGTCAGGTCAGTGCTGCTTCGGCCGACCGGCTGGTACCGCCGGTCAGGGAGAGTCCTCGCACGTACTCGTGTTCCTGCGAATCGAGCACGTCGTCGATCGACCCGATGCCCACAATCGTTCCGCGGTGCATCACGGCAGCCCGGTCGCTGACGCGATGTACCTCGCTGACGCTGTTGCTCACCACGAGGGCCGACAACGACTTTTCGCGTTGCAGCGCACGAATGATGTCGAGGATCGCGTTACGCGCTGTGGGTTCAACACCGGCGGTGGGGTCGTCTGCGACGAGCACCTGCGGGTCGAGGACCAGGGCCTTGGCGATGGCTACCCGCTGGCGCTGGCCCTGGCTGAGTTCGTGGGGGTAGCTGGAAAGCAGGCTAAGGGGCAGGCGCACGGCGTCGAGCGCTGTCGCCACGGCGATCCCTGCCTCGTCGACGTCGAATCGACGGTCGCGGGAGAAGATTGGTTCAGCGATGTTCTCGCCCGCCGTCAGGCGCGGCGTCAGCAGGCTGCCGCCGTCTTGGGGAAGATAACCGACCCGGAGGGTGAGGTGATCGCGCCGGCGCGGCGTCAGCTCCCGGATGGACTGCTCGAGGACGGTGAGAGACCCGCCGGTGATGCTGGGGCCACCGCGCAGCCCGTGGCCGGCACGGCCAAGGCGACCGGCGACGGCAGCGGCGAGGGTGCTTTTGCCGGAACCTGTTTCGCCCAGTAGTGCGAGGATCTCGCCGGTTCCGATCGAGAAAGACACCCCACCGACGGCGGGTTGGCCGTCGCCGCGACGCCGGGCAGGGTAATCGAGGGTGAGGTCATCGGCCTGGACGGCGACGGCGCTGACTGCCATTGGTGTTGTCCCGTGGGTTCGCGAATGGGCTGGGCATACCGGGCGACGCAGACGCCGCCCGGCCATCACGGTATCAGTCGTTTGCCTGCAACAGATGAAGTCGCTCGCGCCGTGCGGCCTGCTCTACCGGGTCCGGGACCGGAAGTGAGGCGAGCAGGCGCTGGGTGTAGGGGTGCTGCGGGGCGCCGAGCACCTCTGCCCCGGTTCCTTCCTCAACCAGTTTGCCGTGGTAAAGCACCGCGATACGGTCGGCCAGCAGGTCGACCACGGCGAGGTCGTGGCTAATGAACAGGGCCGCGAAACCGAGGTCCTTCTGCAACTCCGTGAACAGTTCAAGCACCCGCGCCTGCACGGACACGTCGAGCGCGCTGGTGGGCTCGTCGGCGATGAGCAGGGTCGGGTTCAGCGCGAGCGAACGAGCGAGGCTGGCGCGCTGGCGCTGGCCACCACTCAGTTCGTGCGGGTAGCGGTCACCGAATGCGCGCGGCAGCTGCACCGCCTCGAGCAGTTCGTTGACGCGCGGCCGGGCGGATGCGGCATCCCCCGCCTTCCCATGCACCAGCAGCGGCTCCGCGACGCACTCTGCGATCGTCAGCAGCGGGTTGAAACTGGAGGCAGGGTCCTGGAACACAAAGCCGATGTCGCTGCGCAGCGGTTTGAACGTGCGCTCCCGCACACCGAGCATCTCGGTGCCGAGGACATTGAGGGAACCGCCGGTGATTTTGGTCAGGCCGCCAATGGCCCGTCCGATGGTGGTTTTACCCGAACCGCTCTCTCCAACAAGGCCGAGCACCTCGCCGGCGTGGATCTGCAGGCTGACGCCGTCGACCGCGCGGAAGCCGCCGCGGCCGAAGCGGCCGGGGTACTCGATGACGAGGTCCCTCGCGACAACAACAGGAGTGCTTTCGACCGAGGGGCGCGCCGCAGCACGTTCCTGGGTACGCGCAAGACCGGTGCCGAGTTTCGGTACGGCGGCGAGCAGGCGCTGGGTGTACTCGTGCTTCGGGGCGGAGAACAGGGCTGTGGCATCCGCTTCCTCAACGACTTTGCCGTTGTACATCACCGCCACCCGGTCGGCCAGGTCAGCGACAACACCCATGTTGTGGGTGATCAGCACAATGGCGGCACCGAATTCATCACGGCAGCGGCGCAGCAGGTCGAGAATCTCGGCCTGCACCGTCACGTCCAGCGCGGTGGTGGGCTCGTCGGCGACGATAACACCGGGTTCCAACACCAGGGCCATCGCGATGACCACACGCTGCTTCTGGCCACCGGAAAACTGGTGAGGGTAGTAGTCGACCCGGTGTTCAGCGTCGGGGATCCCCACTTTGCCGAGAATGTCGATCGCCTTGGCGCGCGCCTGCTTTTTGGTGAAGTCGCCGTGGGCGCGCAGGCCCTCTGCAATCTGCCAGCCCACGGTGTAGACGGGGTTAAGCGCGGTGGACGGTTCCTGGAAGACCATGGCGACGTCGGTACCGCGTACGGCACGCAGCTTTGCACCGCTGAGCTGGATGATGTCGTTGCTGCCGAGCAGGACAACACCTGACTTGGTCGCGGTGTCAGGCAGGAGACCGAGGATACTTTTCGCGGTAACGGTTTTGCCGCTCCCGGACTCCCCCACGATGGCGAGGACCTCGCCGGCTTGCACCGACAGCGTGACACCGTCGACGGCGCGCACCGGCGCCCCATCGGTGGCAAAGGTGATCTTCAGGTTTCTAATGTCGACGACGGCGCTCATGGTCGTGCCTCCAGGGTGTCGATGTCGGACACGGAATCGAGGGTGCCACCGGGGACAACGGTGGTCTCCGCGGTCGGGTCCGCTGAGTTCTTCGCACGACGGCGGTTGCGCAGGCGGGGATCGGTGAGGTCGTTCAGGCTCTCACCGACAAGGGTGAGGCCGAGGATCACCAGGACGATGGCGGTGCCGGGGAAGATCGAGGTCCACCAGATGCCGCTGGTCACGTCGGACAGCGACTTGTTGAGGTCGTAACCCCACTCTGCGGCGGAGGTCGGTTCGATACCGAAGCCGAGGAAGCCGAGGGCCGCGAGGGTGGATACGGCCTCAGAGGCGTTGAGCGTGAAGATGAGGGGCAGCGAGCGGGTCGCGTTGCGCAGCACGTGGCGGAACATGATGCGGCCGGTGCCGGTGCCGATGACCTTGGCAGATTCGACGTACGCCTCGGACTTGATCCGTACTGTTTCCGCCCGGATCACACGGAAATACTGCGGAATGAACACCACCGTGATCGACAGCGCCGCCGAGAAGATTCCGGACCACAGGTTCGACTGCCCACCGCTGATGATGATGGCGGCGACGATGGCGAGCAACAGAGACGGGAATGCGTAGACGGCGTCGGCGATAACCACAAGGACGCGGTCGAGCCAACCGCCGATGTAACCGGAGACGACTCCGATAATGATGCCGGCAAAGATGGAAAGCGCCACGGCGACAACAATGACCGTAAGCGCCGTCTGGGCTCCCCAAATCACGCGGGACAACACGTCGTAGCCGCCGACCGTTGTCCCGAGGACATGGTCACCACCCGGGGGTAGCTGGGCGCCGAAGGTGCCGTTGTCATCTTTCAGTTGCGAGTAGCCGTAGGGGGCGAGGAGGGGGGCGAAGATTGCGACGAGGACGAATATCCCCGAGATAATCAGGCCGGCGACCAGCATGCCGCGTTGGAGGCCAACGCTTTGGCGGAGCTGGCGGATAACGGGCAGGCGCTTCAGGAACGACTCTTTGCGCACGGCGGGAGAAGCGACGGGGTTCAGTGGGGAGGTCATCAGTACCTGACTCTCGGGTCGATGAGCGCCGCAAGAATGTCGACGATGAAGTTGGTGAGGGCGACGATGACGGCCAGCAGCGCGACGATACCCTGCACGGCGACGAAGTCGCGCGCAGCGAGGTACTGGGCGAGTTGAAAGCCGAGACCCTTCCACTCGAAGGTTGTCTCGGTCAGCACGGCACCTCCGAGCAGGAGCGCGATCTGCAGCCCTATGACGGTGATGATCGGGATCAGGGCCGGCTTGTAGGCGTGTTTGCGCACCAGCCGGAATTCGCTGACACCGCGGGAGCGGGCGGCGTCCACGTAGTCCATGGAAAGGGTTCCAATGACGTTGGTGCGCACGAGGCGCAGGAATACGCCGGCGGTGAGCAGCCCGAGGGTGATGCCAGGGAGGACCGCGTGGGAGAGCACATCGGTGATGGCCGCGCCCCGTCCCGAGAGGATGGCGTCAATGAGGTAGATACCGGTTCGACCGTCAACCGACTGGAGGTTCAGCTCCGTGCGGGTGCTGGCACGGCCGGCGACGGGGAGGACCTTGAGCCAGACGGAGAAGATCAGCTTGAGGACGAGGCCAGCGAAGAAAACGGGGGTCGCGTACCAGAGGATGGCGACAACACGGAGGACGGCGTCCGGCCACCGGTCACGGAAGTAAGCAGCGACGAGGCCGAGCGGGATACCGATGATAAACGCGACGACGAGGGCATAGAAGGCCAGCTCGAGGGTGGCGACACCATAGGTGGCGAGGATCTCAACGA
This sequence comes from Glaciihabitans sp., assembly GCA_025463465.1. Lineage (GTDB taxonomy): Bacteria > Actinomycetota > Actinomycetes > Actinomycetales > Microbacteriaceae > Glaciihabitans. The sequence continues at coordinate 47,668 of JAODAO010000274.1, read as the reverse complement.
CCGGTCGCCCGTCGGTGATGGCGTTGCCGAAGTTGCCGGTGAACACCTGGCCGAGGTATTCGAAGTACTGAACAAACACGGGCCGGTCGTAGCCGGCTTCCGCGATGCGATCGGCCAGCTGGTCGGCGGTCAGCCGGCCGCCGAGGGCCGCGGTGATGGGGTCGCCGATCACCCGCATCAGCAGGAAGACCATGCTGACAAGGATAAAAACGGTGGGAAAGATGAGGAGGAAGCGCACGATGATGTAACGCAGCAGGGGGTTGGATCCACCGCCTCCGCGTGGACGGCGTGAACGCACGCCCGGCGGAGTCACTTCGGCTTGAGTGGTCGCGGTCATAACTACCTATTCGTTCTGGGTTAAAGAACCGGGGGCGATCCGCATGTCTGCGGGTCGCCCCCAATCATTGTGCTGTGAAGACTCTAACGGGCTGGCGTTAGCCGATCGACATGGTGCCAAAGCGGAACTTGAACGAACCGTCGAGCGTGGTACCGGTCACGTTGGTGCCGGTGACGGCGACCTGCGATCCCTGCAGCAGCGGAACGGTGGACAGGTCGGCAGCGACAGCTGCCTGGATGTCCTCGATCATGGCGGTGCGTGCGGCCGGGTCGGTTTCGGTGGCCTGAGCCACGATCATGTCGTTGACCTCCTGGTTGTCGTAGTGGTTCGCCAGGAAGTTGTCCGTGGTGAAGAACGGCGTCAGGTAGTTGTCAGCGTCGGAGTAGTCGGGGAACCAGCCGAGCTGGTACTCCGGGTACACGTCGGAGCTACGGTCCTTGGAGTACTGGACCCACTCTGTGGACTGCAGGTTGACGGTGAACAGTCCACCCTCCTCCAGCTGGCTCTTTACCAGGGCGTACTCGTCGCCCGAGGACTCGCCGTAGTGGTCCGGGTTGTACTGCAGGTTCAGCGTAACCGGGGTGGTGATGCCGGCATCGGCCAGTGCAGCTGCTGCCTTGTCCTCGTCGGGTCCGCCGTCGGTTCCGTAGAGGTCCTTGAGGACCTCGGTGGCGCCGGTCAGTCCGTCGGGTACGTAGGAGTACAGCGGCAGGTAGGTGCCCTTGTAGACCTGGTCGGCGATCTGCTCGCGGTCAACGAGGTTCGCGACGGCCTGGCGGACGGCGAGTGCCTTGGCCGGGTCGGCCTCGGGGGTGCTCGCGCCGAACGGCTGGGTGTTGAAGTTGAAGACGATGTAGCGGATTTCGCCGCCGGGGCCGATCTCAACCTTGACGTCGTCGTTGTCCTGCAGGTCGGCTACGTCGGTGGCCGAGAGGTTCTTGTACGCGACGTCGATGTTGCCTTCCTGAACGTCGAGCTTCAGGTTTGCAGCCTCGGTGTAGTACTTGAGCTGGACCGTCGGCGTTGAGGCTGCGCCAAGGACGCCGTCGTAGTCTGCGTTAGCTTCGAACTCGATCAGGTTGTTGAAGTCGTAGCTGGAGATCGTGAACTGGCCAGCGAATGCTTTGCCATCAACGATTTCTTTGTCCGGAGTGACCGCGTCGGCGGAGAAAACTTCCTCATCGACGATCGGTGCGGCGGGGCTGGAGAGAATCTGGGCGAACGTCTGGTCGTTGCCGTTCTTCAGGTGGAAGACGACGGTGGTGTCGTCCACGGCCTCGACGCTGTCGAGGTTTCCGAGAAGGACCGACGGGCCGTTGACGTCGTTGATCGCGAGCTGGCGGTCGAAGCTGAACTTGACGTCCGACGAAGTCAGCTCGTTGCCGTTGGCAAAGGTGAGTCCGTCCTTGAGGACGACCGTGTAGTCGTTCGGGGCGGTGTACTCGGCGGACTCGGCGATGTCGGGCTCGACATCGGAGCTTCCGGGGACCGAGTTCATCAGGAACGGGTAGATCTGGTTCATCACGGTGAAAGAACCGTTGTCGTAGGAACCGGCCGGGTCAAGGAACGTGACCTTGTCGGTGGTACCCACGAGGAGGGTGTCGCCGGAACCCTCGTTGGCGCTGTCGGTGCCGTCGCCGGCGCAGCCGGCGAGCATCAGGCCGAATGCCGCGCTGCCGGCAATCACGCCAAACACGCGTTTTGTTGTCTTGGATGTGGACGTCATTGTGCGTCTACCTCTTCCTCATTGGTGACAGGGGAACGAATGTGCTGTGCGCGCCGAAGCGCAGACGTATGCAGTGACTTAGGTGTAACACAGAAAATGAGCACTCCTGCGGCAGAATGGCGCCACCGCGTCATTGTTTACGTGAATGGAATATATCCACCACGTCACCTCACTCGTTGCGCAGCGTGCGCCGTTCCTGTTCGACCCGCATCAGGTCCTGCTGGATCTGTGCGTATCGTTCCGGTTCCGCGACGGGGTCGGTGCGCTGCAGAGAGCCCAGCAAATCCGCTTTCGCGCGAAGCAGGTCGAGCTGGATCAGTGACGCCGCGATCTCCCGGCAGTAGTCGGGAATCTGCTCAGCCCGCTGGGGAATGGGCGCGATGGCGAGTTGCTGCACCAGTGAGGCGAACGGGGAAGGAACAGCGCGTACAACGGCCGCCACCCACTCGGACGAGTTGATGAACTCGAGGCTGGTCGCGACGGCGTCACGAATGACGGAGAGGGTGTTGTTGGAGAAACCGACGACGGTGGCCCGTGCGAGCATCTCCGCCCCGATCTCCGTGGGGTACTGCAACATTGCCATCAACGCGTCCCGTTCCAACCGGGTGGCCTGGTCGGTCGGGAGGTCCATAATCGACGGGCCGCTCTCCCCCGCTGGATCAAATCCCTGCTGCTCCAGCTCGCCGCCAGTCGGATGGTATTCGGCAACCGCACTGCCAGCGGGCGCCGGCCGGTTGCCCGGATCTGCGGAGCCACGGTCACGGGTGGCACTTGCGCCGTCAGCTTCCGTCGAGGAACGTGCCAGAGCGGTGCGCGCAGCGGCGACGGCCCGGGTGACCTCGCTTGGGTCGACGCCGAGCCAGCCGGCGAGGTTGCGGGTGTAACCAATACCCATCGACTGGTCGCGAATTCCGGCAACCACCGGGGCGGACGCACGGAGGGCAGCGACACGCCCCTCAACCGTTTCGAGGTTGTGGCCGGCCAGGGTGCGCCTGATCATAAATTCGAACATCGGCTTGCGTGTGGTGACGAGGCGCCGCACGGCGTCGTCGCCCCTGTTCAGCCGCAGGTCGCAGGGATCGAGGCCGTCGGGTGCGACGGCGACGAAAGTCTGGGCGGTGAAACGCTGCTCTTCGCTGAAGGCACGGCTGGCTGCCTTCTGTCCCGCTTCGTCGGGGTCGAAGGTGAAAATGACCTCCCCCGTGCCCGTTGTGTCGGAGTTGGCGACATCGCCGAGTACCCGGCGCACGATCTTGACGTGGTCAACACCGAACGCGGTTCCACAGGTGGCCACTGCGGTGGTGACCCCGGCAAGGTGGCAGGCCATTACGTCGGTGTATCCCTCCACAACCACGATCTGGCGCCCGCGGGCGACGTCGCGCTTGGCGAGGTCAAGCCCGTAAAGCACCTGGCTCTTGTGGTACACGGGAGTTTCCGGGGTGTTCAGGTACTTGGGGCCGGTGTCATCGTCACGCAACCGGCGTGCGCCGAAGCCGAGGGTCTGGCCGGTGACGTCGCGGATGGGCCAGACGAGCCGGCCGCGGAACCGGTCGTAGGCCCCACGGTCACCCTGGCCGAGAAGTCCGGCGGTGACGAGTTCCGCCTCGGTGTAGCCGAGGGTTTTCAGGTGTTTGCCGAGGGCGTCGTATGACTTGGGGGCGTAACCGACACCAAAGCGCTCCGCAGCGGAGTGGTCGAAGCCCCGCTGGCCGAGGAACACCCGGCCGAGTTCCGCCTCCGGGGTCGCGAGCTGTGCGATGAAGAAGTCCTCAGCGGCCTTGTTCGCCGACAGGATGCGCGCCTTGTTGCCGTGATCGACCGCTGAGCCACCGTCTTCGTAGTGCAGTTCGTAGCCGAGTCGCCCCGCCATCCGTTCGACAGCTTCGGAGAAGGTGACGTGATCCATTTTCTGCAGGAATGTGAAGACATCCCCACCCTCGCCGCACCCGAAGCAGTGGTAGAAACCCACCTGCGGGCGGACGTGGAAGCTCGGGCTTCGTTCCTCGTGGAACGGGCACAGCCCCTTCATGGAGCCGACCCCCGCATTTTTCAGCGTGACGTAGTCGCCAACGATGTCTGCGAGGTTGGTGCGCGACCTCACCTCGTCGATGTCGTTGCGTCGGATCAGTCCAGCCATGTTCCGATTCTAAGTTTGTTGGTGGGACCAGCGCTTGCTGCGCGGTCACTCTGGGGATAAGCCGGGCGTGTTGGATTCACCCGGTGACGAGCCTGCCGTGCCAGGCGATGGCGGACTGGTCGGTGAGCGAGGCGACCTGGTCGACCACTACGCGTTTGCGGGCTGAGTCGGAGGGCGCTGCCGCCCATTCGGCAGCGAACGCCTGGTCGAGCAGGTCTGGTCCGGCGGCAAGCAACACGTTGGAAAGATCGGTCAGCATTTCCCGCTGCTGGGCGTAAATCGGTCGACGGGCGTTCGTCGACATCACAAATGCCGCCGTGATGCCCTTGAGCACGGCGATCTCGGCCTGGATCTCGCGTGGGATAACAACGTTGGCACGGAATCGGATGAGGGTGTCCTGCGGATACGCTTCGCGGGTGGCCTGGGTGGAGGCCGCGGCGAAGCGGCCGATCAACTCGCTCGTCAGGTTCTTGAGGCGACCCTGGGCACGGGGGCTGCCGTCGAACGACTCCAGCCACAGGTCGAGGTTGTCGAGGCGGTCGAAGGCTGCGATCAGTTCGTCGTGGGTGATCTCGCCACCGATCCAGACGAACATCGAGTCAACGAGCTCGCTGTGGTTGACGCGCGCGCTGAGAGCGGACACGTCAATGTAGCCGCTGACCACGGCGTCCTCGAAGTCGTGGACGGAGTACGCGATATCGTCGCTCAGGTCCATAACCTGGGCCTCGACACACTTCCGGCGGTCCGGCGCTCCCGCGCGCAGCCACTCGAAGGCAGCGAGGTCGTCGGAGTAGAAACCGAATTTGCTTCGCCCGCTGGGGTCGGCGACCCCCTGCGCGGCGGGCCACGGATATTTGCAACTGGCGTCGAGGCTGGCGCGGGTGAGGTTCAGGCCGTAGCTCTCGCCGTCGGCGCCGAAGACCTTGGGTTCGATACGGGTCAGTAGCCTCAGCGTCTGGGCGTTGCCCTCAAACCCGCCCACGTCGAGCGACCAATCGTTCAGGGCCTTTTCGCCATTGTGGCCAAAGGGCGGGTGGCCGAGGTCGTGGGCGAGGCAGGCGGTATCGACCACGTCGGGGTCGAGACCGAGGCTTGCTGCCAGCTCTCGACCTACCTGCGCCACCTCGAGCGAGTGGGTGAGCCGGTTCCTGGCGAAGTCAAGGCCGGCCGCGGGGCTGAGCACCTGGGTTTTGGCAGCGAGACGGCGAAGCGCGCTTGAATGCAGCAGCCGCGCCCGGTCGCGCGCGAAATCACTGCGCCGGCTGTAGTGCTCCTCGGAGAACCACCGCTCGGAGTCGTGGGCGGTGTATGCCGACGATGGGTCCGGGATGAGCACGGAATTAGCCTCCACTTGTGCTGAGTTCCGCGTGGCTGAGTTCCGCGCGGTGGCTGTCCTGGATCTCCCGGCTGTCGAGCCACCGCTCGGGTAGCGACGGCCGCTTAGGGGTTCCCGCGCGGCCGCGCTGGCCCTCCGCGTCGGCTCCCGGGTATGGCTGGTCGGCGTCGAGCGTACCGAGCAGGTCGTCGAGTTGGGCGAGGGTCTGCACCATCGCGAGCTTCGCGCGCAGGTCGCCACCGACGGAATAGCCCTTGAAGTACCAGGCGACGTGTTTGCGGATGTCGCGGCAGGCGCGGTCTTCCTCTTCGAAGAATTCGGTGAGGAGCTCAGCATGGCGTTTGAACGCCCGGGCGACGTCACCGAGGCTTGGCTGGGCCTTGACCTTCTCGCCACGGAACGCAGCAGCGAGGTCGCCAAACAACCAGGGGCGGCCGAGGCAGCCACGGCCAACAACAACACCGTCGCAGCCCGTCTCTCGCACCATGCGCAGGGCATCCTCGGCGGCCCAGATGTCACCGTTGCCGAGGACCGGTGTACCGGTGATGGTGTTTTTGAGAGTCTCGATCGCGGACCAGTCGGCCGTGCCCGAATAAAATTCTGCGGCGGTGCGGGCGTGCAGGGCAATGCTGGCGACCCCGGCACCCTCTGCTGCCTTGCCGGCCTCGAGGTAGGTGAGGTGATCCGAGTCGATTCCCTTGCGCATCTTCACGGTGAGGGGGATGTCTCCGGCTGCGGCAACCGCACCCTCAACGATCTCGCGGAACAGGCCAAGCTTCCACGGCAGGGCAGCTCCGCCGCCCTTGCGGGTGACCTTGGGAACGGGGCAGCCGAAGTTCAGGTCGATGTGGTCGGCACGGTCTTCGGCCACCAGCATGGTCACCGCCTCCGCAACGGTTTTCGGGTCGACCCCGTACAGCTGGATGCTGCGCGTCGTCTCCGATTCGTGGTGGCGGATCAACCGCATACTCTCGGGGGTGCGTTCGACCAGCGCACGGCTGGTGATCATCTCGCTGACGTACAGGCCGGCGCCATATTCGCGGCAGAGCCGGCGGAAGGCGGTGTTGGTGATGCCCGCCATCGGGGCAAGCACCACGGGCACGTCGAGTTCGAGCGCGCCGATGCGCAGCGGACCGGGAATGCCGGTCACGGCAGGGGTGTTGGCTGCTTCGGGGGCGATAAGTGTCGACATTGGTCCAATTCTCCCAGATAACCGGACCACACACGTCGATGTGCACTCCCCCACCGGATTTGGGCACAACGGTGCCACTGTGCACAACACACCGAGATGAGAGCAGGGACCACCATGGCCGAAGAGATCACCGGGCGAGCACGTGTCCAGACCGACGCGGCGGCACGCGGGATCGCGGTTGAGATCGTGGCGCGCCCGGCGGCAGAGTCGCTCGAGGCCGCCGCGACGCTATTAGGAATCGACCCGGCGAGGCTCGTCAAAACTCTCGTGGTGAAACGACACGACGGCAGTTTTCTTTTCGCCCTCGTTCCGGGCGACCGCCAGATCTCCTGGAGCAAGCTGCGCACCGTCGTTGGGGTGAACAAACTTCGTATGCCGGAAGCCGCCTTAGCGTTCGAGGCGACGGGATTCGAGCGGGGAACCATCACGCCGCTGGGCAGCAGCACGTCGTGGCCGGTGTTCGCCGACGAACGTATCGTGGGCCAACGAATTGGAATGGGTGCCGGTGAGCCTGGTTTCAGCGCCTTCGTTGACGCTGACAATCTCATCGCCGGTTTTGACGCTACCGTCGCCGACATCACCGACTGACGCGAAACCGGTGGATGGCTCATCGCCGTCCACCGGCACGGGCTACCGAGCGGCACGGGCTACCCGGCGGCACGGGCACCGGTCCCGGTCCCGGTCATACGTTGCCGGAGTCCAGCATTTCTACAACGATGGCGCGGGTTGTCGGCTCGACCGGTTGTGACTTGGCCGGTGTAGCCGACTGTGGTACGTCGCAGGAATCCCCCACGCACAGCGTTCCGGCATCCCCCAGCATCACGAGGGTTGGTGCGGGAGAAGTGCTCAACGCACTTCCTCCTTTTCGCTGCGCACCTGTTCAAGCACGTTGGTGAACGCCGTCGCGTCCTGGGCGCCGGAGATGCCGTACTTTCCGTCGATGACAAAAAACGGAACACCCTGGATGCCGTACTGCTGGGCCTGGGCAACGTCGGCCTTGACGTCGGCGAGGAACGTGTCCGCCTCGAGGACGGAGACGACCTCGGTGCGGTCCAGGCCGATTTCTTCGGCCAGGTCGGCCAGGTCGGCAATGCGTCCCACGTGGCGTCCGTCGACGAAGTATGCCTTGAGCAGGCGTTCCTTCATGTCGAGCTGGCGGCCCTTGGATTTGGCGTAGTGGAGGAGTTCGTGCGCCTTGACCGTGTTGGTCTGGTGCACGTCGTCGAAGTGGTAGTCGAGGCCAACGTCTGCGGCGATTCCCGTGACACGCTCGAGCATCTCGTGCACCTGGTCGACGGGGATACCCTTGCGCTGGCTCAGATAGTCGACGGGGGTTCCGTCGAAGTCGACCGGGGTGTCCGGCGACAGCTCGAACGAGTGGTACTCGACCACAACGTCGCCGTCGAACTCAGCCGCGCCGGCTTCAAATTTACGTTTTCCGATGTAGCACCACGGGCACTGAACGTCGGACCAGATGTCTACCTTGATTGGTTCACTCACTCCGGGGGCAACTTCGAATACCCGCCGCGCATTCCCGGATAGCTGATGATCGTCGGATATCCCGACGGCGTTAAGCAGACAACCGCGCCGGGCGCCCGGGTGGGCGTCGCGGCGCGGCTGTCGCTGCACGGTGCTGCTGCGCTGTTACGCGCCGATCAGCTGCTCGGCGAGGTACGCGGTCAGGCGGTCGAGGGAGACCCGCTCCTGCGCCATGGTGTCCCGCTCGCGGATAGTCACGGCGTTGTCGTCGAGCGAGTCGAAGTCGATCGTGACGCAGAACGGGGTTCCGATCTCATCCTGGCGGCGGTAACGACGGCCGATCGCGCCGGCGTCGTCGAAATCGATGTTCCAGTACTTGCGCAGATCAGCCGCAACCGTTTTGGCCAGCGGCGACAGACGCTCATTGCGGGAAAGGGGAAGCACCGCGACCTTGATCGGGGCGAGGCGGCGATCAAGCTTCAGCACGGTGCGCTTGTCGACACCACCCTTGGTGTTCGGCGCCTCGTCCTCGGTGTAGGCGTCGATCAAAAACGCCATCAGGGCGCGGGTGAGTCCGAATGCCGGCTCGATGACAAAGGGGAACCAGCGTTCGTTTTTCGTCTGGTCGAAGTAGGACAGGTCCGTCCCCGAGGCCTCGGAGTGCGTCTTCAGGTCGAAGTCGGTGCGGTTGGCGATACCCATCAGTTCGCCCCATTCGCTGCCGGCGAAGCGGAAACGGTATTCCACGTCGACGGTGCGGGTCGAGTAGTGGGACAGCTTCTCTACCGGGTGCTCATACAGGCGGATGTTGTCCGGGTTGATACCGAGGCCGGTGTACCAGTCGTGGGAGGCATCGATCCAGTACTGGTGCCATTCCTTGTCCGTGCCGGGCTCGACGAAGAATTCCATCTCCATCTGCTCGAACTCGCGGGTGCGGAAGATGAAGTTTCCCGGCGTGATCTCGTTGCGGAAGCTTTTGCCGATCTGGGCGATGCCGAAGGGAGGCTTCATCCGGGCGGAGCCGAGAACATTGGCGAAGTTCACGAAGATACCCTGCGCGGTTTCGGGGCGCAGGTATGCCATTCCCTCTTCGTTGTCGACCGGGCCGAGGAACGTTTTCAGCAGGCCGGAGAAGTTCTGCGGTTCTGTCCAGTTGCCCTCCTGGCCGGTGTCGGGGTCGCGGATGTCGGCGAGCCCGTTTACGGGCGGGTGGCCGTGCTTCTCCTCGTACGCCTCAAGCAGGTGGTCGGCACGGTAACGCTTGTGGGTGTGCAGTGACTCGACAAGAGGATCGGAGAACACCTCCACGTGGCCGGACGCTTCCCAGACCTTGCGGGGCAGGATGACGGAGGAGTCGATTCCGACGATGTCGTCGCGACCCTGGACCATAAATTGCCACCACTGGCGCTTGATGTTCTCTTTCAGCGCCGTGCCGAGGGGGCCGTAGTCCCAGGCGGAGCGTGAGCCCCCGTAGATTTCGCCGGCTTGGTAGACGAATCCGCGCCTCTTGGCGAGGGCGATGACGGCGTCGAGGGGATTGGGGGTTGCCACGTATAACTCCTGTGTTGACTGCCGAGCTGGATGCCCGGTGGAATGCGAACTCCCAGACTACCGGCGACCGTTGGCCCTACCGCCCCGGGGTTGCCGGGGTGACACCGGGGCGGCAGTCTGCGGCACGGCCTCAGCGCGATGGCTGCGTCGGGATTGTTTCAGCGCATGGCTGCTTCAGCGGCGGAACTGGTGTGCCTGTTCCAGGATGCGCAGGGCCTCGAGGGAGGAGCGCACATCAACGGGGCTCCGCGCTCCATCCCTGATGGTCGCAGCAACCCCGGCGTAGAACCCGGCGTAGTCCCCCGGCAGGGTCGGCTCGGGCACCAGCTCCTGGCCGTCTCCCCCACCGACGAGCCCCCAGTCCTCCGCCGGCGTGACAGCAAAGCCGGCGTCGTGGGGACCGAGACCCGATTTCAACTGGTCCTCCTGGTTGTCCAGGCCGTACACCGTGTAGGCGCTCTCGGTGCCAAGCACCCGGAACCTCGGGCCGGCCTGCGCCGCCATCCGACTTACCGTGATGTGGCTGGTCACACCGCTTTTGTGGGCGAGCACCAGCGACGCGTCATCCTCACTCGCCCCGCCCGGCCGGAGCGTCTTCAGGTCGGCGTCGACGAGGGTCGCTTCGCCGAACAGCTGGAGCGCCTGGTCAACAAGGTGGCTGCCGAGGTCGAAAACGATTCCGGCACCGGTCGACGGCCCGGTCGTGTCTTGCCACCGGTCCTGGGCAGCACCGGCGAAGCGTTCGAAGGTGGACTCGAAACGGAAAACGTTGCCAAGCCGGCCGGAGTCGAGCAACGCCTTGACGGTGAGAAAGTCGCCGTCCCAGCGGCGGTTCTGGAACACGATGAGGGGTTTTCCCACTCGCTCGGACGTGGCGATCAGGCTCTCCGCGTCCGCCACCGACGGGACAAATGGTTTGTCGACGACAACGGCAGCGCCGTTTTCGAGGGCGGCGGTCGCCTGGGCGAGGTGCACGGACGCCGGTGAGGCGAGCACCACCAGGTCGAGGTCCATCGCAAGGAGCTCCTCCGGTGTTGGCACAACCTGGTAGTCGCCCCGTCCCTTCGCCTCGGCTGCCCGGGCGGGGTCAGACGTCGCGATCACCCTAAGGTCGAAAGCAGGATTGGCGCGCAGGAAGGGCTCGTGGAACACGCGACCGGCCAGGCCGAAGCCGACCAGTCCGGTACGGATCGGGGCAGAAGTTGACATACCTCCACAGTAGATCCAGACGGGTATCCTCCCCGCCAGTATCTGGCAGCCTCTCAGCCGGGTGGGCGTTCGTACACTGGGGGGATGTTTGGCGCTGACGACCCGCTTCCCACCCGACCCCGGCGCGTACTCGTGGCGGGTGTCACCGGTGCGGGAAAGTCGACCTTCGCGCTCTCCGTGGCGGAGCGCCTCGGTGTCCCGTACACGGAGATCGATGCGCTTTACCACGGACCCAACTGGACCCCACGGCCAGAATTCCTTGACGACATCGCGGCCATGGTCGCCCAGGACGGCTGGGTCACCGAATGGCAGTACCGCAGCGCCAGGGACGCCCTCGCAGCAGCGGCGGACACCCTGCTCTGGCTGGATTACCCCGTACGGGTGACGATGTGGCGCCTGGTCCGCAGGACCGTGCGGAGACGCCTGGCGAAGACTCCGCTGTGGGCGGGCAACGTGGAACCGCCGCTGTGGCACCTGTTCACCGGCAAGGACCACGTCATCGCTTGGGCGTTGAGTAGCGCACGTGCCTACAGCAGGTCGGTTCCTGCACTGGCAGAATGTTCTCCCAAGCTTCAGGTTGTGCGGCTTCGCAACCAGAAGCAAGCAGACCGGTGGCTCGCTGCGATTCGGTGACCCAACGCGCTTTCGCGCGAGGATCGCCCCGTGTCTGCACCGTGCGACGGCTACCCGTCTCGGCGATCAGCCGGTGAGGGCGGCGCTCCAGCGGAAGTTGGCCCACTTGAGCGCCAGCTGAGGCAGGCCGTCCACCGCGGGATCGGTGCTGTAGAAGCTCAGGGTCCAGGAGCGCGAGTCTTTGGTGACAACGGCCGAGGTGACGGGCATCTCGGCGGTGAACCCCGCCTGGGAGTCGCGCAGCGCCGTGGCCTGCTCCTCGGTGGTGCCGCTGCCCATTGCACGCTGCAGCTGCGCCAGGTCGCCGCTGGCGAGGGCGGCCCGCAGGACAGCCACGTAGTTGTCGACGGAGGCTCCGTCTTCTCCGGGGTCAGGGGCCAGCAGCTCTGCCGGCAGGTCGGAGCCGCTGATGCCGATGGCGACCTCGTTGTAGCTGGTATCGAAGTCCAGCGGCAACGGCCCCTGGAACGTGACGTCAATGGTGTCGAATGAGGCGATCTCGTTCGCAACAGGAGCGATACTGAAACCGAGGAACGCGATCGAGCCGCCGGCCATCGTGTACGGGAAGACGGCGGGGGCCGCTGTCCAGCTCGGGGCTTCGCCCTCGGCGGGTTCGGCGGCGTCGTTGGTGTCGCTCAGGTAAATCACGGGGGCCTCAGCCGTGCCGGTGGCATCGATGTCGATTGCCTCGATGGTGACTTCCCACGGGGAGTTGTTGCGAATCCAGCCTGCCTGCAGCTGGTACGGCGTCGCGGCCGCCGCGACGGCGGTGGTTGAGACCTTCCCGCCCAGCACAACACCGGTGGACGTGCCAAGGGCGAGCACCGCCCCGGCACCGGCTGCGATGAACAGCAGGAAAACAACGAAGGTGATAAGTCCGACTTTACGATTCATGTTGCATTTCCCTATGTAGTCGGCGCGTCGATCGCACCACCAAATCGACGATTCCTCGAAGCGTACAGTGACACCGCTTCCCACAGCTGTTCGCGGGAGAAATCGGGCCACAGCGTGTCGAGGAAAACCATCTCGGCGTAAGCACTCTGCCACAGCAGGAAGTTGCTTGTGCGCTGCTCGCCGGAGCTTCGCACAAAGAGGTCAACATCGGGCATGTCCGGAATGTACAGGGCGCGCTGGATCGTCTTCTCGGTGATGCCCGATGGTTTGAGGCGTCCCGCTGCCACTTCCTCGGCGAGGGAACGCACCGCGTCGGTGATCTCGTTGCGGCCACCGTAGTTGACACACATCGTCAGCGTGAGCACCGAGTTGTTGGCCGTCAGCTGCTCGGCGTATTGCAGCTCCTTGATGACGGATCCCCACAGCCTCGGTTTGCGGCCAGCCCAGCGCACCCGGACTCCCCAGTCGTTGAGCTGGTCCCGGCGCCGGTGCAGCACATCCCGGTTGAACCCCATCAGAAAACGAACCTCGTCGGGCGAGCGTCGCCAGTTCTCCGTCGAGAAGGCATACACGCTGAGGTGGGTGACTCCGACCTGGATGGCCCCGGCGACAACGTCGAGCAGGGAAGCCTCGCCCGCCTTGTGCCCCTCGATGCGGGTGAGGCCCTTGCCGTTCGCCCAGCGGCCGTTGCCGTCCATCACAATGGCGACGTGCGACGGGACCGCCTTGCGGGGGATGTCCGGTGGGTAGATTCCCGTCCAGTCGACGGCTTTGAAATCGACCGCATCACGATGGGTCTTGGCAACGGGGGTCATGGTGTGGCTCCGGCCGTGGTGGGACCGGTCGCGAGAGAGGCGCGGGTGTCCGGTGTGCGATCGACGTGTTGCAGGGAGCGCAGCCCGCGCTCGAGGTGGAACTGGGTATATGCGGCAACCACGCCGCTGGCCTGGTTCCTGGTGCGCTCCGCCGTTGTGTCTGCGAACGCCCAGTCCCCGGCGAGCAGAGACGACAGCAGGTTGATGGTGGAGACATCCAGCCGCGGTGCACCGGGCGGTGCAACCGAGTCGGCGACCACTCCGCCCATTTGCACCACAAACGCCGAATGCGGGCCGGGTTCGCCCGTCACGGCGCAATCAACGAAGCTCGGGGCCCAGCCGGCGATGGACAGGCAGCGCAGGAGGTAGGAGTCGAGCGTCAGGCTGGGGGCATGCTCGCGCCGCGCGAGGGAACGCAGCGCGCCGACCAGGAGAAGGTACTGCTGCAGGCTGCCGTCGTCATCGGTGACCTTGTCGGCCGTTTCGACCATGGCGGTGGCTGCGGTGTAGCTGGAGTAGTCGGAGGCGATCTCGGCGCCGTACGCACCGAGGGTTTCTGCCTGCGTGATGATGTCGAGGCTGCGGCCCTCGAACAGTTGCACATCGGCGACCATAAAGGGTTCAAGCCGGGCGCCGAACTTCGAGGCGGTGCGGCGAACGCCCTTGGCGACGGCCCGGATCTTGCCGTGTTCGCGGCTGAGCATGGTGACGATGCGGTCTGCCTCTCCCAACTTGTGGGTACGCAGCACTACGGCTTCGTCACGATAAAGGGGCACGTGACCAGTATCCCCTGACCGGGCGACAATGGCCGAAGCCGCCGGGCGGGTGTAAGCCAATCGCAACAAACGGAACCGGCCGAGCGAGGGGCACCGTCCTGCGGGCACCGCGGCACGCGTGGTACAAACAGGGGTGACCCCCGTGACACTTGTGATCCCCCTGTGGGCCGACCTCCTGGCCGTGGGCGTCGGGGCTCTGCAGGGCGCCCTATTCGCCGCCCAGTTCCGTGACCGGCGCATCGACCTGCTCGGCGTGGCAGTTGTCGGAATCGCCTCCGGCTTCGGCGGTGGTCTGATCCGCGACGTACTCCTGGTGCTGGTGCCCGCCACCCTGGAAAGCAACTGGTACCTGCCAACCGGTGTCGCTGCCGCGCTGATCGGCATGCTGCTCGAGCGGGTGTTTTCCAAACTCAACGGGGTCATCACGGTCCTCGACGCGTTGACTATCGGCCTCTTCGGGGCCATTGGAACCACCAAGGCCCTCGCGTTGGGACTCCCGGCCGTGCCCAGCATTTTTGTGGGAGTGTTGTCCGCCGTCGGTGGGTCGATCCTGCGGGACATCCTGCTGAACCTGCCGATCGCGCTGATGCACGTCGGGTCGCTCTACGCCGTAGCGGCCCTGCTCGGCTCCACCACCCTGGTCATCTCGCTGTCGCTCGGTGCGCCCCTGTTCATCGCCGCCATCGTATGCGTCACGGTGACGTTCGGGGTTCGGGTACTCGCCATCCTGTTCAACTGGCAGCTTCCCGAGCAACGACGGATCGAAAGCATCCCCCGGCTCCCCCGGATGCGGCGGATGCCGCGTGGACCGCGCGCGGCCCGCGAGAGCCAAATGACGCGGGAGAGCCAGGTATCCCGGGACACCACATCCATTCGGATCATCCGCGACGCAACGCCATCGCGGTCGACGGGCGCAATCCGACTACCCCGGGAAAGTGCAGCCGCCCGCGACACCAGTACCGGCCGGATCCCACGGATCAGCGTCGACGGTTCGTTCCTTGACACGACCGCGCTGCGGGTGCAGCGAACGAGCTCGCCGGACACGGAGCAAACCCCCACGACGAGCATCCACCTGCCGGTCATCCGCAGCGCGAAGAAGTCGCCGCCGACACGGCCGTGGATACCGCGCCGACTACGCCGGCGAGACCGCCCGGAGTAGTCACTGCGGCGGCCCGCCAGCGGCAGCCGGTAGGGAAGCTGCGGGGCGAGCGCCCCGCGATGCTGCTTAGACGGCCGCCAGTTCGCGGTCGCCGGCCTCGGCGCGCACGGCCCGGTTGACGGCGGACACCACGGCCTTCAGCGACGCCGTGGAGATATCCGCGTCGATTCCGACACCCCACAGGGTTTTACCGTTCACCCGCAGTTCAACGTAGGAGGCGGCAATCGCATCGCCACCGGCGCTGAGGGCGTGCTCCACGTAGTCGAAGAGTTCCACCTCGATGCCCTGGTCGGCCATGATGCCGAGGAACGCGGCGATCGGGCCGTTGCCGACGCTGTTCGCCGCGAGGACGTCCTCACCGACCCGCAGCTGGGTCTGCAGGGACACGCTGCCGGTCAGGTCGCTTGAGGTGTTCATGCGGGTGAGCTCGAACCGGCCCCACTTGTCCTCGGGGCGGTGTGCCGGTGCCGGCAGGTACTCATCCTGGAAGATGGACCAGATCTGCTCGCTCGTCACCTCGCCGCCCTCCGCATCCGTTTTGGCCTGGACAACCCCGCTGAATTCGATCTGCAGGCGACGCGGCAGGTCGAGCGCGTGGTCGGTCTTCAGCAGGTAAGCGACACCACCCTTGCCCGACTGCGAATTGACGCGGACAACGGCCTCGTAACCGCGCCCCACATCCTTGGGGTCGATGGGCAGGTACGGGACAGCCCAGACCAGGTCGTCGACGCCAACCCCGGTGGCTGTAGCCTCGGCAGCCATGGCCTCGAAGCCCTTTTTGATCGCGTCCTGGTGCGAGCCGCTGAAGGCCGTGTACACGAGGTCACCGGCCCACGGGCTGCGCTCGTGCACCTTCAGCTGGTTGCAGTACTCGGCGGTGCGACGGATCTCATCGAGGTCGCTGAAATCGATCTGCGGATCGATGCCTTGGGTGAACAGGTTCAGACCGAGGGCGACCAGGTCGACATTGCCGGTGCGCTCGCCGTTGCCAAACAGGCACCCTTCGATGCGGTCGGCCCCGGCGAGGTAGCCGAGCTCGGCCGCAGCGATTCCCGTTCCACGGTCGTTGTGCGGGTGCAGGCTGAGCAGGATGCTCTCCCGGTTGTCCAGGTTGCGGGACATCCACTCGATGGAGTCGGCGTAGACATTCGGGGTGGCCATCTCAACCGTGGCGGGCAGGTTCAGGATGACCTTGCGCTCCGGGGTGGGCTCGAAGACCGCGAGGACCTTGTTGCTGATCTCGAGCGCGAAGTCCAACTCGGTGCCGGTGTAGCTCTCCGGGGAGTATTCGTAGTAGATGTCGGTACCTGGCACCGTGGCCTCTGCCACCTTGCAGAGGCGGGCGCCCTCGAGGGCAATATCGATGATGCCCTGGCGGTCGGAGCGGAACACCACCTCGCGCTGCAGGATGCTGGTGGAGTTGTACAGGTGAACGATCGCCTGCTTGGCGCCCTTGATCGACTCGTAGGTGCGGTTAATCAGGTGCTCGCGCGCCTGCGTCAGCACCTGGATGGTGACGTCGTCGGGGATCAGGTTGTCCTCGATCAGCGAGCGCACAAAGTCGAAGTCCGTCTGGCTGGCGGAGGGGAAGCCGACCTCGATCTGCTTGTAGCCCATCCGAACCAGCAGCTCGAACATAATTCGTTTGCGCTCGGGGCTCATCGGGTCGATGAGCGCCTGGTTGCCGTCCCGAAGGTCAACGGCGCACCAGATGGGGGCGGTTGTGATCGTTTTGGTTGGCCAGGTGCGATCGGGCAGATCGACGGCGAACTGCTCGTTGTAGGCACGGTACTTGTGCGTCGGCATCAGCGACGGCTTCTGGGTGTTGCGCATCAGGTTCTCTTCCCGGGGTTGTTGTGGTCAGCCAATGGCGAACTCCGCGACGAGGGAGGCCTGGCTAGGACTCGTCGCGGCAGCTAAGAAGGAGCAGACCGAACAACATCCCCCGAGGTTATCACCATCCCGCGGCGTTGACGAGAACACCGGCCCGCCAATCCCCTGCACCGCCCCGCCGGCTACTGGTCGGCGAGGGCGGTAACCGGTGACACGGCGGTAGCGCGGCGTGCCGGCACAACCGATGCACCGAGGGCCAGGATGGTCGCGGCCCCCAGCACCGTTGCCACCAGTGACAGCGGAACGGTTGGCATGATCAGGCCGGCCCCACCGCTTATGGATCCGAACAGCGATTGTGCACCGGCCCAGCCGTAGAAGGTTCCCAACAACAGGCCGATCACCACGGCGGCTGCGGTGAGCTGCACACTCTCCACGAGGATCATCCGGCGCACCTGGGCCGCCGTGAACCCGAGGGCGCGCAGCAGGCCGAGCTCACGGGTGCGCTGGAGGACGCTCAGCGACAGGTTGTTGACCATGCCAACTGCCGCGATCAGCGCGCTGAACCCGGTCAGCGCGGAGAACACGATTACGGTGATCGTCAGCGTCTCGTCGATGGCGTCATAAACTGCAGGGTCGGTGTCAGCGATGCCCCGCATCAGCGACTGGAAGCTGCCGATTGCGACCGAGAACATCGTGACGAGGGTGATGCCGATGACCAGTCCGATCAGGTTTCTGGCGCTGCGTTCCGGGTAACGGACGGCGTTCTCCGATGCCAGCCGCGCGGCCGGGCGGGCACCGAACAGCCGACCGACGAGCCGCAGTACCGGCGGGATGGCCAGGTGCGCCCCGAGAACAAGCCCGGTGAACGACATAACCCCACCGCCCATTGCGATGAGTACCCCAAATGGGCTTCCCAGGCCGACAAAAACCCCGAGCAACATGATGATGATGCCGAGGCTGAACAGCACGATCGCCACAATGTTGCGGCCGGTGCGCGCACGCACCTGCTCGCTGCTTCGTTCCTGGGCCGCTCCCGTTGCCTGGATGGGCGACACGGTGAGGACACGGCGCGAACCAACCCATGAGGCTATCCAAGTGGTCAGCAATACGGCGACGGCGGGCAGCAGCACAACCGGCTGCAGGTAGTTGTAATCGAAGGAGGGAACGGTGTCGGTTGCGATGAGCACGGTGACCAGGAGCCAGGTCAGGGCTGTGCCGGCCAACACCCCCGTGATCGCGCCGATGACTCCGATCAGCAGCCCCTCCCGTGCGACAGCACGACGCTGGGAGATCGCGCTTGAACCAATCAGCCGCATCAGGGCGATGGTCCTCGTCCGCCCGGCGATGATGGTGGCGAACGTGTTGGTGGTGACAACGGCACCCACGTAGATCGCGATGACGATGAACACCCCGGCGACGAGGGCCAGCATCAGTCCAGCCGACGAACTCGCCTCGGCGATCTCGTCCCCGCCGATCATCACGTTGACAGCCTGGCTGACC
This sequence comes from Glaciihabitans sp., assembly GCA_025463465.1. GTDB lineage: Bacteria > Actinomycetota > Actinomycetes > Actinomycetales > Microbacteriaceae > Glaciihabitans. Next base: position 29,091 of record JAODAO010000274.1, on the reverse strand, counting down.
TGCAGCAGGGTAGCGCCGAACGCGGCGCTGAGAGAGGCGACGAGGATACTCGGGGCATGTTCCCGAAGAGCCGCTGCCCTCACGCTGCGCGCTCCATGGCGAGCATAAAGCTGCTGATCTCCTCGGGTGTTGACCGGCCGCGTTCCTCTACGACGGCCCCGTCGGCCAGGAACACGATGCGGTCGGCGTAGCTCGCGGCAACCGGGTCATGGGTGACCATCGCAATACTCTGTCCGTACTGGGCGCTCGCCGAGGCCAGCAGCGCCAGCGCCTGCCGGCCGGTTCGTGAATCGAGGTTGCCGGTCGGCTCATCGGCGAAGATCAGGTCGGGCCGGGTACCGAGGGCGCGGGCGATGGCGACCCGCTGCTGCTGGCCTCCGGACAGTTCATGCGGGCGGTGGGTGAGCCGGGCATCCAGGCCGAGGGCGTTGACCAGTTCCGAGATCCACGCTTCTTCTGCGGCTGTCGGGCGTCGTCCGTCGAGCTCGAAGGGAAGGTGGATGTTTCCCTCGATGGTCAGCGTGGGCACAAGGTTGAAGGATTGGAAGACGAACCCGATCCGGCGACGCCGAAGCAGGGTCAGTTCCGTGTCCCCGAGGCCACTTATTTCGCTGTCCCCCAGCCAGACCTGCCCGGTTGTTGGGCTGTCCAGCCCGGCCATGATGTGCATCAGCGTTGACTTGCCGGAGCCGCTTGGACCCATGATCGCGGTGAACTGTCCGCGGTGCAGGCCAAGCGACACCTCGGACAGTGCCGACACCTTCGCTGTTCCCGTTCCGTACGATTTTGTGACGCCGGCTACCCGGGCGACGAAGGCCTGGCCGGTGGTTGAGGTTTCCATAACTCTCAACCTAGAAAGGCCCGGAGAACGCCACATCCGGCGCAGGGATGGACCGGGTCAGCCCTCAGGATGACTCCGGGGCGACCTGATCACTCCACCAGGTGGTTTTCGAACGCGAACACCACCAGCTGGACCCTGTCCCGGAGGCCGAGCTTGGCGAGGATGCGACTGATGTGCGTTTTCACGGTCGCCTCGCTGAGGAACTCGGCGGCGGCGATCTCCGCGTTGCTGAGTCCGCGGGATGCCAACAGGAAAATATCCCGCTCGCGCGACGTCAGCGTGGAAAATGAGGCCGGCACTTCGACAGCGGCTACCCCGGAGTCAAAGTGTTCAAAAAGTTCCCGTGTTGCCGAGGCGGCGATGACGGCCGTGCCGGAATGCACGGTGCGTATCGCGGCGAGGAGGAACTCCGGGTCGGTGTCTTTCAGCAGGAAGCCACTCGCCCCGCCGCGGATGGCTCGGGTGGCGGCTTCGTCCAGGTCGAAGGTCGTCAGCACGATGATCCGCGGCGGCGCTTCGCCGCGGCTGTCAGCGGCCGCGAGGATCGCCCTGGTCGAATCAATACCGTCCATCACCGGCATCCGGATGTCCATCAGGATCACGTCCGGTCTCGCGGTGGCGGCCATGGTGATTCCCTCGGCACCGTTACTGGCTTCCCCCACGAATTTCAGGTCGGGTTGGGACGAGACCAGCATCCGGATTCCGGCGCGGAACAGGGCCTGGTCGTCGACGAGGCCAACGGTGATCTGGGTGCTCATGCGCGCACCGCGATCCCGGCGGCCGGCACGGACGCGGCGACAACGAATGTCTCCCCGATGGGCTCGGCGCTGAGGCGCCCGCCTGCGAGCGTTGCACGCTCGCGCATCCCCGCCAACCCGTGACCGAGCCGGAGTTCGGCAGTGTGGGCTGATGCCTTAAGCGAGCTTGTGATAGTGACCTCCAGGTCGGTTGGTGTCCAGCGGAAGCGGACGCAGACCTCCTGCGTCACATCCCCGTGCCGCAGGACATTGGTGAGGGCTTCCTGGACAATTCTGTAAATCGCCAGCTGCGGGCCCAGCCCGAGTTGAAGCGGTGTCCCCTCGGTCGAGTCGCCGATGACGAGCCCCGAGGAGCGCAGCTGCGTCAGGAGTCGTTCAAGGTCTTCCAGGTCGGGCTGTGGCCCCTCGCCCTGGTTGTGGCGCAGCTGGCCGAGGAGGAGGCGAACATCCGCGAGGGCATCGCGTGCCGTGGTGGATATCGCCGTGAGGGCGCCGTCGACGGCGGCAGGGTCTCCCTCACGCGCGTACCTGGCACCGTCCGCCTGGGCGATCACCACGGCGAGGGAATGGGCCACAACGTCGTGCATGTCCCGGGCGATCCTGGTTCGTTCCTGCTCAACGATGACGTCCTGCTCCGCACGTTCCGCCTCGAGCTGCGCCGCCACTTCAGCCTCCCGGCTGGCGCGCGCGGCCATCCTCGTCCGCACGAGAAGTCCGAGTGTCCACGGCATACCGAGCAGCACCAGCATCGCAACGAAAAGGAACACCAGCTGGAGCGTGAGCCCGGCGATCCCATTCACGTTGTCAGAGTTAAGGTTGAACCCGAACTGATACGAACCGCCGGTAAGCACCAGGAAGGTGCTTCCGAGGATCGCGCCAAGGCCGACCGAGGCGAGTCCCAGCCATTTGATGACCCGTCCGCCGTAGGCGGACGTGGAGAACAGCACGGCGAGGATCGCGAAGTCGGCGAGGTTGGGCTGCAGCCCCGCTTGATACATTTGGGCGCAGGCGGCCGCCCAGCACAGCGCGAGGGCGACCCCGGGTGACAGGCGCCGCAACAGCAGGGCAACTGCGAGCGAAGCGGCGAGCAAATATTCCGCACTGCTGCCGGTTGACAGCGTGAAAACCCCGTAAAAGAAAAAGACGGCGACAACGGCGTCGATCACCAGTTGGTACGGGCGGAGAAATCGGAACATAGGTACACGGTAGGGCCAGCACGCGCCCCCGGCACGATCAGTTTCCGAAAGTCATCCTCCCGATGTATGCCGCGGTGCCCGAGGAGGACACCGCGGAATCAGAGGATTATGCGGTGTTTAGAACCCGAGGCGGCCGAGCTGCTTCGGGTCGCGCTGCCAGTCCTTTGCCACCTTCACCCGGATCGAGAGGAAGACCTGCTTGCCGACCAGTTTCTCGATCTGGGCGCGGGCGCGGGCTCCGACGTCCTGCAGCCGCTCGCCCTTGTGGCCGATGATGATGCCCTTCTGGCTGTCCCGCTCAACAAAGAGGTTCGCGTAGATCTCCAGGAGGTCCTTGTCGTCGCGTTCGACCATGTCGTCGATGGTGACGGCGATCGAATGGGGTAGCTCGTCCTCGACGCCCTCGAGCACGGCCTCACGGATGAGTTCGCTGACCCGGGCCTCGATTCCCTCGTCCGTCACCGCATCGGACGGGTAGAGGGCCTGCGACAGGGGCATTAGCCGGATGAGCTGGGTGGCGAGGGTGTCGAGCTGGATCCGACTGGTCGAGGAGATCGGGATGATCGCCTCCCAGTCGCGCAATTCGCTGACGGCGAGCAGCTGTTGGGCTACGGCGGGGCGGGATGCGGCATCGATCTTGGTCACGATCGCCACCTTCTTCGCCCGCGGGAAGCTGTCGAGCTGTTCGTTGATGTACTTGTCGCCGGGCCCGATCTTCTCATTCGCCGGGATGCAGAAGCCAACCACGTCGACGTCGGCCAGGGTGTTCTGCACGATGGTGTTGAGGCGCTCACCAAGGAGGGTGCGCGGGCGGTGCATACCGGGGGTGTCGACGAGGATCAGCTGCCCGTCACTCTGGTGCATGATGCCGCGGATGGCACGGCGGGTGGTCTGTGGTTTGGACGAGGTGATGGCCACCTTCTCCCCCACCAGCGCGTTGGTGAGGGTCGACTTTCCCACGTTGGGGCGACCAACGAAACTCACAAATCCTGCCCGGAAGGCGTTGTCGGCGTCAGAGGTAGGCATTGTGTGTGTTTCCTTTGGTTGTTCGTCGTGGCTGCCTGGCAATGCGGCGCTCACTCGTCGGTGTCTCTGTCGGACCCGAAGGCCGACTGTACGTCAATTAGGTTCTGGTCACGTTCCACCAGCACGGTGCTGACCCGTTTGCGGCGGCCCTCGGTGCGCTCAGCGGTCAGTACCAATCCGGAGGTTTGTGCACTCGAGCCGGCGATCGGCAGGCGACCGAGCGTTTTGGATAAGAGCCCACCAACCGAGTCGACCTCGTCGTCGGTCAGTTCGAGGCCGAACAGGTCGCCGAGTTCGTCAACGGGCATCCGAGCGTTCACGCGGAATCGGCCGGGGGTGATTTCTTCGAAGTCCGCGACCTCGCGGTCGTACTCGTCAGAGATATCGCCCACCAGTTCCTCGATGAGGTCTTCCAGGGTAACCAAACCCGCGATCCCGCCATATTCGTCGACCACCATCGCCAGGTGGTTGGATTCCAGCTGCATCTGGCGCATGGTGTCGTCGGCTTTTTTCGACTCGGGGACAAACAGTGCTGGCCGCACCAGCTCGGCGGCGGTGGTGGATTCCGCTTCGGACGTTCTCTCGTAGGTGAGCCGGGCGACGTCGCGGAGGTAGAGGATGCCGAGCACGTCGTCGATGTCTTCGCCAAGGACGGGCATCCGTGACACACCGCGGCTGAGGAACAATCCCATCGCGGTACCGAGGGTGTCGTCGCCGTCGACGGTGATCATGTCCGTGCGAGGGATCATCACCTCGCGCACCACCGTCTCGTTGAATTCGAAGATGGAGTGGATGAGCTCGCGGTCACTCTCCTCGAGGACATCCAACTCTGTAGCCTCGTCGACCATGCTCAGCAGTTGTTCTTCACTGGAGAAGGTCGCATTTTTGGGTCGACCAGGGGTGACCCGGTTTCCGATCGCGACCAGCGCGTTGGCGATGGGGCCGAGGAAGAGGCGGATGGCGCGGATTGTTCCTGCGGCGAACCGGATGATCGCCCGAGAGTGGGCGCGCCCAACGCTGCGGGGGCTGGAGCCTACGAGCACAAAGGACACGGCGGTCATCAGCAGCGCGCTGAACAGCAGAGCCAACCACCACCGGTCGAAGGAGTACGCGAAGGCGAGGGAGATCAACACGGCGGCCGTTGTCTCTGACACCACCCGCATGAAGTTCAACGCGTTGATGTGCGCGCCGAGGTCATCGGCGATCGCGAGGAGTGACCGACGTGAGCGGCTCTGGGCGGCCATATCGACCAGATCGGTGCGGGAGAGCACCTGCAGGGCGGAGTCCGAAGCGGCCAGGAGGCCACCGAAAACTACGAGGACCACGGCGACGCTGACGAAAATCGTGATCATCGTTGACTCGTTTACCGTCTGCGCTCTGCCATGGCGAAGCCGACGAGGAGGTCGCGCTGGAGGCCGAACATCTCCTTTTCGTCATCGGGTTCGGCGTGGTCGAACCCGAGCAGGTGGAGCAGACCGTGGGTGGTCAGCAGGAACAATTCCTCGAGGGTGCTGTGACCGGCCGTTTCCGCCTGTGCGACGGCAACCTGGGGGCAGAGCACGATGTCACCGAGCAGTCCGGCCTCGGTGGGAGCGTCTTCCGTACCGGGGCGAAGTTCGTCCATGGGGAAGCTGAGCACGTCGGTGGGACCCGGCTCATCCATCCACTGCACGTGAAGCTGCTCCATCGCTGCTTCGTCGACCAGCACGATGGCCAGTTCGGCGTCGGGATGCACGTGCAGTTGGTCGAGGTTGAAGCTGACGAGACGCTGGATTGCCGCTTCATCCACCTCGATCGTGGATTCGTTGTTGATTTCGATCGACATTAGCGACCCCACCTTTTGTTATCTGGTCGTGTTGGCCGCTGGCTGTCTGTCGGTGCATGACCGCGACGTTCCGCGCGGTTGGGGTCGTGTGCCTCGCCGTTCTCCCGTTCGTAGCGGGCGGCCTGGCGTTCTGCATCGTATGTGGTGTACGCGTCGACGATCTGCCCCACGAGGGTGTGACGGACGACGTCGGCGCTGGTCAGACGGGCGAAGTGAATGTCGTCAATCTGGTCGAGCACCCGCGTTACCAGCTGCAGTCCGCTGGCTCCCGTGGGAAGGTCGATCTGCGTGACGTCGCCGGTGACGATCATTCTCGACCCGAAGCCGAGTCGGGTGAGGAACATCTTCATCTGTTCTGGAGTGGTGTTCTGGGCTTCGTCCAAAACGATGAACGCATTGTTCAGGGTTCGCCCACGCATGTAGGCCAGCGGAGCAACCTCGATGGTGCCGGCGGCGAGCAGCTTCGGCACGACCTCCGGGTCCATCATCTCGTTCAGCGCGTCGTAGAGCGGACGAAGGTATGGGTCGATCTTGTCGGTGAGGGTACCCGGCAGAAATCCGAGCCGCTCGCCGGCTTCGACGGCAGGGCGGGTGAGGATGATGCGCTCGACCTCTTTGCGCTGAAGAGCCTGCACCGCCTTCGCCATTGCGAGGTAGGTTTTGCCGGTTCCGGCGGGGCCGATGCCGAAAACGATCGTGAACTGGTCCATGGCGTCGACGTACTCACGCTGGCCGAGCGTTTTTGCCCGGATCGTCTTTCCACGGCTGGTGAGAATGGGCTGGCCGAGTAGGTCAGATGGACTTCCCGCGCCGGATTCCAGGATGGCTGCGGACGACGTGACGTCCGATGTTTCCAGTTCGGCGCCGTTTCGCACCATCTGCACCAACTCCTCAACCAGTTGACTGGCTGCTAGAACCTGGCTGCTTTCGCCGCTCAGGGTGATTTCGTTGCCCCGGGTCACGACCCGCACCTGCGGGTATTGCCGTTCGATTGTTTTGAGCAGACGGTCCTGCGGTCCGAGAAGACGCACCATTGCAACACCGTCGACGAGGATATCCAGCCGTTCCTCCTCGAAACCGGGGACGGCCGTGTTGTCGCTATTTGGCAAGAGAACCTTCCACCAGCGCACCGCTGATCACGTGGGCATGAACATGGAAAACGGTCTGGCCAACGCTGGCTCCGCTGTTAAAGACCAGCCGGAACTCGCCGTTGGAGAGCTCGCCTGCCAGATTGTTGGCGGTGGCGACCAATTCGGCGAGGAGCCCAGGGTCCGCTGCGGCCAGCTCGGCGACGTTTTTGTATTGCTCCGTTTTGGGCACAACGAGAACATGGACGGCGGCCTGGGGAGCTATGTCGTTGAAGGCAATGACGCGGTCGTTTTCGAAGACGATGTCCGCCGGGATTTCGCGCGAGACGATGCGGCTGAAGAGGGACGGTTCGCTGTTAACCATCTGCTTAGCGTAGGACATTGGTGGTCACCATCGGCCGAGTTTCGCGCTCAGCACAGCGACTGCGGCGGGGCCGGCGGTGGAAGTGCGAAGCACATTATCGCCGAGCCGCACCGCCGTGGCGCCGGCGGAGGAGAGAAGATCAAGCTCTGCCGGGGAGATGCCTCCCTCGGGGCCAACAACCACAACAACGTCGCGGCCGTCAGGTTCGATAGTCGCCAGCGACGCGACGCCTTCCGGGTGAAGCACCAACATCTGGGTGGAGGCGGCGAGGATGGCCAGTTGTTTGGTGGAAACCACCTCACCGACCTCGGGGAGCCAGGGCCTGATCGATTGTTTGGTGGCTTCGCGCGCGATGGCCGCCCAACGCTGCCGGCCCTTTGCCACCTTCGCCCCCTCCCAACGGGAGATGCTGCGGGACGCCGACCAGGGGATGACACCGTCGATGCCGAGTTCGGTTGCGGCCTGGACCGCCATCTCGTCCCGATCGCCTTTCGCCAAAGCCTGCGCCAACCAGATTCCCGGGGACGCGGCAGCGGTCGAGACAACCGTCGTCACCGTCAGCGCGAGCCGGGTGGGTTCAGCAGCGGTGACGATGCCGGTGACAACCAGTCCCGCACCATTTCCGATAACGAGAGTCTCCCCCGACGCCACCCGGCTGACCGTCACCGCGTGGCGTGCCTCGGTTCCGGTCAACTCGACGAGTGCGCCGACCTCGACGGAGGCCAGCGACTCATTGAGGTAAAAATGTGCCATTAAGCGAAACCTCAGACGTTCATAAAGCGATCACGGAGCTTTGCGAACAGTCCCTGCTGGAAGTGGGACAGGTGTGGTGACACCGCCCGCTGCGACTTCGCCAGTTCCTTGATGAGGTTCTGTTCCTTGTGGTTGAGCTTGGTGGGGGTGACCACCTGCACACCAATCTTGAGGTCACCGCGACCACCGCCGCGCAGGCGCGTGATACCGCGGTCCTTCACCGTCAAGACCTCGGCGCTTTGGATGCCCGGCTTGATATCGAGGACCACTTCGCCGTCCAGTGTCTTCAACGTCGCCGTTGTGCCGAGGATCGCGTCCGTCATCTGAATTTCCAGGGTGGCGAGCAGGTCGTCGCCGTTACGGCTGAAGGTGTCGTGGTGGCGCACCTTGATCTCGAGGTACAGGTCACCCTGGGGGCCGCCGGCGGGGCCGACTTCACCCTGGGACGGCATCTGCAGGCGCAGGCCGGTGTCAACACCGGCGGGGATGTCGACCGAAATAGTGCGGGCAGCGCGGACGCGGCCCTGTCCCTGGCAGGTGGGGCACGGGTGCGGGATTACGGTTCCGTAGCCGCGGCAGGTGCCACAGGGGCTGGAGGTCATCACGTTTCCGAGCAGGCTGCGCACGGCACGCTGGATCTGGCCGCTACCGCGGCAGATGTCACAGGTGGCGGGCGAGGTGCCGGGTGCGCAGCAGCTTCCGTTACACGTCTCGCAGAGGATCGCTGTGTTCACCTCGATATCGCGGGTGCTGCCGAAGATGATCTCGTCGAGTTCCATCTCGACGCGCACCAGGGCGTCCTGGCCTCGCTCGCGGCGGGAACGGGGGCCGCGGCTTTGACCGCCGCCTCCGAAGAATGTCTCGAAGATGTCGCCGAAGCCGCCGAACCCGCCGCCGTTGCCGCCGAAGCCGGGCTGGGGTCCGATGTCGTACTGCTGGCGTGCCTGCGGATCGCTCAGTACGTCGTAGGCGTGGGTGACCAGCTTGAACTGGTCGGACGCCTCCGGGTTCGGGTTGACGTCCGGGTGGAGTTCCCGGGCAAGTCGGCGGTACGCCTTCTTGATCTCGTCAGGGGTGGCGTTTCGTTAAACGCCGAGTACTTCGTAATGGTCTGCCACTTATTCCTCACCGAGCAGCCGCGTCAGGTAACGGGCTACTGCCCGTACCGCGGCCATGTTGTTCGAGTAGTCCATGCGTATTGGTCCCAATACGCCAAGTCGTGCGAGGCTTCCACCGGAAGCCCCGTATCCGCTGGTCAAGACGGATGTCTCGCCCAGGCCGAATTCTGCATTTTCGCGTCCGATGCTGACGGAGACACCGTGATTCAACGGCACACCGTGCTGGTCGACCGCCATCTCGCTGAACAGTCTCAAAAGCGTAACCTGTTCCTCGATCGCCTCGAGAACCGGGTAGATGCTGCCGGCGAAGTCGTCTTCGGTGCGCACCAGGTTCGCCGTACCCGCCATGACCAGCTTGTCCTGCCGGTTGGCTGCGACCTGTTCGATCAGGCTCGAGACAACCAGGCGAACGATCGGCTGCTGCTGGGGAACGAACTGCTCCGGAAGGGTCACCAGCATCGTTGCTGCCTCGGCAAGGCCAAGACCGACCAGCGTGGCATTCAGCCGCGTGCGCAACTCGCTGACAAACGCCTCGTCGAGGGGGGCGGCGACATCCAGCATCCGCTGTTCCACCCGCCCGCTGTCGGTAATAAAAACGGTCATCACCCTGGTGGAGCTGAGGGGAACAAGTTCGATGTGACGAACACGCGAACGAGCCAGCGACGGGTATTGCACCAGGGCGACCTGGTTGGTCAACTGCGAGAGCAGGCGTACGGTCCTGGCCATCACGTCGTCGAGGTCGATCGACTGGTCGAGGAAGGCCTCGATGGCGTGGCGCTGGGCACCGGTGAGGGGTCGCAGGTCGGCGAGCTGGTCAACGAAGAGGCGATACCCCTTGTCCGTTGGCACCCGGCCGGATGACGTGTGGGGCGCGACGATCAGTTCCTCTTCTTCGAGGAGAGCCATGTCGTTGCGGATCGTTGCAGCAGACACCCCGAAGGAGTGACGTTCCACAATCGATTTGGAGCCGACCGGTTCGCGAGAGGCGACGTAGTCCTGGACGATCACTCGGAGAACATCGAGTCCGCGTTCCGAAACCATACGAGACGCTCCTCTCAATTCTTGGCACTCGTGGATTGTGACTGCTAATTCTATCGTGACGACCCGAAGTTTTTCGTTGCACGCGGCAGCCAGTAGACGCTACTTTGTCCACGCACGGTCCTCGCGCTGCCCTCGAAAGGAAAGTCACCATGTCCGGCTCATCCCCCTCGGTTGGCCCCGCTGTTCCTCTGACCCCCGCAGAAGACAAACAGTGGGCGTCATTCGCCCACTTTGGCGGTGTGCTCCTTTTCATCCCGTCGCTCGTCATTTTCCTGGTCTTCAAAGACCGCGGGAACCTGACCCGCCAGGAGGCCAAGGAGGCGCTGAACTTCCAGATCACCTACGCGATCGCCGCCGTCGCCCTGTCGATCGTGGTGCAGATCCTCGGCACGATCCTGTTCTTCGCCGGCGCCGGCGGGCTCTCGTCGCTACTGGGGAACCTGCCATTTTTGCTCTACCTGGCGAATGTGGTCTTCTCGATCATCGCCGGCATCCGGGTCAACGGCGGCGGAACCTACCGCTACCCCTTTGCCCTCCGCCTGATCAAGTAGTCGGCACGCCACTCGTCCGCCCGGCGCATTCCCCGTTGCCCGACCTCTGAAAGATAATGGGAACATGTCAGATACCCCTCCTCCGAAGGACCCGTACGCAACGGCCACGCCGCTGAACCCGAGTGATGAGAAGATGTGGGCGACCCTCGTCCACGTCGCCGGCATTTTCGTTCCGGTACTGCCAGCTCTGCTGGGGTACCTGCTGCTCAAGGATCGCGGTCCGTTTGTCCGCCAGCACACCACGGCGGCGCTGAACTTCCAGCTGACCTCGCTGATCGGTTACGCAATCGGCTCGATCACCACGATCGCCCTGATCGGCCTCTTTATCCTGCCGGCCGTGTACATCATCGTTATTGTGTTCTCGATCCTGGCGGCAGTGGCCGCGAACAATGGCCAGACCTACAAGTACCCGCTGACCATCGAGTTCATCAAGTAGAACGAGACACTGCTACTCGTCGAGAAGGCGGCGTACCACCGCGTCCGCCAGCAGGCGTCCCCGCAGGGTCAGCTCGATGCGGCCACGCAATGCCGGCCCCGGTGTGACCAGTTCGTCGGCAATGAGCCCGGCGACCGCGACGCGCCCCTCCGGCGTGAGGTCACTGGTCGGAAGCCCTTCGCGGATACGCGTCATCAGCAGCACCCGCTCAACCCGCCGGGTCTCGTCATCGAGGGTCTCCCGACCCGCGGCGGGTGAGTCACCGGCCGCGATGCGGTCGGCGTAGGCGGCAGGGTGTTTGACGTTCCACCAGCGCACCCCACCCACGTGGCTGTGCGCCCCGGGGCCAACACCCCACCAGTCATGTCCCTGCCAGTATGCGAGGTTGTGCCGTGACTGGAAGTCGCCAGAGCGAGCCCAGTTGCTGACTTCGTACCAGGAGTATCCGGCGTCCGCCAGCGCAGCATCCACCAGTTCATACATGTCAGCCTGCAGGTCGTCGTCGGGGGTCGCAACCTCGCCCCGGCGAATCTGCCTGGCCAGTTTGGTGCCGTCCTCGACGATCAGGGCGTAGGCGGAGATGTGGTCGGGCTGCTGCGCGATGGCGTGCTCCACCGAGGTGCGCCAGTCGTCGAGGCTCTCGCCGGGGGTTCCATAGATCAGGTCGAGGCTGACCTGGAGCCCGACCTGCCGCGCCCAGCCGACGACCAGCGGTATTCGGGCGGGGTCGTGGGTTCGCTCAAGCGTCGCCAAAACGTGGGGAACCGCCGACTGCATACCGAAGGACACCCGGGTGAAGCCGGCGGCTTTGAGGGCGAGCAGGTAATCGAGGTCCACGGAATCGGGGTTCGCCTCGGTAGTGACCTCGGCGCCAGCCTGCAGCCCAAACGTGTCGACGACGGAGTGCAGCATGGCGGCCAGGTCAGTTACGGGAAGCAGGGTGGGTGTTCCGCCGCCGAAGAAGATGGTGGATGCTTCACGCGTAGGCAGCTGGGCCGCAGCGAGCACCTTTCCCGCCTGCACCACCTCGTCGATGGCCTGGCCAGCGTAGTCGGAGCGTTTGGCACCGCGCAGTTCGTCTGCGGTGTAGGTGTTGAAGTCGCAGTAACCGCAACGCACCCGGCAATAGGGCACGTGCAGGTACACCCCGAAATTTCGGGTGGATGCCCCGTCGGTGACCGACAGGGGAAGGAGTCCGTCACGGGGTGCCGGATCGGCAAGGGGTAAGGCGCTGGGCATGGTTATCCCATTGTCCCAGACCGCGGACTACTCGGTGATCGGACCGGCCAAAACGCGCTCGTAGCGGCGGGTAAACCGCCACTGCATCACCCGCAGCCCGGGGGACGCCAACCACCAGAACCAGCGAGCGGGCCGCGAGAACGCCCGGATCGTCAGCCAGACGGAGCCGTCCTCGGTGCGCTCGACGATCCAGCATTCCTCGCCGCTTTCCGGGTGGCCCTCCAGCGTGCCGTACGCGAATCCCTTACGGTTCGGCTCGTTGATCACATACACAACACGAACCGGGGACCCGACGGTGAAGGGGCCGAACGGGATCAGCAGGTTCGCGGTGTCCCCTGGTTTCATCAGGGCACTGCCGTCCGGACCGGTTTCACCTGCCAGCGGATCGTCGATGCTGGCGGGTTCGACGGCGACACCGAATTCGTCGAAACCTACGGGACTGTAGGTGACATCGGTTACCGCGGCGGGCGATTCGCTTCGCTCCACCTTCATGCCGCTGCCGCGCTGGATGCCCCAGCTGAGCGTGGACGTCCAGGCATATTTCCAGCGGTGGTCACCGAAGCCGAGGCGAACACGACGCTCGATGGGCCGGAAACCGGCGGGCGGATGGGCCAACAGGTCCACGGCCTGCGTCGCACCAACGGCTCCGTAGCTGACCGGACGCTGCCACGGCTCGAGGCGCGACACTACTTCTTCTCTTTTTTGGTCTCTGTCTCCCCGGAGAGCGCGGCGATAAAGGCTTCCTGGGGTACCTCGACCCGGCCAACCATCTTCATTCGCTTTTTGCCCTCTTTCTGCTTCTCGAGGAGCTTGCGCTTGCGGGTGATGTCACCGCCGTAGCACTTGGCGAGTACGTCCTTGCGCATGGCGCTGATGGACTCACGGGCGATGATGCGCGCACCGATGGCTGCCTGGATGGGCACTTCGAACTGCTGCCGGGGAATGAGTTTTTTCAGGCGCTCGGTCATCAGCACACCGTAGGCGTATGCCTTGTCCCGGTGCACGATGGCGCTGAACGCGTCAACCGCTTCGCCCTGGAGCAGGATGTCGACCTTCACGAGGTCGGCGACCTGGTCACCGGTCGGCTCGTAGTCGAGCGACGCGTAGCCGGCCGTGCGGCCCTTGAGCTGGTCGAAGAAATCGAACACGATCTCGCCAAGAGGCATCGTGTAATGCAGCTCGACGCGGTCCTCGCCGACGTACTCCATCCCGAGCATGGTGCCGCGGCGGCCCTGGCAGAGTTCCATCACGGTGCCCACGAAGTCTTTTGGGGTGAGGATGTTGGCCTTGACGATCGGTTCGCTGACGCTGGCGATCTTGCCGCCCGGGAATTCACTCGGGTTGGTCACGGTCGTGGTCTTTTTATCGTCCGTGGTGACCTCATAGATCACGGAAGGTGCCGTGGCGATGAGGTCGAGACCAAATTCGCGCTCGAGGCGCTCGGTGACAATCTCGAGGTGCAGCAGGCCAAGGAATCCGCAGCGGAAGCCGAAGCCGAGCGCGACGGACGTTTCGGGCTCGTACACGAGGGCGGCGTCGCTGAGCTTGAGCTTGTCGAGTGCTTCGCGCAGCACCGGGTAATCAGAGCCGTCGATGGGGTAAACGCCGGAGAACACCATGGGCATCGGTTCGGAGTAACCCTTGAGGGCGACGGTGGCGGGCTTGGCATGGGTGGTGACGGTGTCGCCGACCTTGCTGAGGCGCACGTCCTTCACACCGGTGATGAGGTAACCGACCTCACCAACCCCCAGGCCCTTGGTAGGTGTCGGCTCGGGGGCGCTGACGCCGATCTCGAGGACTTCGTGGGCACTCTTGGTGCTCATCATCATGATTTTCTCGCGCGGCTTCAGGCTGCCGTCGATCATCCTGACGTAGGTGATCACACCCCGGTAGGAGTCGTAGACGGAGTCGAAGATCATGGCACGAGCCGCGGCATTGGGGTCTCCCACCGGGGCGGGGATCAGCTGGGTCGCACGGTCGAGCAGCTCCGGCACACCAACACCGGTTTTGCCGGAGACCAGGAGGATGTCCTCCGGCTTGCAGCCAATAAGGCCAACGATCTCCTTGATGTACTTCTCAGGGTCTGCCGCTGGCAGGTCGATCTTGTTGAGTACGGGGATGATCGTCAGGTCGTTCTCGAGGGCGAGGTAGAGGTTCGCGAGAGTCTGGGCCTCGATGCCCTGGGCTGCATCGACCAGCAGGATGGCACCTTCGCAGGCCGCGAGCGAACGCGATACCTCGTAGGTGAAGTCCACGTGGCCGGGGGTGTCGATCATGTTCAGCGCGTAGGTCTGGCCGTCCATCTCCCAGGGCATTCGCACGGCCTGGCTCTTGATGGTGATACCGCGCTCACGCTCGATATCCATCCGGTCGAGGTACTGCGCACGCATATCGCGGTCGCTGACCACCCCCGTGATCTGCAGCATGCGGTCGGCCAACGTCGACTTGCCGTGATCGATATGAGCGATGATGCAAAAGTTGCGGATGAACGCGGGGTCTGTCGAGGCAGGCTCGAGGGCCTGGAGTGCGCGGGGAGACATTTGTGCAATTCTCCCATGACGCGGGACCTTGGGCGCACATCCTCGCCGAAGAGGCGGACGAACCCGCCCTGCTTGCTGCCTAGAAGATGCTGAACAGGAAGAAGGGTGTGGCGAAAATAACCCCGAGGATGATGACAATCACCCAGCCGAACAGGGCCAGGAATCCGAGCGCAATTCCCCAGGTGGCGAAGGTGCGGCTGGCGACCTCACGGCGACGGGCCATAAAGCCGAGGATGATGGCGGCAACAGGCAGGATGATCGTCTGCCCGAACACGATGGAGGCGATGCCGCCGATCAGGCTGAGCAAGCCGAGGATGCGTGCGTCTGGGTCGATCTGTGTGGCGTAAGGGTTCTTGCTGGCGACCTGGGCCGACTGCGTTTCGGGAGATGTCATACATCCAGCGTACGAGGCACCGGCGCCGGCCACTATCGGGTATCCCCCGAACCGGCACATGAGTGATCCAACGCGCTCCGGCGTCGCGGGTGGATCTATTAGGCGGTGACCGCCGGCACGGGCAGCCGCTCGAGGCCTGTGCGGATGTCGTGGGGCGTGGCGGCGAGCGACACTCGGATCCAGCCCTCGCCGGAACGCCCGAAGGCGCTGCCGGGGGCGACGGCAACCTTGCTGTAGAGCAGGAACGTCTCGGCCCAGGTCGCGACGTCCCCGCCGCTGGCGTGGGACATGTCGATCCACAGGTAGAAGGCGCCGTTGGGGTTGAGGTAGCGGATCCCCCGCGCATCCAGCAGTTGTGTCGCGATCATCATGTTCTCGCGGTAGTGCTCACGCGCTTCGACCACGTGGCTGTGGTCACCGGTGAGCGCGGCGATGGCCGCGTACTGGGCGGGGGTGTCCACACAACTGATTGCTGCTTCCTGGACGGTGCGCATGGTGTCGGACAGCCCTTTGGGCGTTACCAGGTAACCGACTCGGATTCCGGTCATCGCGTACGTCTTAGAGAGGGAAAAGGCGGTGAACACACGGTCGTCTTTATCGAGGCTTGCCATGCTGACGTGGGGTTCGGCCCAGGTGAAGTATTCGTAGACCTCGTCGCTGATCACCCACAGGTCGTGCCGTTTGGCGAAGTCGAGCAATTCCTGCAGCACGGGCGCGGGGATGACCGAGCCGAGGGGATTCGATGGTGAGTTGACAATCAGCACCCTGGTGCGGTCGGTCACAATCAGTTCGAGTTCATCGATGTCGGGCAGGAACCCGTGTTCCGGTTTGAGCCGGTAGGGAACGGGAATGGCGTCGAGCATCCGCGCGGTCATGGTGAACGTGGTGTACCCGGGATCGGGCACCAGGACCTCGTCGCCGGCGGCGAGCAGAAGGTGCATGGCCTGGTGCAGCCCCTGGGTGGCGCCCACGGTGACCCACACCTGTTCCACGTCGACCCTCATCGAGTTCTCCCGAGCCAGCTTCTCCACTATCGCCTGCCGAAGGGCCGGAATTCCGCCGTTGTCGGTGTAATTGGTCTCATCGTTGTCCCAGGCCAGCTTCGCGGCAGCGGCAATGTGCGGGGCTACGGGAACATCCGGCTCACCAATCGCGAGGGAGGTGATGCCGTCCAATTTGAGGGCAAGATTGAAGATTCGGCGGATTCCGGACCCGGGAACCAGAGGAATGTGCGCGGCAAGATTCGGCATGGCACTACGGTACTTGCTTCCGCCAATTCGGATAATTCCGGCGTGGTGAGGCACCCTCAACGTCGGTCGTGCAGAATAGTATCTACGTAGCGCAGCACGATTTAATCTGGCGATTGCCGGAATGGGCTCCCAACTGGTAATGTTTCCTGTTGGCTTGCGCGCTAGGTCCCGAGAGGGCGAAACGCGATCGCGGCCGAGAATTGGTATCTGATTCTTATCCTCGGCTGCCTCCCTCCATCTACGCAAACGAAAAGGTAATTCACGTGGCAAACATCAAGTCGCAGATCAAGCGAATTGGCACCAACAAGAAGGCTCAGGACCGCAACAAGGCGGTCAAGAGCGAGCTGAAGACGGCTATCCGCGCTACCCGCGCTGCTGTCACCGTCGGCGACAAGGAACTGGCCGTCAACGCGCTGCTGGTTGCCGCCAAGAAGCTGGACAAGGCTGCAAGCAAGGGCGTTATCCACAAGAACCAGGCAGCGAACCGCAAGTCAGCTATCGCTCGCGCGGTTGCCGCTCTCTAACCAGCCAAGGCTGGCTGTTCGGCACCCGGGATAGTTTTATTACCGAGTCTGTAACACGCAACTTTCTCAGCGCCCATCCCGTTCGCGGGGTGGGCGCTTTGTTGTGCAAAAAAGGGGCCGCGCGGGCGATGCGCGGTGCCGTGGCGGGAAACCAGCGACCGTCCGGGTCGCTGCCACAAAAAAGACAGCATCGACCCCGCACCGAGCCGCTTAGCGCTCTCCGCGGTTACTGACCATACCGATCATGCGTTCGAGGGCGAACACCGGGTCCCGGCCGCCGCCCTTCACCTGCGCGTCCGTCTCGGCGAGAAGCTCGATCGACCGGCCGAGGCCAGCTTCGTCCCACCCGATGAGGTCTTCGCGGGCACGGTCCACCTGCCACGGCGCCATCCCGAACTGCTGGGCGAGCTGGCCGGATCCGCCCCGGGCTCCGGAAACCTTTGCCATGGTGCGCAGTTTGGCGGCGAACGCTGCGACCATCGGCACCGGATCCGCGCCGGAGGCCAGTGCATGCCGAAGCAGGATCAATGCCTCGCCGTGTCGGCCGGCTATAGCGGCATCCGCAACCTTGAACGAGTTCGTCTCAACGCGTCCCGAATAGTACTTCTCAACGGTGATCTCCGTGATTTCCTCGCTCGCATCGGCGAGGAGCTGCTGGCAGGCGGAGGCAAGCTCAGCAAGATCATCAGAAAACGCAGACACGAGGGCCCGCAGTGCGCTCGGAGTGATCCGGCGCTTGCGGTCGGCGAACTCCGCCGAGGCGAAACTCATCTTGTCGCTGTCTTTTTTCAATTCGGCACAGACGACTTCGATGCCGTCCCCGAGCCCGCCCCGGATCGCGTCGAGAAGTTTCTTTCCGCGCACCCCACTGGCGTGGCGCAACACAAGGTAGGTGTCGTCAGCCGGGTGTTCCAGGTAGGCAAGCGTCTCCGTGATAAATGCATCTGTGCACTTCTCGACGTTCGACACCCGGATCAAGCGCGGTTCCGCGAAAAGCGACGGGCTAGCCAGCGTTATCAGCTGACCGGGAGAATAGCCGTCCGCTTCGATGTCGCTCACTTCAAGGCTGGGGTCCTCGGCACGAAGCGTGTCACGCAGCTTCCGCAGTGCACGGTCGGCAAGGAATTGCTCGGGACCGGACACCAGCACCACATGGGCTGGGCGGATCGCCTTCCAGGACAACTGGGCAATCGCGGGGGCGGACTTCTTTGCCGCAGGTTTCGCAGGCACGGTGACCCCTTTCCAAGACCTAGCTTAATCGTCGGCAACGACACCCGGATGCTCACGCCACAGAGTGAGCGCACCAGGGCTGTCACCCGGGGCGACCAGGATCAGTCCGTCCTGGTCGGTGCGGGCGGCAACGGTACCGACCATGTCGAGCATTTCGAGGAGCGACGGGGTGGGATGCCCATAGCCGTTGTCAACACCAACCCCGATCAATCCCACCCGGGCCGAAGCCGCCTCGTAGAATCGTGGGCTCTGGTCGGCGGAACCGTGATGTCCCACCTCCACGACATCGACAGGTTTAAGGCCGCCGTTCAGCGACATCAGCGTGTCCTGCGAACTTTGGCCGAGGTCGCCGACAAAGATGGAACTCAGGCAGCTGGGTCCCGGGCACACGCCCACCGGGTCGAACCGCACGGTCACGCTGGCATCATTGCCCGGTTCGATCTCCCCCAGTCGCGCTGGCGGCCACAGCACCTCCCAGCGCAGCTGGCCGAGCGTACCGGTGGGGCCCCGGCTCACCTGGTCGACGACCGCCCCGCCCTCCCGGAAGCGACGCACCAGTTCGTCATCGGCGGCCTCGGCGCTTGGCCCAACAAGGACGCGATCAACGCGTCCGAGCACGGCATCGCTGCCGCCAACATGGTCGAGGTCAAAATGGCTGAGGACCAGCAGGTCGATGCGGGAGATACCGAGGGTGTTAAGACAGGCGGCGAGCGGCACGGGGTCGGGGCCGGTGTCCATCAGGGCGATGGCACCACCGCTGCGCACCACCATGGCGTCACCCTGGCCGATGTCGCACGCCGCGATCTCCCAGCCCGCCGGCCTGCCGAGCTCGGATGCCAGTCTGCCTCCGATACCAACGGCGGCAACGCCAGTGAGGAGAACGGCGACCGCGGCGATCATACGCAGCCGCCACGCTGCCGCCATGGGCACAAGCGCTACCAGAAGCAGCAGCACCGTGATTGCCGCCAACGCGACTACCCCCGGTGGCCCAGCCGGCCAGGGCAGGCGGGCGAACGGGAGGCCGGCGAACGCGCGGGCGATGGCACCGATCCAGGCGGCCGGCAACCACGCCAGCATGGAGAGGAGTTCGCCAGCCCACGGCACCCAGGGCAGCAGCAGGCATGAGGCCAGCCCGACCACCGTGGCCAGTGGTGCGGCAGGGGCGGCCAACACGTTCGCGAGGATGCCGAATACCGGGATGGAGGGGTCGAGCATCAGAAGGACGGGCTGGCAGGCCAGCTGTGCCGCTACGGGAACGGCGATTACCGCTCCCAGCCACAGGGGCATCACTCGCGCCAGTTGTCGGGCGAGTGGCCCCGCGAGGACAAGCAATCCGCTCGTTGCAAGCACCGACAGCACAAAACCGTAGTTGCGGGCGAGCCAGGGATCGATGACCAGCAAAACGAGGATCGCCAGGCCAAGCACCGGCAGGCCGCGAACGGGGCGTCCCGCTGAAAACGCGGCGAGGACCAGGGTCGCCATCACCGCGGCCCTGAGCACACTCGGCTCCGGCGTCACCAGAATAACGAAGCCAACGAGTACCAGCAGGGCGGCTATCACACGGGATGCGCGCCCCAGGCCGAGCGCTCCCCCGGCAAGCAGGATGAGGCCGATAATGATGGCGCAGTTGGCGCCGGATACCGCCGTCAGATGGCTGAGTGAGCTCCCCTTCATCGCCGCGTCCAAACCGTCATCAACGGCGCTGGTGTCGCCAATCGCGAGACCCGGCAGCAGCGCACCGCCGTCGCCGGGGAGCTGGGTGGCGACCTTCAGAAATGCGCCGCGCAGCGTGGTAGCCGCCGCAAGCACGCCGGTGGCCTCGGCAAGAATGTCCGTGTCACCGATTGCGAAAACGAGATAGGACGTGCCGTCCTGGGGCGGCGTCGCGGTCAGGGTTCCCGTGATGGCCAGGGTGGCGCCGATACCAACCGGCCGTTCGGGTGCCCCGTCGAACACCAGGACGGGCACAGCGGCCTCCGGGATGCCCTGGACGGTCGCGGCGAATCGACCGTCGTCCACGGTACCGGTGGTGACCACGGTCAGGTGGACAATGTCTCCCGAGTCCGCCGCGGCTACCAGCGACCGCGGGTGACGTTCACTCCCGTGCACCTGCACCGAGGTCGCGACCAGGGCGAGCGCTGCCAGGCTGACCGCGACCAGGGCCATCCACCGCGCACGGCGCAACACGGCGACGGCCAGCACCACAACGCTGGCAGCCCACGCGACAATCACCACCGTGGCGGTTGCCGCCGGGACAGCGATGAGAACGACGGCGGCCATCCACGCGGCAAGGGCAGGGATGACCACCCGCAGGTCGTTCACGGTACAACGCTGTCGCGGAACCCGTCGAGGGTCTTCTCGCCGATCCCTGTGACGTTCAGCAGGTCCTCCACCGCCGAGAAACGACCGTTGGCGTCTCGCCACGCGACGATGCGCGCTGCGAGGGCGGGCCCAACACCCGCCAGTTGTTCCAGCGTTGCCGCGTCGGCCGTGTTGATATTGACCGCACCTCCCACAGCCCCGGGCGCCGTGCCACCCGGCGCGGCAGCCGGTTCCTGCCCGATCGCCGGCACGATGATCTGTTCACCGTCGCTGAGGAACCGGGCGAGGTTCAACTGGCCCTGGTCGGCGTTGGCCGTCAGTCCGCCGGCGGCAGCGACGGCGTCGACGACCCGGTCTCCATCGCGCAGTTGGTAGAGGCCGGGGGTGTTGACCTCCCCGAGGATGTGCACGTACACCTCGGCCCCTGCCGGCGCCGAGGTGGGGGCCGTGGCTGCGCCGGTGTCCCCAGGCACGGCGGATGAGATGTTCGGGCCGGTCGGTGGCGTGACGGTCTCAGAAACTCCGTGCGGGCCAAGCGTCGCGACCAACACCGCTATCCCGGCGCCGAATACAACGAGGACGATGCCTGCCCCAATGCCCAGCCGGAGCCTGCGGGAGGTGTGCTGTTCTACGGGGGCATCCACGCCAGCAGGTTAAACGAGGACGTCCCCACACCGTTTCGGTGTGGGGACGTCCTGTGGACAGCGCCTTAGCGGGTCGCGATGTTGACGATCCGCGGAGCGCGGACGATCACGTTCACGATCTCTTTGTCTCCGATGGCGCGGGCGACGGCTTCCGATGCCCGCGCAAGCTTCTCCAGTTCCTCGGAGGAGATCTTCGGTGACACGGTCAGGCGGTCACGGACCTTCCCGTTGACCTGGACGACGGCGACGATCGAATCCTCGACGAGTAGCGCCGGGTCAGCCTTTCTCCAACCGGCCGCGGACACGGAGGGCTCATAACCGAGCTTCTCCCACATCTCTTCCGCGGTGTATGGGGCGAAGAGGCTGAGCGCCACCGTGATGGCCTCGGTTGCCTCACGGACGGCAGCGTCAGCGGCACCGGGTCCTGAGTCGATCGCCTTGCGGGTGGCGTTGACCAGTTCCATGATCTTGGCGACGAGAACGTTGAACTTGAAAGACTCAACCAGCCCGGGTCCCTCCGCCAGGAAGCGGTGGGTCAGGCGGCGAAGTGCGACGTCGCCCGTGCGCCAGCGGATCTCGGGTGCGCTGGTCACGTCGTTGGCGAGACGCCAGGCCCGCGCCAGGAATTTGCTGGACGCCGCCGGAGAAACATCCGCCCAGTCGATGTCATCCTCGGGAGGGCCGGCAAAGGCCATCGTCAACCGGATCGCGTCAACACCGAACTCGTCGAGCTGCTCGCTCAGGCGGACGATGTTTCCTTTGCTTTTGCTCATCGCCGAGCCATCCATCAGGACCATACCCTGGTTGAGCAGGGCGCTGAACGGCTCGGTGAAGCCGACGTATCCGAGGTCAAAAAGCACCTTGGTGATAAAGCGGGCGTAGAGCAGATGCAGGATCGCGTGGGTGACACCACCAACGTACTGGTCAACCGGCGCCCACTTGTCGGCTTCCTTGGGGTCGAACGCCTGGTTCTCGTCGTTCGGGTTGAGGAAGCGCAGGAAGTACCAGGAGCTGTCCACAAACGTGTCCATGGTGTCGGGGTCCCGCGTGGCGGGGGTGCCGTCGAGCGGGTTGGTGACGTTGACCCAGTTCTCGGCTGCACCGAGGGGCGACTGGCCCTTCGGCTGGAGGTCGAGACCTTCCGTCGGCGGCAGCAGGATAGGCAGCTGCTCTTCCGGAACGGGGATCAGGTCGCCGTTTTCGCCATGGATGATCGGGATCGGGGTGCCCCAGTAACGCTGGCGGGAGATCAGCCAGTCGCGCAGCCGGTAGGTTTTCGCCGCGCGGCCGGTACCTGCAGCTTCGAGGATCTCGATGATCTTCTTGATCGCGTTGGACTTGCTGATGCCGTCGAGGGGACCGGAGTTCATCATCCGACCGTCACCGAGCAGAGGCTTGCCGGTCACCGCGGGATCAAGCGGCGGCAGGTCGTCTGGCAGGATCGCGTCGCCGTTCTCGTCGAGTGCGAGGACGGGGATCGAACCGGTGATCGGCGCGTTGGTGTCAAGGACAACACGAACGGGCAGGGAGAATTTGCGCGCGAAGTCGAGGTCACGCTGGTCGTGCGCCGGCACGGCCATCACGGCGCCGTGGCCATAATCGGCGAGCACGTAGTCCGCTGTCCAGATCGGGATGCGCTCACCGTTGGCCGGGTTGACCGCGAAGCGCCCAAGCGGCACACCCGTCTTCTCACGGGTAGCATCCTGGCGCTCGATCTCGGTCGATTTCTGGACCTGCTCGAGGTACGCCTCGAAGTTTGCCTTTACATCCGGCTCGGCGTCGGCGACCAGTTCCGCCGCAAGGTCGGAGTCGGGGGCGACCACCATAAACGTCACGCCGTACAGCGTGTCAGGACGGGTGGTGAACACCGTCACCTTCTCGTCGCGACCCTCGATGACGAAGTCGACGTCGGCGCCGATGGAGCGGCCGATCCAGTTGCGCTGCATGGCCAGGACCTTGCTCGGCCAGGATCCCTCGAGCTGGTTGAGGTCATCGAGCAGGCGGTCGGCGTAGTCGGTGATTTTGAAGTACCACTGGGTTTTCTTCTTTTTCACCACGATGGCGCCGGAGCGCTCCGACGTGCCATCGGGCAGGACCTGCTCGTTGGCGAGGACGGTCTGGTCCACCGGGTCCCAGTTCACCCAGCTGTCCTTGCGGTAGGCGAGGCCCTTTTCGTACATCTTCAGGAACAGCCACTGGTTCCACTTGTAGTACTCGGGGTCGCTGGTGTGCAGCACACGATCCCAGTCGAACGACGCCGCATAGCGGCGCATGCTCGTCTTTTGCTGCTCAATGTTGGCGTAGGTCCATTCGCGCGGGTCGATGCCACGTTTGATGGCAGCGTTCTCTGCGGGAAGGCCGAAAGAGTCCCATCCGATGGGGTGCATCACGTTGAACCCCTGCAGGCGCCAGTAGCGGGCGATGACGTCGCCGAGGGCATACGCCTCGGCGTGCCCCATGTGCAGGTCGCCCGACGGGTACGGGAACATATCCAGCACGTACTTGCGGGGACGTTTGTCGTTCGCATCACCGCTGCTGAATGGCTTCAGCTCGTCCCAAACGGCCAGCCACTTCTCCTGGATCCTGGTGACGTCGTACTCTGGTGCGTCGTCGGCTGCATTGCGGTCGTGCTCGTATGCCACGGAATTCTCAATTCATTGCGGGGATGGGAGCGCAATCAACGGCCTGGCGCCGGACGTGCCCGCCCCCAGCGTACTAAAGACAGACCGTCCTTCGTCGTCGCAGCGTGATCGCTCCGTCCAGCGTCAGGAACGAATGCCGAGAACGGCGAGAAGGGCCGCCGCCTTGAGCTGCACCTCTGCGAGTTCCTCGGCCGGATCGCTGAGGGCCGTAATTCCGCCGCCCGAGCCGACGGTGGCGCCGTGCGGGTCCATCACGATGCTGCGGATCACCATGGCCAGATCGACCCGGCCGTCGAGGCCAAAATAGCCGAACGCGCCGGAGTAGATCCCGCGCGGACGCTGTTCCAGCCCGTCAAGAATCACCGTGGCGTTGCGTTTGGGAGCACCCGTCATGGATCCGGCTGGAAAACAGGCGGCGACAGCATCCACCGCGTGCAGTCCGCTGCGCAGCTGCCCTTGCACCGTGCTGACCAGCTGGTGGACCTGGGCGTAACTTTCCACCGCGAGCAGGCTGGTGACCGCCACCGTGCCGATTTCGCTGATCCGCGCGATGTCGTTGCGCATCAGGTCGACGATCATCAGGTTCTCGGCTCGCTCCTTGTCGCTTCCCTCGAGTTCGTCGCGCAGCACCGCGTCCTGTTCCGCCGTGGATCCCCGCGGCCGGGTGCCTTTGATGGGCCGGGACTCGACGACGCCGTCCGGGCTAACGGAGAGGAAGATTTCCGGTGATGCGCTCAGCAACGAGATCGATCCGATGCGCAGCAGGGCACTGTGGTGGCTCGGGCTGGAGGCGCGAAGGGCGCGGTAGCTGCCGAGCGGATCCGGTGTTCCCTCGATGCGAAACTCGGTCGTCAGGCACAGCTGGTAGGCCTCACCCTCGGCGATCGCGGCCTGGCAGGCCGCGATCATGGCGAGGTATTCCTCGTCGCTGTAGCGCCAGTAGTCCGCGCCGGTTGCCCGCGCACGCCGCAAAGCCGGTGGAGCTGACGTCGTGGAGAGGTCCGAGATCACCGAGTCGCGCCAGAGCCGCAGGTCGTCTGTCCACTCCTCGCCGACCGCAATAAGGGACACGGTGGATGTTGTGTGGTCGAACTCGATCGCGCGGTCGAGGTAGACAAACGCGGCGTCCGGATACCGGGACGTGCGGGTGCGTTCGAGCCCGAGGGTTTCGAAGCGCAGTTCGTAGCCGAGCCAGCCAAGCCAGCCAAGGGAGAACCCCACCCCATCGGGTTCTATGGTGTTCGCCGCTAGTTCGGCGCGCAGGAAGTCCAGCATCGAACCCGCCACCGTGTCACTCGTCACGGTTCGCGACGCCCGGCCGATATGGCTGAGACCACCCTGTGCGCCCACCCCGCTGTCCAGCCAGACCACGTCGGTGCTCTGCCCGTACAGCGCGCAGAACGCGACGTCGGGTTCCACCCAGAAGTCGAGTGGATATCGCAGTTTACGAGGGCGCATACGCTAAGACTATGAGTCTCGACGATGTCCACGGTTGGTCCGAAGGACGTCTGGTCCCGCTGTCAGAGCTGCGGGGCGATTCTGCTCCCATTGTGGTCGCCGATTCCTGGTTGGTGTCCGGCGGCAAAACCCTCGCCCTGCTCCTCCATCGGACGAGATTTCTCGACGCCGTGGCGAACGTTGCGGACGCTCCCGCCGACGGTGAGGCGTTCTGGGATGCGGCGGTAAGCGCACTCCCCCGCACCGGCGACTGGTTCCCGCGGATCGAGTTACGGGGTTCCGATTCAGGACCCCGGTTCGTGCTGCGCCTTCGCGCCGCCCCCGCGCGCGGTGATTCCGTGGTGATAGCGACCTCCCCCGACGGTGATCCCCGGGAACAGCCGCTGGTGAAAGGGCCCGACCTGCAGCGGATGGCCCACCTACGTGAGGTGGTCGCCCCACTGGGCGCGGGAGAAGCCGCGATCCTCACCGCCGAGGGCTATGTCGTCGAAGGCGCATACAGCGGGTTGCTGTGGTGGCGGGGCAACATCCTCTGTGGTCCCCTCGGTGTGTTCGACCGGGTCGACAGCGTCACCGTTCGCAGTGTGCTGGGGCTGGCAACGGCGCTTGGTGTGGAGACGTTCGAGGAGGCGGTAACCCCGGCCGAGCTGGATGGATGCGAGCTGTGGGCGCTCAGCGCGCTGCACGGCTCCCGCATCGTCACCCGGTGGATCGACGGTCCAGCGCTGGCCGAGCTGCCCGGTCGCCTCGGCACCTGGCGTGCCCGGCTCGCGGCGCTTCGTCAGCCTCTCTAGATAGGCTCCGAGGGTGAGTGACTTTCTGGCCTGGTTCCCCGACATCATAGCCGGTTTCGGCCAGCTGCTGAGCACAACTCTCGCGACGATTCTCGATTTCATCGAGTCGGTCAACCCGGTCCTGAGAACGGCGCTGGCCGGCATCGGGATCATGCTGGAAACCTCGGTACTGGTCGGCTTGATCGTGCCGGGCGACACCATCGTCCTTGTGTCAAGTACCGCCGTCGACGGCCCGGTCGAATACGGCGCCCTCGTCGCCGTGGTAATCCTGGGGGCGCTGATCGGCGAGAGTGTTGGGTTCGCCCTCGGACGGTACTTCGGTCCCCGCATCCGCGCATCACGCCTCGGCCAGCGGCTCGGTGAGAAGAACTGGATCAGGGCGGAGAACTATCTCCAGCGCCGCGGCGGAATCGCGGTCTTCCTGTCCCGGTTCCTGCCGTTCTTCCACTCCCTCATTCCGCTCACGGTGGGCATGAGCAACATGCCGTACCGGCGCTTTATGAAGTGGACGGTGCCAGCATCGGTCATTTGGGCTTTCGCGTATGTCTCCGTTGGATCCCTCGCCGGTGGAAGCTACCGGGAGCTCTCCGACAGCCTGCACTCCGCCGGCTACGTGTTCGTCGGTATCATCGCCGCGTTCCTGGTTGTGGTGCTCGGGGTCAAAAAGCTCCTGGGCCGCACGGAGGCCCGGCACATGGAACGACGTGACGGAGCCGACGACATCCCCCAGCCGGCCCACGTCGACACCCCGGACGACCTGGCGAAGCCCGGTGAGGTTGCGCCCACCCGGGACCCTCTCCCGTAAAGCGGAAAAGGAAAAGGGTGGATGCCGCGTATTCGCAGCATCCACCCTCTCGCCGTGTGTCCTAGCGGAACGCGGCTCGAACCTACTTCAGGAGGTCGTTCTCGGTCAGCCAGTCCTTGGCAACAACCTCGGCCGACTTCTGGTCGACGGAGTTCGCCGAGTTCATGTCGATCAGCTGGTCGGTGGTCATCGTCGAACTGATGGAATCGAGGACGGCCTGGGCATCGGCATCAACCTTGGAGGAAATGATGGGGACGATGTTGTCCGGGAAGAAGATTCCGTCAGGGTCCTCCAGCGCGATCAGCTTGTCTGCCTTGATGCTGGGGCTCGCCGTGTAGACGTTGGCGAGCTGGATCGAGTTGTCGGTGAGCGCCTTGACGGTGAGCGGTCCGCCGCTGTCCTCGATCGGGGTGAACCCGGCGAAGGACAGTCCGTACTTGGCGGCGATGGCGTCCGGTCCGTACGGGCGGGTCGGCAGCTCGGAGTTGCCACCGGGGGTCATCGGCTCGGTGACGTTCTTCAGCGACGCGATGTCGGTCAGGTCGTATTTGTCGGCGAACGCCTGCGTCACGGTCCAGGAGTTACCGTCGGCTGCGGCGGAGGGCTCGAGGGCGGTGAGCCCATCGGGAAGGACAGACTTCAACTCCGTGTAGACCGCGTCGGTGTCGCCGGAGGTGGCGTCCGGGTTCAGCACCTGGAGCAGGCTGCCGACGTATTCGGGGAATACGTCGATGGCGCCGGACTCAATTTCGTCGAGGTAAACCTCACGCTGGCCGATGTTGAACTGCCTGTCGACGGTGAACCCGGCGTTCTCGAGTGCCTGGGAATACACCTCGGCAAGGATCTCGTTTTCGGGAAACGCTGCTGACCCAACCACGAGGGTTGCGCCCGAGTCCTCGCCAGAATCACCCGATCCGCCATTGGCGAGGGGATCACTGGACGAACACCCTGAAAGGGCTATTGCTGCCCCAACCACGACTGCGCCAAATGCAACGCGTCGGCCTCTTCCTGCTGTGAACATTTTTTGTTTCCTTTGTGTAAGGGGCTGATGCCCTATACCGAACGTGACCGGATCGGCTTCGTTCGGAGACTTGTGGCGGAGCGTGCGGCGACCCCCGCTGGGATGACCGCTTTCTGGAGAATGCTGAAAATGACTTCAAAAAGGATCGCCAGGATGACCACGAGGATCGAGCCGGCCAGCATCTGGGGGTAATCCCCGGTGCGCTGGCCACGGAAGATGAATCCACCGAGCCCCGCACCGCCGACGTACGCGACGAGGGTGGCCGTGGCGATGACCTGAAGCGCAGCAGAACGCAGGCCCCCCATCAACAGGGGAAGCCCGAGGGGCATCTCCACCTTGGACAGGATCTGCCACTCCGTCATTCCCACGGCGCGCGCGGCGTCGATGGTGCGGCGGTCGATTGCCTCGAACCCGGCGTAGGCCCCGGCAAGGATCGAAGGGATCGCCAGGATCACCAACGCGATCACCGGCGCCTGCAAACTGATGCCGAGGTTCAGCGCCAGGATGATCAACAGCCCGAGCGTTGGCAGGGCCCGCACGCCACCGGACAGGGCGACGATGATGGTGCGCCCGCGCCCGGTGTGCCCGATCAGGTAGCCCAGTGGGATCGCGATGACAGCGGCGATTGCCAGCACAAGGAGACTGATCCAAATATGCTCGACGACCCGCGATACAACACCACCGCTGACGGCAAAGTGTTCCGGGTCGAAGATCCAGGCGATGGCTTCCGCGAAGAGGTTCATGCGGTGGCCGCCGAACGCTCTATGGCGATGCCGCGCACCCGTTTGCTGCGTGCGTGCGACCTCGTCCACGGCATAACCAGCCTGCCGATAAGCACGATGACGAAGTCAAAGAGCAACGCCATAGCGATGGTCAGCACCAGTCCCGTCCAGACCTCGGCCTGGATGTCCCGGGCGAAGCCGTCGGTGAACAGGGAGCCGAGGCTGCTGACCCCCAGCACGGCCCCGACGGTTGTGAGGCTGATGGTGCTGACGGCGACAACCCGGATGCCGGCGAGCAGCACGGGGCCGGCGAGCGGGAGATCGACCTTCCAGAACCGGCCGAAGGTGGAGAATCCCATAGCCGTAGCCGACTGCGCGATATCGGAATCCACGGAGTCCAATCCGTCCGCCGTTGACCGGATCATCAGGGCGATGCCATACAGGGTGAGACCGATTGTGACGTTGATGGGGTCCCGCAGGCCCGTTCCGATGATGGCGGGGAGGGCGAG
>JAODAO010000399.1 GCA_025463465.1 Glaciihabitans sp. | reverse complement strand
ACATCACCTGCTCCTGGTAC
The DNA here is from genome assembly GCA_025463465.1 of Glaciihabitans sp. Taxonomy (GTDB): domain Bacteria; phylum Actinomycetota; class Actinomycetes; order Actinomycetales; family Microbacteriaceae; genus Glaciihabitans. Next base: position 7,428 of record JAODAO010000399.1, on the reverse strand, counting down.
ACGATGAGGCCGTAGGTTATGCCGAGGCTTTCCCGTAGCGGCTCTTCGAGCTCGGGGTGGATCGCCTCGATCGCCTGCAGCCCGTTTTTTCGCAGTGCGTAGTTCGTGTGCGAGTTCATACCCATGGGGCCGGGTCGATACAGGGCGATAACGGCGGAGATGTCTTCGAAGCCGGTGGGCTTCAGCAGGCGAAGCAGCGAACGCATCGCGCCGCCATCCAGCTGGAACACCCCGAGCGTGTCGCCCCGGGCGAGCAGGTCGTATGTCTTCTGGTCCGCGTCGAGGTCGAGGTCCTCGATAACGAGTTTGGTGCCGGTGTTCTTCTCGATCATCCGCAGTGCGTCTTCGATGATGGTGAGGTTGCGGAGCCCCAGGAAGTCCATCTTGATCAGACCAAGGTCCTCCAGCGGTGGCTGGTCGAACTGGGTGATGATCGCGCCGTCGTCTTCGCGCTTCATGATCGGCAGCACGTCGAGCAGGGGTTCCGCTGAGAGAATAACGCCGGCGGCGTGGACGCCCCATTGACGTTTCAGGTTTTCAATGCCGAGGGCCGTTTCGAAGACCTTCTGGGCCTCCTGATCGACCTCGAGCACGGCGCGGAAATCGGCGGCCTCTTTCCAGCGCGGCGCATCCTTGTTCATGATGTCGCCGAGGGAAATGTCCTTGCCCATAATGGCCGGGGGCATCGCCTTGGTGAGGCGCTCGCCAACCGAGTAGGGCATACCGAGCACCCGCGAACTGTCCTTCAGTGCCTGCTTGGCCTTGATGGTCCCGTAGGTGACGATCTGCGCGACGCGGTCGTCACCGTACTTGTCGGTGACGTAGCGAATGACCTCGGGGCGGCGACGGTCGTCGAAGTCGACGTCGACGTCGGGCATGGAGACACGGTCGGGGTTGAGGAAGCGCTCGAAGATCAGGCCGTGGTGCAGCGGGTCGAGTTCGGTGATGCCCATGGCATATGAGGCCATGGAACCGGCGGCGGAACCACGACCGGGTCCGACGCGGATGCCCTGGGCCTTGGCCCAGGTGATGAAGTCAGCGACCACCAGGAAGTAACCGGGGAAACCCATCTGAACGATGACGTCAACTTCGTACTTAGCCTGCGCGAGGTGAGCCTCGGACGGGTTGTTTTTGAATCGCCGCATCATTCCGGCGGCGACTTCTTTCTCGAACCAGCTTGCCTCGGTCTCCCCCTCGGGGACGGGGAAGCGGGGCATCAGGTTGCGATGCTCGAAGTTGACCTCGCAGCGTTCCGCGATCAGCAAAGTGTTGTCGCAGGCTTCGGGGTTGTCGCGGAACATGTGCCGCATCTGGGCGGCAGTCTTCAGGTAGAACTCGTTCGAGTCGAACTTGAACCGGTTCGGGTCGTCGAGTGTCGAGGCGGACTGCACACACAGAAGTGCGGCGTGGGCCGTTGCATCGTGGGCGTGCGTGTAGTGCAGGTCGTTGGTGGCGACGAGCGGGATGTTCATTTCCTTCGCAAGGCGCAGCAGGTCGCTCATGGTGCGGCGCTCGATGTCGATGCCGTGGTCCATGATCTCAGCGAAGAAGTTCTCCTTGCCGAAGATGTCCTGGAACTCCCCCGCGGCCTTTTTCGCTTCCTCGTACTGCCCAAGCCGCAGGCGCGTCTGCACTTCGCCACCCACACAGCCGGTGGTGGCGATAATGCCCTTGGAGTACTTCGACAGCAGCTCACGGTCCATGCGCGGTTTGAAGTAGAAGCCCTCGATCGAGGCGAGCGACGACAACCGGAACAGGTTGTGCATACCCTCGTTGTTCTGCGACAGCAGCGTCATGTGGGTGTAGGAACCCGAGCCACCGACGTCGTCGCCGTTCTGGTGGCTCTGGCCCCAACGCACCCTGGTGCGGTCCTGGCGTGCGGTACCCGGGGTGATGTACGCCTCGGTGCCGATGATCGGCTTCACGCCGTTGGCGGTGGCCTGTTTCCAGAAGTCGTACGCGCCGAACATGTTGCCATGGTCGGTCATCGCGATGGCGGGCATCTCCTGCTCCGCCGCGGCCTTCATCAGCGGGCCGACACGGGCGGCCCCGTCCAGCATCGAGTACTCACTGTGCACGTGCAGGTGAACAAACGAATCATTGCTTGGTGGCAAAACTTCTCCGACTAGCTCGTGGGACTCTCAGCCTAAGCCGAGCGGAGCACGTTTAGGGCGTGCTGCAAATCTGTGGGATAACGGGATTCGAATTCCACAAATTCCCCCGATGATGGATGTTTGAATCCGAGTTTTTTAGCGTGCAGCCACTGCCGGGTCAGGCCGAGGCGCGCGCTGATCTTCGGGTCGGCTCCATACATGGAATCGCCGACGCAGGGGTGGCGCTGGGCTTGCATGTGCACGCGGATCTGGTGGGTGCGCCCCGTTTCTAGGGTCACCTCCAGCAGTGATGCACTCGGGAACGCCTCGAGGGTCTCGTAGTGGGTGACCGACGGCTTGCCGCCAGCGGTGACAGCGAACTTCCACGAACTCGAGGGGTGGCGGCCGATGGGCGCATCGATGGTCCCCGTGAGGGGGTCGGGGTGGCCCTGCACAACGGCGTGGTAAATCTTGCGCACTTCGCGGTCGTGGAAGGCCCGTTTCAGGTGAGTGTATGCGCGTTCCGACTTCGCGACGACCATCAGTCCGCTGGTGCCTGCGTCGAGGCGGTGCACAATTCCGGCGCGTTCGGTAGCTCCAGAGGTGGAGATCCGGAACCCGGCGCCGGCGAGGGCACCGAGGACGGTGGGACCGTCCCAGCCCACGGAGGGATGGGCTGCCACTCCAACGGGTTTGTCGATGACCACAATGTCGTCGTCGTCATAGATGATTCCGAGGCCGGGGACAACCACGGGCACCACAACGGGTGCGCTGCGGTCGACCCAGTTGACCTCGAGCCACGCGCCCGAGACCAGCCGGTCGGATTTGCCGACCTGGATGCCGTCGAGAGTGACGCCGTCCGCTTCGGCTATTTCCGCTGCGAAGCTCCGAGAGAAGCCGAGCATCTTGGCGAGGCCAGAATCGACGCGTTCTCCCGCGAGGCCGTCGGGGACGGGAAAACTGCGAGATTCCATAACTACTTCGGGGTGTCTGTCGGAGCGGCGTCCACCTGCGTGGTGCCGTCCTCGGTGGTGCGGGGATAAACGCCCGCTGGGTCGGTCGGCTCCGTGCTGGAGACGGCCGCTGGGGTGGATTCAACCGCGGTGGGGAATGTTGCGCTCGCCCTTGTGCCGTCGAGCCCCACGCCGCGCAGGGTGAGGATGATGAACAGCCCCATGCTGGAGACGATGGAGACATCGGCGATGTTGAAGATGGCGGGAAAGGCCTGGAGTTGGAGGAAGTCGATGACGTGGCCCTGCGCAAAGCTGGGCTCGCGAAAAAGGCGGTCGGTGAGGTTGCCGAGGTTTCCCCCGAGCAGCAGCCCGAACAGGATTGCCCAACCGACGGAGCGAATGCGACGGGCGAACACCACGATGAAAACGGCCACCGCTGTGGCAACGATGGAGAAGATCCACGTCATACCTTCGCCAAGCGAGAATGCGGCGCCGGAGTTTTTGACGTAGTGCAGTTGCAGCAATTCACCGACGAAGGGGACGGTGTCGCCCTCGCTCATGGTGCTGACAATCACGTACTTTGTGATCTGGTCTAGTACATAGACCCCTGACGCAACGATGGCCAGCAACACAAGCGCCCATTTTCTGAGCGGTTGTGCGCTGGCCTTCGGTGCGGCGTTAGTTTCCGGCAAAGCCCGAGTCGGAGCTGGCGAGTGCGCCCTGCGACGCGTCGAGCTCGTGCAGCTGGCCCTCGATGTAGCTCTTCAGCTTCAGGCGGTACTCGCGCTCGAAGTTGCGCAGGTCGTCGATGCGACCCTCAATGAGGGACCGCTCTTCTTTTAACGTGTTGAGCTGGGTGCGCTGCTGTGCTTCGGCCTCGGCCAGCAGGCGGGCTGCAGTGGCGTGGGCGTCGGCAATCAGGGAGTCGCGCTTTTCGATACCTTCGCGGACGTGCTCCTCGTGCAGGCGGCGTGCCAGCTGCAGGAGGTTGGTTGTCGCCGTGGCGTCGTCGTCGTCGCTAACGCTGGCCGCCGGGGTAGCGGGTACCGGTGCGGCGGGAACGGGGGCCGCGGCGACAGGCTCGGCCACAACGGCCGGCACGGGTGCAGCTGCAACCGGCTCGGGGAGCGCCTCTTCTGCCGTGTCCTGGGCGTGGGAACTGGTCCCTCCGCTGCGCTGCAGCTCGCTGATACGCGAGTCGCTGGCGATGAGGCGCTGGCGCAGCTCCTCGTTCTCCTGGTTCAGGCGACGCAGCTCAACAACGACCTCGTCGAGGAAGTCATCGACCTCGTCCTGGTCGTATCCCTCGCGGAATTTAGTCGGCTGGAACCGCTTGTTGACTACATCTTCCGGAGTCAATGCCATTTCCGTCTCCTCAAAAACTTAGATTTCGCAACTACTTGTAACGTCTTATAAACGCTAGCAAAATTTGCTTCGGCCCGCGGTGCGCGGGGCAACTGCTCCAGAGTACAACGACCGCGGCGGTTATCGCGTCCGAGAAACACGGATTCGTTGCGGGATTTAACGCCAATGGCCACGTACCCCGAGGGGAAACGTGGCCAGGAGCGATAAAACCAGGGTAAAAACGCGAGCGACCGCTTAGAGGCGGCCGACAATCGACATCAGGATGATTACAGCGAGCATTACCACGCTCCACCCGAAGTCGAGGGCGATGCCGCCAAGGCGCAACGGTGGCAGGACCCGACGAACCGCTTTCACCGGCGGATCGGTCACCGTGTAGGCGACCTCGGCGACGATAAGCAGCGGTCCACGGGGTTTGAAGCCCCGGACAAAACTGGCGACGAGGTCAAAGATGAACCTTGCCCACATCAGAAGAAAAAAGAGAAACAGTGCGAAATACACCACTGTCGCAATAGCGGATACAACCCCCATGGAAGCGTTGATTGCCGGGGTTACTGCTGGGCGAAGAAGGAAGCCTCCACGTCGGAGTCAGCCTCCGCCTGCTCGCCGCTAACGGCAACGTGGGCCGGGGACAGCAGAAACACCTTGTTGGTGACTCGCTCGATCTTGCCGTACAGGCCCTGGGACAGGCCGCTGGCGAAGTCGATGAGACGCCGTGCATCCGGTTCCGTCATCTGGGACAGGTTGATGATCACCGGGATACCCTCGCGGAAACTCTCCGCAATGACCTGGGCATCCTTGTACTGGCGGGGGTGGACGGTCAGAATCTCGTTCATGTCAGCAGGTCCCGTGGCTTTCGGAGTCGTCTTCTGGCGCAACGGTGTCACCGAAGCGCGGTTGGGGGTAGCCGGAACCGCGTGAGCGACCGGAGCGGCTGGAGCAGTCGGGGCAGACGGCTGTTGTTGCTGCTGCTGTTCGTATTCCAGTTCCTCGTCCGCCAGTCCCAGGTACACCATGGTCTTGCGCAGCGGATTAGCCATTTGTTGCCTCCATTGTGGATCTCCTAAAGTCGAGATTAACCGGGTACCGGACGATTTCCGGTGATTGCCGTGCCAATTCGCAGGTGTGTCGCTCCCTCGAGGATGGCCGGGCAGTAGTCGGCGGACATCCCCATCGACAACGCCGTGGCGTCGGGAGCGATGAGCTGCAACTTTTCGGATGCCTCACGGACGCCGGCGAAGGCTGCCCGCGGTTCGACACCCAGCGGGGCGACCGCCATAAGTCCCCGGAGCCGAAGCGTGGACTCGCCGAGGACGCGTTCAACGAGGTGTTCCAGTTCGGCTGGCGCCACTCCCCCGCGCCCAGGGTCATCGGTGAGGTTGAGCTGCACAAAAATGTCAATTGGCTCGCCACCGGCCTGGTCTGTCCCCTGCGCCGCAGATCCGCTCACCAGGGCGCCGACCACAGAGTCGCGGTCCACCGAGTGGATCACCCGCGAGTATCCAAGGACGGCGCGAACCTTTTTGCTTTGCAGCTGGCCGACGAAGTGCCACACCGGGTCTAGGTCGCTAACGGCCTTCGCCTTTGGCTCGGCGTCCTGGTGCCGATTCTCGCCGAAGTCGCGCACGCCGAGCGCATACAACTCGCGGACGAGGGACACCGGATGAAACTTGGTGATAACGATCCGGGTGACCTCACCAGCCGAACGGCCGGCCGAGCGAATGGCGTCGGCGATGCCGGCATCCACCGACCCGAGCCGCTCCGCCAACACCGGACCGGATTCGAGAATCCCGTCCGGTGTCGGCGGCGCGGCGTCGATGGTTTGGTTGCCGCCAACGTCAGCGGGGGCTGCTGGCGTACCGGTTTTTTCCGGTGACCCCGTCGGTGTTGGCATGGCCGGCTACTTGAGGAAGTCGGGAACGTCCAGGTCGTCGTCGCCGTCGTCGTCGAACGCACGGTCGGCGGGCGCCGTAACGGGGACCGAGGGCTCTGCAGACCAGGAGTGAACCGGCTTTGACGGCGCAACGGGAGCGGCGGTCGTCGCTTCGGTCGATGCTGCTGCAGCGGTCGCGGCGGGGGCCGTGTTCGCGGCAGCGTTCACGAAGTTACTGCGACGGTGATCCTGCTGCTTCGGGGTCGGCTGCTCGTTGTCAAAACCGGCGGCGATGACCGTGACCCGCACCTCGTCACCGAGGGTATCGTCAATGACGGCACCAAAGATGATGTTGGCCTCGGGGTGGACGGCCTCCTGGACGAGGCGGGCCGCGTCGTTGATCTCGAAGATACCGAGGTTCGAGCCGCCCTGGATGGACAGCAGGACGCCGTGGGCGCCATCGATGCTGGCCTCGAGGAGCGGGGAAGCGACGGCGAGCTCAGCCGCCTTGATAGCGCGGTCGGCGCCGCGAGCGGAACCGATACCCATCAGTGCCGAACCCGCGCCCTGCATGACCGACTTGACGTCGGCGAAGTCGAGGTTGATCAGGCCGGGGGTCGTGATCAGGTCGGTGATGCCCTGGACGCCGGCGAGCAGTACCTGGTCGGCGGTGGTGAACGCTTCCAGCATGCTGATGCCGCGGTCGCTGATCTCGAGCAGTCGATCGTTGGGCACCACAATGAGGGTGTCAACCTCATTTTTGAGCATTGCCACGCCGGTCTCGGCCTGGTCCATGCGGCGCTTGCCCTCGAAGCCGAAGGGCTTCGAGACAACACCGATGGTCAGGGCGCCGATCGACTTGGCGATACGCGCCACCACGGGGGCGCCACCGGTACCGGTGCCACCACCCTCACCGGCGGTCACAAAGACCATGTCGGAGCCCGCGAGGGCCTCTTCGATCTCTTCCGCGTGGTCCTCTGCAGCGCGACGACCCACCTCGGGGTCGGCTCCTGCACCAAGTCCACGGGTGATCTCGCGGCCGACGTCAAGCTTGACGTCGGCGTCGCTCATCAACAGCGCCTGGGCGTCCGTGTTGATGGCAATGAACTCAACCCCGCGCAGGCCGAGTTCGATCATGCGGTTGACG
>JAODAO010000391.1 GCA_025463465.1 Glaciihabitans sp. | reverse complement strand
TGGGCGTCCACGTGAATGGGTCCCTCGGAATGCCGACCCAACAACTGGACGACAACGAACTGGCATCGCTGACAGCACTTGAGCGCGACCGTTACAGCAGGGTGCAGGACTTTATGCGCGACGAATTAGGTTATATCGCGATCCAGTCGACTCGCCCGCAGACGCTGGCCGCAGCTCTCGTTGATTCTCCCGTCGGCCAGCTCGCCTGGATCGTCGACAAGTTCATGGCGTGGACATTCCCCTGGCAGGAACTGCCCGACCGGATCGTTGGAAGGGATCGGCTCCTCACCAACGTCATGCTGTACTGGTTGACCGGCACCGCCGGTTCGTCAGCTTTCGTCGGCTACGCGCAGCCGACCATACGGGGCGCCGTGAAAGAAATCTCGGGGGTACCGACCGGTGTTCTGCTCTTCGCCCACGATGTGGGGATCCGGCGGTACGCCGAACTCGAGAACAGGATCACGCATTGGACCGACATCGAGGACCGCGGCGGGCACTTCGCCGCCATGGAGGAACCGGACCTGATGGTGCGAGACATCGTCGAATTCTTCGAAGACAAACGGTGAGCACCATGGACAGGCAGGGCGCCCGGTGGCCGTGGAGTGGGCAACGCCTTCAGTCGCGGGGCCGCGGGACCGGCGGGACCGGGTGCTCTCGTTCGTGGGTGCGCGCGATCACGCGAGGTCAGGGAGCCGTGGCGAGTCCTGCATCCTTTCGGCGCAGCTCTGCGAAGTGCTCGATCGCCCCGTGCAGTTTCTCCGACGAGGTGAAGTGGTGGCCGTGGATACCGATGCTGACAGCGCCGGCCACGTTCACCTCGAGATCATCGGCGAAAAACGCATCGGCCGCGTCGACCCCGTAGTGCGACAGGACATTCTCGAAGACTTCGGGGTCGGGTTTCCGTGCACCATAAAAACTGGACGTCAGCAGGTGCTCCCCGAAGATGTCAATAAGCAGGGGAGCCAGCGTGTGGAGGTTCTCCTCGACCAAAACGCTGCTGTTCGTCAGGAGGGTGACCTGGCCCAGTTCCGCAGCGCGGGCAACGGCGGCAATGGACTTCGGCCACGGTGTCATGGCGCCTCCCCGAATCCGTACCCAGTCGTGACGGGAAATTCGCACACCCATCGCGTCCGAGAATGCGTCGAGGTAGGCATCCCCCGATCGGTACGCGCCGGCCTCAGCCTGGTTTTCCCGGCCGGTCAGCCACCAGCGATCGCGCATCTCGGCGACTGACAACCCGGTTACCTCGGACAGCGCCGCCATCCGAACATGCCAGTCGTAGTCGTACAGGACGTTGTCCATATCGAAGATGAAGAGCAGGCTCATCGTGTCCTCGTAGAGAAAGCGTTGATGGCGGCGTTCAGGTCCGCGATGGATTGGTCGGAAGGACTGGGAAAGTGGTGGGCGGTGATCCCCAGTCGACGCGCGCCGGCGACGTTCTGCGCGGAGTCGTCCACGAAAAAGGTGTCAGCAGCCGGCTGGTTGAACCGGTCGAGGGCACTCTGGAACGCCTCGCGGGTCGGTTTTCGGAAACCGAGGCGACAGCTCACGGCCTGGTTGTCGCCGATGATCGCCGCAACATCGGGGGCCAGCGTTGAAAACGTCTCATCGAACGGGGACGGGTTGTTGGACAGCAGCGCCACCCGGCCGAGGCCGCTGGCTCGGCGCAAAGCATCGACAACGCCCGGCGTCGCGGTGCTTGCCTCACGTCGCGCTTCTACCCACTGCGCCAGGGTCAGATGCCCTCCGGTGATCCTGGCGAACTGTGCGAGGTACTCCGCTGAGGTTGGCCACTCACCCGCCTCGGCGCGCCGTTCATAATCCGCTGCCCACCACGACTTTGCGAGGTGATACTGGCTGACCCCGCTGAGGCGCGACTGGGCGGGCAAACGCCGCATCGAGTCGTAAGCGTAGAGGGTGTTGTCGAAGTCGAAAAAGAAGAGGTCCACGGTGTTACTACCGTATCGCGCCGGTCTGTACTGCTGCTGCGGCTACGATATACAAGACATGGCCCCTCTTTACGACTGCTCGGTGCACACCGAACTGCTAACCGGTATGCGCCTCGCACGTGCGGCCGTCGGACGTGGCGAGGTCATCGTGATGCCCACCGACACTGTTTACGGTGTCGCCGCCGACGCTTTCCAACCCGCCGCCGTCCAGCGGCTACTCGACGTTAAGGGGCGCGGGCGCCAGTCGCCGCCGCCGGTGCTCATCCCCGGTATCCCCACCCTTGATGCACTTGCCGAGACCGTGCCGGATGAGGTGCGCGCGCTCGTTGATGCATTCTGGCCGGGCGGGCTCACCGTCATCCTGCCAGCACGCTCGTCGCTGTCCTGGGATCTGGGGGAGACCCGCGGCACCGTCGCGCTGCGCATGCCAGCCCACCCCGTCGCTCTCGAACTCCTCTCAGAGACCGGCCCGCTCGCGGTCTCCAGCGCGAACCTCACCGGACAGCCAGCCGCATCCACCGCAACGGACGCACTCAAAGCACTCGGCGACCGCGTATCCGTCTACCTCGAAGCCGGCCGGGTTGGTATCGATAACGCCGAGTCAAGCGAACCTGGCTCGACGATCGTTGACGCGACCTCCCTGCACCTTCCCGATGGCAAACTGCGCATCGTCCGGCACGGTGTTATCTCCGACGATCAGATCCGCGAGATCGTAGGGGCGGACAGATGCGTATGATCTTCTACATTCTCGCCACCGGCGTCTCGGCCCTCGTGACGTGCGCCCTCAGCTACCTCATTCTCAAGCTGAGCCACAAGTACCGCCTGTACCCGAAGATCCGGTCCCGCGACGTGCACACGCGACCGACTCCCCGCCTCGGCGGCCTCGCGATGTTCTTTGGAATCGTGATCGCTATCGCAATAGCGTCCCAAATTCCGCAGATGAGCCTCGTTTTCTCCGAGGAACGCAAGGTGTGGTCGATCATCGCTGCCGCCTTTGTGATTGTCCTCATTGGCGTCATCGACGACATCTGGGATCTCGACTGGCTGACAAAACTGGCTGGCCAGATCATCGCGGCCGGGATCCTGGTCTGGGGTGGAGTCCAGATCCTCAGCGTCCCCATCGGCGGAATCACCATCGTCTC
>JAODAO010000267.1 GCA_025463465.1 Glaciihabitans sp. | reverse complement strand
TGTAACAGACGTATAGCAGCCGTGTAACAGTTGAGTCCTCGCTGACGAACGAGTCCGCGCTGGAGCGTGAGTCGGTCTGCGCCGCTGAATATTGGGTCTCGTTCACATCCCGGCGCGGTTGCGGTGCTGAGTCCGAGACGTCAGGGCATCTCCGCAAACCCTTCTTACGGCAACGGACAGTGCGGTAATTTCAGCCGTCAGTCGAAGGTCAGCTTGCCGACGCTGGTTCCACGTAACGCACCCAGCCCCAGGTGGCGACGCTGAGCACCGTCACCACGGTGGCGCCCCCGGCAACAAGAAGCACGGGGAAGTGTTCGCCGGTGAGGATCACTGCGGCGAAGGTGGCGACCACGATGCTGGCCGCTAGCCAGAGCACGGGCGACCACTCGAGGATGGCGCGGCCCGGCAGGCTCAGCACGGGCAGAAGCAGGAGCAACGCAGAGCCGAGCCCGGCGAGGCAGACCGCGGAGAGCACCTCGTTCAGGGCTGACATCCAGAAGCCGTTGGCGGCGGGCAGCAGGCCGAGGGCGACCCAGGCGACCACGGCGAGAACGGTCATCGCGCCGATCTGGGCGAGCTGCACAATGCCCCGGGACTTCGCGGCGATACCCATCCCAAAGGAAACACCGACCACAACGCCGACGATAAGCGGAGGCTGGATGCCGCCCACGCGGGACAGCACAGCCGTGCCCGCTCCCACAGCGAGGAACAACGGCACCAGCCGGAAGTCGATCACGGTGCGGCTGAGGCGCCCGGCCAGGCGGGTGGAAAGCACCACGCAGAGGTTGAGCAGGGTGAGCCCGACGGCCACGGCGATGGTGAGGCGAACGTAGCGGGCCTCGCTTTGGATGCCGCTGGCGAGGACCGCCAGCACCGTGGCTCCGAGGACGGCTCCGCCAGCGATGACCAGTGGGTGCGCCCCAAAGCCGGGCAGACGCTGCTCGGCCACGTCACGCTCGCTGCTCAGCCGGTTGCGTCCGGTCAGCTTGGCGGCGCGGTTCGCGCCGCGGTGGCGCAGGCTGGTGGCCATCAGTCGAAGCGGCAGGGCAATGAGCAGCAGCCAGCCGAGGGCGAGCAGGGCACCGGTGGACCAGTTTCCGCGTTCCATGGTCTGTTCGGGGCTCGCGATCGCTGCGCCGTACAGCGTCGGGGTGCCCCAGGTCATCGCCGGGGGAAGGCCGGAGTCGCCGCCAGGCGGTGCAGAGAAGAACGGAATGGTCGTTGACGTACCCGTGGGTGCCGGAGTCGCCGGTGGGGCGGCGGCAGGGGCAGTCGGCTCGCTGGACGGCTCGCTCGGTAACGGGCCCGACGGCGCCGTGGTGGGCGCGGCCGTTGGCAATGACGGCTTTGATGGCGTCGAGGGGGTAGAGGCGGACGGTGCGGCGGGCGCTGACGGAGACGCCGAGGGAGCGGGGGATGACGTCGGGGCGGGTGTGGCGGAGCCGAACTCGACGCGGACCTCCTTGCTCGGTTTGCTGAAGTTCTCAGCGGCGTCGCGCTGGATCGCTTTCACAACACGACCGCCATCGGTGACCCCGGTGCCCCGGCACGACCACCGGCCGTCAATGACCTCGGCGTTGCAGATGGGAAGGTCGTCGACATACACGTCGACGTCGGCATCGGTCTCGCCGGTCCCGCTGTATTCGCGGGGCTGGTCCGTGATCCGGTCGCCAGCTGCCGGCGAGGTGATCACGGGGGCCGCCGGCACGTCGCGGTCGATAGTCAGCTGGCGTGCGGCTGACGGCGGCGACCATTCCGTCCTGGACCCCGGCCACGACTGCTCGACCTGCACCGTGTAGGTGCCGGAGGGGAGGGTGAGGCCGCAGTACCAGTAGCCGTCACCGACCAGCTGGCCGCAACTGCGCCCCTCCTCGGTGGGTGAACTAACCAGAACACGGATGGTGGCGCCGTCCCAGCCGACGCCGTCCAGCGAACCGGCGTTCACCAGGTCGCCCGTCCCGGTGATGGCGGGGGAGCCGAGCACCCGCAGCGCCAGGGTGTTGGACTGGCTGGTCTGCACACCATCAACCACCTCGAGGGCGACGAGGCCGATGGTCCCGCTCGGCAGGATCATCGCGGGACAGCTCCAGTTCGTCCCGCTGCTGGCGGGCAGGGCGCAGAGGTCCGCCCCACCGGTGACCGACGGCACAGTCACGGAACTGCCGGCCTGCTTGGTGCCGGAGAGGATAACCCGGGTGCCGGAGATAAACACATTGTTTGCCGGGGAGGTGATCGCAATTTTGGTGGGACGCGGAGTGTTGTCGGGGTCCGGGGATGGAGTTGTTGTGGGTGACTTGGGCGGGGTCGGTCGCGATGTCGGAGACGGCGACGGAGACGGCGAATCCTCGGGTGCCACCTGGTCGACCGGGGCGGCGTTCTCCGCTGGCAGTGGTTCCGGCTGCTTTACGTCCACGGCAGCACGACTGGGGGAGGGTGTCGGGGTGGCGGCGGGAGAGCGCGTTGCCGCTGAAGCGGGTGATGGCTGTGCGAACGGTTCGGCCGATGGAGACGACGTCTCAACGGTTCGTTGTGCGGGTGCGCCAGTGGATGACCCAGCTGCCGTGGGGGATGCCGCAGAGGCCGCTCCAGCCGGACCCGACCCCATCGTAAGAGCCGCCACGAGCAGGAAAATTCCGATTATCGGGGGAGT
>JAODAO010000336.1 GCA_025463465.1 Glaciihabitans sp. | reverse complement strand
GGCGGTTGTAGATCTTCACCAGCAGGTGGTTTTTCTGGTGCAGGGCACCTTCCACCTTCTGGCGCAGGATGTTCTCGTCGAACAGGTCCTGGATGCGGATTCCGACGCGGTTGATCTTGTCCGCGTATGACGGTCCGATTCCGCGACCGGTTGTGCCGATCTGGCGCTTGCCGAGGAAGCGTTCCGTCACCTTGTCGAGGGTGCGGTGGTACTGGGTGATCACGTGGGCGTTGGCGCTGACGAGGAGCTTGGAGACGTCGACGCCGCGGGCGATCAACGCGTCGAGTTCTTCGAACAGCACCTGGATGTCGATAACAACACCGTTGGAGATGACCGGGATAACGCCGTCGGTGAGAATCCCGGATGGCAACAGGTGAAGTGCGTACTTCTCGTCACCGATCACAACGGTGTGACCGGCGTTGTTACCGCCATTGAATTTAACGACGTAGTCGATGCGGCTACCAAGGAGGTCGGTAGCTTTACCTTTACCTTCGTCGCCCCATTGGGCGCCGATGATGACAACTGCAGGCACGGGGGATCCCTTCGATTGGGTGGGGATTACACCCCATTCTAGGTCGACATAAGGTCATCCTTTATCTTGCACATCGGTGTGCAAGATAATAGACTTGTGTGAGTGATCACCGACACGGCTTCCTCCCCACAGATCGACGAGCGCAACAACGACCGGCCCGCCCCACGCGCCCGCCGCCGTGACGCCGCCGAGAACCGCGACGCCATCCTCGCCGCCGCCGCCATCGCCCTCAACCGCGACCCGTCTGCGACCCTCGAGATCATCGCCGCCGAGGCCGGCCTGTCCCGGCGCGCCCTCTACGGCCACTTCGCCAACCGCGACGACCTCATCCTCGAGTTGCTCACCCGCCGGGCCGCCCGCATCGCCACCCGCGTGCTCACGGTCGACCACCACAACAGCCGGATCGCCATCGCCCAGATCGGCGGGGGCCTCTGGCGCGAGATCGAAAACGTGCGGGTGATGGCCCAGTTCGCCGTGCGCGGACCCTTTATGGGCCTCGTCGGCGAGACGCTCGCCCCCACCCGTGCGCTGCTGTTCGAAGTGGTCGACCGCGGAATCCGCGCCGGCCAACTGCGCCAGGACATGCCGGCCGACCTGCTCGCCCGCCTGGTCGAGGGCGCCGCCCTCGCCGTGCTCGATGAGGCCAGCCACAACCCACTCGGCAGCGACGAGGGCGCACGCCTGGTGATGGCGGCGACCCTCGGCATGGCCGGGCTGTCCTGGGCGGAGAGCACCGAGGTAATCGGCCTTGTGCTTCCGGCGATGCCTGCCAGCGAGCCTGTTCCAACCGAGACTGTTCCAACCGAGACAACGGAGAACCACGCGTGAGAATTTCGCTCGACAGCGTCTCGAAGGGCGCCGCCCTCCCCCTGATTAGCCTCGACTTCGAGACCGGCAAGGTCACCGTCGCCGGTGTCGAAACCGCCCAGCGCCCCACCGTGCTCGGCCTGGTCGCCTCTGGCCGGATGGCGGTCGACACCGGGGCGGTCCTCATCGACGGGCGGCAGGACGGCAAAGCCCTCCGCGCCGCGATCGCGCTCGTGGACGCGCCAACCGTGTCGGAACCCAACGAGAGCGTCACCCTCGCCGGGGTCGTCGCCGAGGAACTGATGTTCGCCGGTAAACCCGGCAACCCCTGGGCCGTCACCCGCGCCCTCGCCGACCTCGGCGCCGACCAATACACGCGGGTCGCGATGGCAGACATCCCCCCGGCGATCCGGTTTCGGGTGCTTGTCGAACTCGCCCTGATGCGCCCGGGCATCACGGGTGTTGTCCTCACCTCCCCCGACCGGCACGGCGGCGCACCCGCCGAATGGACCACCCTCGCCCACGAGGTCGCCGACCGCGGTTTCGCCGTGCTGGTAATCGTTGGCCAGGCCTCCGCGCGGACGTCCAGCAGCACCGAGAACGTTTTTATGCCGGTGGATGCTGCGCCGCCGGTCGAGCCGCGGCCCGCGCCGGTCACGGTTCCCCAGTCGGCCACGATCCAGGAGTCGGCCACTCTCCCCGAGTCGGACGGGTCGACAGGACCAACCGATTTGAGCGAGCTAACCGCCCTGCTCAACGCGGACAGCCCGGCTGAAGGCGCCCCGGCCGAGACATCCCCAAGCCGGGAACCGGCGCCGACTCCCACGCCTCCTCCTGTGCTTTCCCCCACCCCCACCCCCGTACCACTGCCCGAAAAGAAGATGCCGTGAAGATCCCCCAGATGATCGCCGCCGAGTTTCGGCGCCTGACCGCCACCCGCCTCGGCGTGATCGCACTGATCGCGCTCACCTGTGTGCCGGTGATCTACGGTGGCCTGTACCTGTGGGCGAACCAGGATCCCTACAACCGGCTCGACCAGATTCCTGTCGCCCTTGTTGTGAGCGACACCGGGGCGACTGTCGACGACTCGTTCCACAACTACGGCGACGAGATCTCCGACGAGGTGCTCGACGACGGCACCTTCGACTGGCACCTGGTGTCCGCGGCCGAGGCCGAGACCGGCGTTGACGACGCCACCTACGACTTCAGCGTCACCCTGCCCGCCGACTTCTCGACAGCGCTCGCCTCGGCGTCCTCGGACGACCCGGAACAGGCCGAGGTGATCCTCACCACCAACGACGCCAACAGCTACCTCGCCACCACCATCGGTGAGCAGGCCGTCAAAACCCTGCGCACCTCGATCGTGGAGAAGGTGAACAAGGAGGCGGCAGACCAGTTCCTGCTGGGCATCTCCACCATCCGCGGCAAAATCAGCGACGCAGCCTCGGGCGCCACCACCCTGCTGGACGGTGCCACCACTGCAAGCTCGGGGGCGAACTCGCTGGCGACCGGCACCGCGACCCTCTCAACCGGGGCGGCAAGCCTCGCCTCGGGTGCCGCGACCCTGGCCACCGGCGCCCAAAGCGCCGCAGACGGCGCCACCGCCCTCTCGACCGGTGCGGCGAGCGCCGCCACCGGCGCGCAGGACCTCGCCACCGGGGCCGCCACCCTGTCCACCGGTGCGGCGAGCGCCGCTACCGGCGCTCAGGATGTCGCCAACGGCGCTTCTTCCCTTGCAACCGGAGCGGCAACCCTTCAAACCGGGGCCCACGACCTGAGCACCGGAGCCAAAACCCTGACAGGGGGAGCCGACCAGGTGGCAGCGGGTAATGCGCAGCTGGCGGCGCAGGCTGACCAGATCGGCGCGCTTGCCAGTGCCGGCGTCGCCGACCTGCCGCAGGCGCGCACGGACATCACGGCCCTGCTCACCCAGGCGGGCCTCAGCGAGGCCACCATCAACAGCGTGCTGTCCGAGCTCGACCCGGTGGACACCGCCCTCGGTGACGCCAACGCGCAGATCCAGGCCGTTGTTGGCCAGGTCGACCAGCTCGCGGCAGGCAGCGCCGCGGTGGCCACCGGCGCCGACAGCCTCGCCAGCGGCGCCGCCAGCCTCGCCACGGGCAGCGACACCCTGGCTGCTGGAACGTCGACGCTTGCCACCGGCAGCAGCAGCCTCGCGACCGGCACGGCGACCCTCGCCACGGGAGCCGCCTCGCTCGCCAGCGGTGCAGGCACGCTCGCATCCGGCAGCTCCACCCTCGCCAGCGGCGCAGCGTCCCTCGCCTCAGGCACGGGAACACTCGCCTCCGGCAGCAGCACCCTCGCCGACGGCAGCAACACCTTGGCAACGGGAGCATCCGATGCGGCAACCGGCGCTGCCTCCCTGGCCGACGGTCTCGGCGAGCTCACCACCGGGGTTGGCACCCTGCGCGACGGTCTCAACAACGGGGTCTCCTCGATCCCGGAGTCAACGGACGCCTCCCGCGCCGTCGAGTCAGACGCCATCGCCGACCCGGTAGCGGTCACCAATAACGCGGTCACCGCCGCCGGAACCTACGGGGCCGGCCTCGCGCCGTTCTTCGCGAGTCTCGCCAGCTGGATCGGCATCTATGCCCTGTTCCTGATTGTGAAGCCCGTTTCCAAACGCGCCATCACGGCGCTGCGCTCCCCCGTCAAGGTCACCCTCGCCGGTTGGCTCACCCCCGGAATCCTCGGGGCTATCCAGATGGCGGGCCTGTTCGCCATCCTCGCCTTCGCGTTGAAGTTCACGATCAGCAACCCGGTTGGGCTGTTTGGGGTGATGGTGCTCGCGTCGCTGACGTTCGCGGCAATCATTCTGGCCCTGAACGTGTGGCTCGGCAGCGTCGGGCAGTTCATCGGCCTGGTGCTGATGGTCATCCAGCTCGTCACCGCCGGCGGCACGTTCCCTTGGCAGACCCTGCCGGCGCCGCTGGCCTTCCTGCACCACGTGCTGCCCATGAGCGCCGCCGTTGATGCGATGCGCCAGATCATGTACGGCGGTGACCTGTCTGCCGCCGGCGGCGACATGATGACGCTGCTCTACTGGCTGGTCGGCGGGCTGCTGTTCGCCGCCATCGGGGTCACCCGAATGACTCACACCCGCACGCTGCGCGACCTGCAGCCGTCGCTGATCGGCTAGTCACTGACCTTCGGGTAGTCATCGGTTAGTCACCATCCGGCTGGTCACCAGCCAGAACACAACGGGCGCCGTCCCAACTGCGAAGTTGGGGCGGCGCCCGTTTGGCGTTATCCGAGGGTGGTTACTCGGGGAAGCGCTTGGCGTCTTCTTCGTCCTCGATGGCGCGGATGGCCTTCGGGTCGGCGTCGCGCAGGAACGCGTCGAGACGCTCCACCTCGTCTTCTTCACCGATGGCGTCGGCGCCGCGCTTCAGTGCATACAGCGCGCGCAGCACACCCTGGTTGGGAACGTGCGACCACGGCACGGGGCCCTGGCCCTTCCAACCACCCTTGCGCAGGGCGTCGAGGCCGCGGTGGTATCCGACGCGAGCGTACGCGTAGGACTCGAGCACCTTGCCGGCGTCGAAGGTCTCGTTGGACAGCAGCGCCCACGCCAGCGACGAGGTGGGGTGCGCGATAACAACGTCGGAAGCTTCCATCTCCGGGTTCGCGATCGACGCGAGCACGTCGGGGTCTTCGGCGAGGCGGGTTTCTGGCATTCCGAGCAGGTTCGTGGTCATGCTGCAACGCTACAGCGCCACGCCCGCAGGGGGATGCTTCGCACCGAACGGGTCTGCGGACGGTGTCAGCTGAACATGTCAGCTGAACGACACGTGCTGGGTGATCCAGGAGTGCATGGCCACGGCGGCCGCGGCGGAGGCGTTCATACTGCGGGTGGAGCCGAACTGGCTGATCTCCACCACCGCGTCAGCGGCGGCGATCGCCTCGGCGCTGAGGCCGGGGCCCTCCTGGCCGAACAGCAGAACACAGCGGGCCGGAAAGTTGAAGGTTTCGATGATGACGCTGCCCGGCACGTTGTCGATGGCGATGATCGGCACCCCGTCGCCCTTGGCCCATTCGGCGAAGGTGGCGACGGAGTCGTGGTGCAGCACGTGCTGGTAGCGGTCGGTGACCATCGCGCCGCGCTTGTTCCAGCGGCGGCGGCCGATGATGTGCACCGTGTCAGCGGCGAAGGCGTTGGCGGTGCGCACAATCGAACCGATGTTCATGTCGTGCTGCCAGTTCTCGATCGCGACCGAGAACGGGTGGCGGTGCTCGTCGAGGTCGGCGACGATGGCCGCCATGCTCCAGTAGCGGTAGCGGTCGATGACGTTGCGGGTGTCGCCACGCTCGAGCAGTTCCGGGTCGTAGTGCTCCTCCGTCGGCAGCTCACCCTGCCACGGGCCGAGGCCGTGGGTGGTCAGTTCGTAGGTGGCGTTGGCCGGCTCCGCCGGATACGTCGGTGTTGCGGCTGCGGGGATCGCGGCGCCGGGATCGGCGGGGCGGGCTTTCGGATCGGTCACGGTCCCATCCTCCCCCACCCGGGCAGGAGCCGTGGCACCGCAGCATCCCCCTGCGCCCGCCAACGGCACCGGTATCACCCGGATGACTGTTAATCTCTGAGGATGAACGAGCTTGGCTGGGACGCGTCCGGCCCCAACCTCCTGGTGCAGGCCGACAACCTGCCAGCCCTCGGCCAGCTGCCCGACGGCGCGTTCCAGCTGATCTACATCGACCCACCCTTCAACACCGGTCGCACGCAGGCCCGCCGCGCCATCAAAACGGTGCGTTCGGCGGAGGGCACCCGGGTCGGTTTCGGCGGAAACAGGTACGACACCGTCAAGGGACTGCTCTACTCGTACGACGACGCGTTCGCCGACTACTGGGACTTCCTGGAGCCGCGGCTCGAGGAGGCCTGGCGGCTGCTCGGCGACACCGGCACCCTGTACCTGCACCTGGACTGGCGCGAGGTGCACTATGCGAAGGTGGTGCTCGACGCCCTGTTCGGCCGCGACAACTTTCTCAACGAGATCATCTGGGCCTACGACTACGGCGCCCGCTCCAAAAGTCGCTGGCCGTCGAAGCACGACACGATCCTCGTCTACGTGAAAAACCCGAAAACGTACTATTTCAACAACGCAGAGGTCGACCGGGAGCCCTACATGGCGCCGGGGCTGGTGACGCCGGAGAAGGTCGCGCTCGGCAAACTGCCCACCGACGTGTGGTGGCACACCATCGTCTCGCCCACCGGTAAGGAGAAGACCGGCTACGCCACGCAAAAGCCGGAGGGCATCCTGCGCCGCATCATCCAGGCCTCAAGCGCCAAGGGCGACTGGGTGCTCGACTTCTTCGCCGGCAGCGGCACAACGGGCGCCGTCGCGCAGAAACTGGAACGCCGGTTTGTGGTGATGGACCAGAATCCCGATGCAATAAAGGTTATGA
>JAODAO010000322.1 GCA_025463465.1 Glaciihabitans sp. | reverse complement strand
GTCCGGTCTGTCCCGCACCTCGATCTACCTCAGCGCCATCGTCTCCTCTAGCGTGATCGGGCTGGTCTT
Source organism: Glaciihabitans sp. (assembly GCA_025463465.1). Taxonomy (GTDB): domain Bacteria; phylum Actinomycetota; class Actinomycetes; order Actinomycetales; family Microbacteriaceae; genus Glaciihabitans. The sequence goes on along the minus strand of JAODAO010000322.1, from coordinate 40,121 downwards.
CGGCCAGGCACCCACCGATGCCGATATCAACGTCATCGGCTGGGTCATCGTGGTCGCCACCGCCGGTGCAGCGATCCTCGCCGCGGTCGACGGGGCGCTCAACCGGCCGGGGCATCCATCCCGGCCCCCGCGTTAGCCGGTGGTCGGCGCGCACCAATGCTGGCCCCATGACACGGCCGCACGCGTGGGATAGTCTCGACTCACACCCTGGAGGAGGATGGTGACCGTGCGCACACTGAACGTAGCCGCAGCCCACCTCCTTTCCTGTGTCCTGCTGCTGTTCATCGCCGCCGGCGGCAACACCCCAACCCTCCTGCTCGCCGGACTGGCGGTTGGTGCGGTGATCAGCACCGTCGCGCTTGGCATGCTTGCCGCGCAGTGCATCGCCGTGCTGGTGAACGCATCGGGGGGTCGCTCCCACGCGAGGGACTGGCAGCACCGGCAAGCATTGCGGGCCCAGCCGGCGCCGCAACACCCTGACACCGATGGGCGTCCCCGCACGCGGGCGCCGTCGCGGGTGGCTTCGGCCGCGTAACGCCGCATTCCCGCTCGGTGTCGAGCGCCTGGACCGAGGAGGTCCGGCGCCCCGCCCTGTTGTGTGATGTCGGTTGTTCGTGGCGATATGGCCACCCACCCACATCCACAGCAGGGGCTTCACCATGGACCTTTATTCTTTCCCACCGATCGCCGCGCTCCTCGAAGGCGCCTACACCGTGGCGAGTTCGCTCGCCGAACTCCTCACCCCCATCGTCGGTACGGCCAGTGTCGCGGTCGCCATCGTGATCATCACCACCGTCGTCCGCGCCGCCCTCCTTCCCGCAGCAGTCGCCCAGGTCCGCGCCGAGGCAACCCGGCGAAAGCTCGCACCGATGTTCGCCGAGGTGCGTCGCCGCTACGGGAAGAACCCCGAACTGATGCAGCGGAAAACACTGGAGCTGTACAAGGAGACGGGCACCTCGCCACTGGCGGGGATCCTGCCGACCCTTGTCCAGGCCCCGGTGATCTCCATCATCTACGCCCTTTTTATCCTCGGAAACGTTGCAGGTCACAGCAACGCACTCCTCGCGGCGCCCCTGTTCGAGGTTCCCCTCGGCAGCTCGCTGGTGCACTTCCTCGGAGGCACCGCCGTATGGCCGGGCGTCGCCGTATTCGCTGCGCTTCTCGTTATCATCGCCGTGGTCGCAACTTTTAGCCGCCGGCTCGCCCTCAGCCAGGCGATGCCACCAGCCGATCCGGGGTTGCCGGCAGCGGCCCGGCTGGCCGGCATCCTCAGTTGGCTGCCCTTCATCACGGTCATTTTCGCGGCGCTCGTCCCGTTGGCGGCGACGCTGTATCTCGCCGTTTCCACCAGCTGGACACTGGTGGAGCGCACCGTTTTGCGCAGGAGATTGCTGTGACACCCGCCCGCAAGCCCTCGCATCCACCTCCGCCGCGGATTCATGATGGGGAGGGAACGCGCAATGAAGCGCGGCGGGAAGGTCACTGTGCCAGTCGTATCACTCAAGGACATCGTCGATCGGGCATTCGCCGAACGTTACGGTGTGGCGGCCATCAACATTTTCAACGACCTGACCCTCGAGAACGTTCTCGCTGGCGCCGTGGAGGCAAAGGCCCCGGTGGTGGTGCAAACGTCCGTCAAAACGGTGAAGGCCATCGGCGCACGGGTGTTGTTCGATATGTGGAGGTCGATGACCTCCGGCATCGAGGTACCGGTGACGCTGCACCTCGACCACTGTCCCGACCGGGCCGTGATCACCGAATGCCTGGAACTCGGCTGGAACTCGGTTCTCTTCGACGCCTCCGTGTTGCCCGTCGCCGAAAACCTCAGGCAGACCATCGAAGTGGTGGCGGAGGCCCGTCGGTTCGGGGCGCACGTCGAGGGCGAGATCGAGGCCATCACCGGGGTCGAGGACGGGGTCGGGTCCGACGCCCTCGCCGCTCGGCAGAGTCTCGACGTGTCCCTCGACTTCATCCGACGCACCGGGGTGGATGTCTTCGCGCCGTCCATCGGAAACGCCCACGGGGTTTACACACGCTCACCGGAGCTCGACTTCGACCGGGTCAGCGACCTTGTCGCCGCCGAACCGATTCCCATTGCCCTGCACGGCGGAAGCGGGATGTCCGATGACCAGTTCCGCGACCTCATCGCGAGGGGCTGCGCCAAGGTGAACATCTCGACGGCTCTCAAAATGACGTACATGCGCTCCACCCTCGACGAACTCAAGCTCGCCGAGCAGTCGAACAAATGGGACCCGCCGACGCTGTTCCGGGTGGTCGCCGCCGAAGTTCGCGCCCTCACCGTTGGCCTTTCCGAAACGTTCGGAAGCGCGGGTAAAGCGTCGTGAGCCCCCGCGCCCTGATCTTCGACTGCGACGGTGTCCTCGCCGACACCGAGCGGTTCGGACACCTCCCGGCGTTCAACGAGACGTTCCGCGAGTTCGACCTCCCGGTGCAATGGTCGGAACAGGATTATGCCAAAAAGGTCCTGATCGGGGGAGGCAAGGAGCGGATGGCCAGCCTGCTGACCCCGGAGTTCGTCGAAGAAGCCCAGCTTCCCACCGACCCGGACGCCCAGCGCGAGCTTCTCGCCCTCTGGCATCGCCGCAAAACCGAGGTCTACACCCAGCTGGTCGCCGCCGACCGGATGCCGGCGCGCCCCGGGATTAGGCGGATCGTGGGGGAGGCGGCGGACGCCGGTTACCTCCTCGCTGTCGCCTCCACCTCTGCAGAGCCCGCCGTCCGCGCTGTCCTCGAGCATGCGGTGGGGGCCACCAACGCCGAACGGTTCCGGGTGTTCGCCGGTGACATCGTGCCCGCCAAAAAGCCGGCCCCCTACATCTACCTGCTCGCGCTGCGCGAACTCGGCATCAGCGCCGACGACGCTGTTGTTATCGAGGACAGTGAGAACGGGCTCCGGGCATCCCTCGAGGCCGGCATCCGCACCGTTGTGACCGTCAGCAGCTACACCGCGAACGAGAACTTCAGCGGTGCGTCTCTGGTGGTGTCCTCCCTCGGCGACCCGGGCGGAGAGGTGAGCGAGGTCCTGCAGGCTTCCGCCGGTGTGCGCCCCGAGGGTTACGTCCGCTTCACCGATATTTCTGCCCTGTTTGATACCCCGACCCAGGAAAGACGACCATGACCCTCCAACTGGACGACACCGAGCTGGTAGTGCGGACCATCGCCGAAACGGCGATCGAGAACGAGAAATATTTCGGTGACCTGGATTCGGTGGTCGGGGACGGTGACTTCGGTTATTCGCTCGCGCGCGGTTTCGAGCAGGTGCTGGAGAAGTGGGATGGCTACGACCGCAGCGACACCGGAACATTCCTGAATGCGGTAGCCATGACCATCACCAGCCGGATCGGCGGAACCTCCGGCCCCATCTGGGGTACCGCGTTCCTCCGGGCCGGCTCGGTGTTGAAAGGTAACCCCAGCGTTTCGCCTGCCGATGTGGTCGCCGCCCTCCGCGCCGCCGTAGAGGGTATCAAAAAGCGGGGCAACTCCGACGTCGGCGACAAAACCCTGCTGGATGCCCTGGTTCCGGCGATCGACGCGTTCGAGGGTGCGGTCGCCGACGGGTACAGCGGAGGCGGAGCGCTGGCGGCCATGGCTGCTGCCGCCCGGAAAGCTGCCGAGGACACCTCCTCCATGCAGGCACGGCGCGGGCGCGCCAGCTACACCGGGGAACGCAGCATCGGCTCTCCCGACGCCGGCGCGCTCGCCGTCGCCGTCCTCGCAGAGCGGCTCGCCGAGATCTGGCCGGAGCGTTAGAGCCACGCGACAGGTGCCAGCCGCCGGTCGCCACCCACTTTCCACCGGGCCACCCGAACCGAATGCCCGGCCGGAAGGCACTACCCCACGATGCACAGAGAGGTGCAGCAATGAAGAAATTTGTGAACGACCCGAAGCAGTTCGTCCCCGAGATGCTCAAGGGACTCGCCCTGGCCAACCCGACAACCCTCACGTATGTACCGGAATACAACCTCATCCAGCGTGCGGATGCCCCCAACGACAACAAAGTCAGCATCATCCAGGGTTCCGGGTCCGGCCACGAACCCGCCCACGTGATGACGGTCGGGCCGGGCATGCTGGACGCGGCCTGCCCGGGGGACGTGTTCGCCGCCCCGCCGATGGACTACGTTTACGAGACCACCAAGCGTCTCGCCTCGGCCAAGGGGGTGCTGCTGCTGGTGAACAACTACACGGGCGACCGGATGGCGTTCGACATGGCGCAGGAGATGAGCCAGGCCGATGGGCTCACCGTGCGCACCCTGTTCATCGATGACGACGTATCCGTGCAGGACTCGACCTATACCGTCGGCCGGCGTGGTGTGGCGGGTAACTTCTTTGTGATGAAAGCCGTCGGCGCGGCCGCGGAGGCCGGTGCCGACCTGGACGAAGTGATCCGGGTGGGAGAGAAGGTCAATTCGGTCACCCGCACGATGGGTATCGCCCTCACCGCCTGCACACCGCCTGCCAAAGGCTCCCCCCTGTTCGAGCTCGGCGAGGACGAGATCGAAGTCGGGGTCGGTATCCATGGTGAGCCTGGCCGCCGCCGGGCAAAATGGGCCCCGGCCAATGACCTCGTGGACGAACTGCTGAACGCGGTGGTGCCGGACCTGCCGTTCGAAAGCGGCGACAGCGTCGCCCTGATGATCAATGGTCTCGGTGGAACACCCATCAGCGAGCTCTACCTGCTCTTTGGGGTCGCGCACGAGAAACTGCGTGAGCGCGGCATCACCGTCACCCGCAGTTACGTCGGTGAGTACTGCACCTCGCTCGACATGGCCGGCGCATCCCTCACGCTGGTGAAGCTGGATGATGAAATCGACGGTCTCCTCGACGCCCCCGCCGAGATCGCCATTCGGGTGTTCTGAGCCCGGGCGGACATCACAACATCCCCCTGTCCGTCGTCGTTGCAGCCCGCGCACCGCGGTGATGCCCCGGTCGACGCCGCAGGGGGATGCTGCCGTCCAGCCGCAGCGCGCAACACACGTAACGGGTCAGAGCACACCGATGATGGTGAACGGGACCCCGGTCGGGTCTTCGGCGTGCGCGAGTCGCCCGTGCGGAGAATCGGTGACCTCGTCGATGACGGTGCCGCCGAGCTCAATGATCGTGGCGGCGGATTCGTCGGGGTCAGCCACACCGAAATACACCATCCACCGTGACACCTCGTTGTCGCGGAGGAACGCGGAGGATTCGACGATACCGGCACCGCCGTCGCCGTTGGTGCCGAGAGTGACCATACGGAATTCGTCGCTGTCGCCCAGTACCTCGGTCTGCCAGCCGAACGCTGCGGTGTAGAAGTCGACGGCGGTTGGGAACGCCGAGGTGTGCAGCTCGTGCCACACGGCCGTGCCGGATTCCATCGCCAGCTCATACCCGGAGTGGCCAGCTGGCTGCCACGAGCCCACCGTGGCGCCAGCGGCATCAATGATCATCGACATCGTGCCGTGGTCGCCCATCCTCCGCTGTTCGGTGATCAGCCCACCAGCTGTTTCCACCGCGGTAGCGGTCGCGTTGGTATCAGCGGTAAACAGGTAGACCATCCAGGCATCCACACCCGCCCCGGTATTGGGCACCAATCCCGCAACCCGCTTGTTGTGACGGGAGAAATTCACATAATTGCCCAGATCGGTGCCCAATTGCTGGGTTGTCCAGCCGAAAAGCTGGCAGTAGAAGGGAACCGATACGTCCGGGTCCGAACTGAGCAGGTCAGTCCAGACGGGAGCACCCTGGCGAGGGGGCGAAGCGTCAGGCATTACGCCCCCTCAAGCTCCTTCGCGGCGGACAGCCACTTTCTGAGTTCGGGGCCGTGCAACTGGGCGGGCGTCTCCAGCGCCAGCGTCGCCGGCTTGCCAGATTTCGCCGCGGCCATTGCACCGTGCGCGTCGATTTCCTCGGCGCGCCAGAGCAGCAGGACAACCCGGTCCGAATCGGCTTTGAAGCCAGCAATTGGAGTGGAATTGATCATCCAAACCGGGGATCCCTCCCAAATCGCGCTGGTCGCGGTGGGCAGCGACGCGTCGAGATGATCGCGGAGGGTCCGAGCGAGGGAGAGCCTCGGCTCGTCCAGGTTGGCGATGTAGTCGTCGACGGGAGCTGTGGCCATGGAAGCGTCCTCTTTCCGAGCGTGCGCGGCTGTAATGGAGTATCAGTGCGGCACGTCGAATCGAGCGGCTTCCGACAACGTCGGTGCCCGTATCACCTGCCCGTGTGATCATTTTGACCCATAGTGCCCGCGCAGCCAAGGGGCATGGCTCAGGTTGTGAGATAACGGTGGGTTATGCAACGGATCGCCGCCCGCATGGCCACATTTTCGACGCAATCCGGCGTGGGACCCCCCGAAGGGTTCGGTGCAGCAGCAATCATCGTGGAGAATAGACATGCGTCGCACCGCTGGCAATCGCAGAAGGCAGGACCCTCCCATGAACGGCATCGCATTCACCGTTTCCCTCGTACTTTTCGTCGGGGGCATCGCCCTGTTCGGCTACGCGTTCGAGACTGCCGGTTTCGAAACCGCCATGTTCGTCGGCGGAATTGCGGCGATCTGCATCGCCATCGCGATCCCGTTCCACGTTCTCAAGCGCACCGACGGCTAATAAGCCCCGGCGACACAAGCCCCTATGGGGCTGGGTGGGGTGTGCTTAGGCTGGCGGTTATGACCGACAACAGCAATGATTCCTCGTCCGAGACCCTCGGCGGGCCAGGTCCGGATCCGGACAACCCCGCAGCAAAAGACCCGTCCGACTGGGTGACCGGGGATGAACCCATCACCGCATCACAGCGCAGTTACCTTGACACGCTCGCCCGGGAGGCCGGAGAAGAACTCTCCGCCGACCTCACCAAGGCTGAGGCATCCGAGCAGATCGAGCGCTTGCAGAACAAGACCGGCCGAGGCGCGTAGCCGCTGTTCTAGTTGAGTTAAGCGGCGGGTTTCAGTACCTCGTTGGTGAACGAATCCAGTCGGCTGAGCAGTCCGGCCGCCCGTGAGGCGACGATGTCCGCCGGGTCTGGCTGCATGTCCGACGGCGGAGGCACAATGCGGATGATCGTTGAGCACGCGAGGTCCGAGCATATATAGGTGCCAACGGAGTTGCCATCGAGGCCGGCCTGCCCGGCCTTCGGAACGCTGAACAGGACAACCTGGTTCGCGGGTTGCGCTGTGCGGCAGAGCGAACACATGGCGGCCATTCCCCGCGACATACGCGATTCGGCGGCTCGCACCACCATGCCCACCGGATCGGCGCCCCGCCAATACACGATGTAGCCGCGCTGCGGCGCCTGCGGATCCCGCCAGCCAAGGTACTCCCGCTTGTCCCACAGGGTCTCGTGCAGGCCGGGCAGCGGGATGCGGGAAACGTCGCCCGGAGCCGCGTTCACGATTGAGGCGCGGATTTCGTCTGCGGTGAGGGGCTTCATGCTCTCCTTTGTGTCGGTCGTCTGGGATTCTTCGACATTATCCGAGGGCCTAAAAGCCCTCAACCGCGTGCGGCTGGTAGTGCTCTTCGAGTACAGATGTCTCCTCGGGACTCAACTCGATCTCCAGCGCAGCCACTGCGTCCTCGAGATGGGCAGCCCGGGTGGCGCCGACAATGGGTGCGGTGACGGCCGGGCGGGACAGGATCCAAGCCAACGCCACCTGCGCCCGCGCCACGCCCCTGGCCTCGGCGATATGCCCAACGGCGTCGACAATCATCCGATCGGAATCTTCGGCTTGCTGGTACAAGCGTTTGCCGAACTCGTCGGTGCCGCTGCGATCGGTTGTCTCGGTCCACTGCCTGGTCAGTCGCCCCCGGGCGAGTGGGCTCCAGGGGATCACGCCAACCCCACTGGCTAGGCAGTACGGGTGCATTTCGCGTTCTTCCTCGCGGTTGAGCAGGTTGTACTGGTCTTGCATCGACACGAACCGGGTCCACCCGCCGAGGTCGGCCGCGTGCTGGAGGGTGGCGAACTGCCAGGCGTACATCGATGACGCGCCGATGTAGCGGGCCTTGCCTGCCTTCACCACGTCGTGCAGGGCTTCCATCGTTTCCTCGACGGGGACATCGGGGTCGAACCGGTGGATCTGGTACAGGTCGATGTAGTCGGTACCCAGCCGCTTGAGGCTCGCGTCGACCTCGTGCATAATCGCTGCCCGGGACAGGCCGGCGCCGTTCGGCCCCGGACGCATCCTGCCGTGCACCTTGGTGGCGATGACCACCTGGTCGCGAGGAATCGTCTCGGCGAGGAGCTGGCCGACGATCTCCTCGCTGGAGCCGATCGAATAGACGTTTGCGGTATCGAAGGTGGTGATTCCCGCCTCAACCGCTCGCTGGATGAACGGTCGGCTCTCATCGAGGCCAACACTCCACGGGTGGGCGCCACGCGCAGGATCACCGTACGACATGCAGCCGAGGATGATCTCGGAGACTTCAAGCCCGCTTGTACCGAGCCGACGGTATCTCACGAGGCAGTACCGGCGCCGGTGGTGGGGTCGGCTTCCCGGGAGGCCGCGGGAGAAGATTCGTCGGTGCCATCCCCGTTTTCCGCAGGCGCCGGGGCCGCCCCGCCGGGATTGTCGGACGAGGCGGCAAGGCCGGATTCGTCTTCATGAGTGGCTTCGATCGAACGAATCGCGTCGCGCAACTCGGGGCTATCGTTCAGAGGTTTTTCGTTGTTACCCATCACCTCAGACTAGACGGGGATTGGCTCGCGGTCAGTGGGGTGGCGCAGACTGTACTTAGATGGCGAGGTGACTATTGAACTCCTGGCTCGCCTGCGCATCGACCTGACCTCAGCCGACTTCACCGTGGGCACCCTCACCGCGGTGTGGGGAGAAGAAGCCGACGCTGCGCTGCACCGTGGCCACCGTGTTCCGGCTCGACGTGCCCTCGACGCTCGTCGCGTGAATGGCACGGCCGAAGCCATCGACACCCTTGCGAGGCTTTTTGTGCTCGGGTTGCCCGTCGATCCGGCCGAGGCAGCCACCGCGCTCGCCACGGTTGGTGTTGATGGCGCCCGCGAACTGGCCATCGTGCGCGCCAGCGATGATGGCCAGGTGTGGCCGGCCGTGGACCTGCGCCCATACAGCTTTGTCGAGGACTCCGGCGCGGTCGACTGGTGGATCATCAGCGACCTCGGTGAGATCAGCCTCGGCCATGCGCTGTCGGAAAATCATGTCCTCGGGGTCGGCGGTGCGTCACTGACGCTCAGCGGCCTGATGGTGCACAACCCGATCGACAGTGTGCTGGACCTCGGCACCGGTTGCGGCATCCAGGCCATGCACGCATCCCGTCACGCCCGGCGAGTTGTCGCCACCGACATCTCCCAGCGTGCCCTGGACTTCGCAGCGATGAACGCCACCCTCAACAGCATCACGAACATCGAATTCCGCCTCGGCAGCCTGTTCGCGCCGGTCGCGGGGGAGAGCTTCGACCAGATCGTCTCGAACCCTCCATTTGTGATCACGCCCCGCATCCCCGGTGTGCCGGCGTATGAGTATCGTGACGGCGGGCTGGTCGGTGACGCGCTGGTCGCCGAAGTCGTCGCCGGAGCAGCCATCCACCTGAAGCCGGGCGGGATTGCCCAGATGTTGGGCAACTGGGAATATCACCATGGCGTTGACGCTTTCGAGCGGGTGGGGCGCTGGATCGATGCCGCGCGGGTTGGTTCGCCGGCCGGCGACGCTGCCGTTGATGCGTGGGTTGTCGAGCGCGAGGTGCAGGACGCCCCGCTCTACACCGAGACCTGGATCCGAGACGGCGGCACCCGTCCTGGCGACGAGTTCGACAGGCTGTCAGACGCGTGGCTCGACGATTTTGCCGCACGCGGTGTCACGGCCGTCGGGTTCGGCTACATCACGCTGCGCCGGCCGGCGGAACAGACATCCCCCTTCCGTCGTTTGGAGCGACTTGGTGGTGCCGTGACCGGCGGACTGGGTGAACACGTCGCCGACACCCTCGGAGCCCACGACTGGCAGGCGGCCCTCGATGACACGGCGTTGTCGCGTGCGCTGCTGACGGTGGCATCCGATGTCACAGAGGAGCGGCACTACTGGCCGGGCGACGAGGATCCGGCGGCGATCACGTTGCGCCAGGGCGGGGCGTTCGCCCGGGTCTATCCGATGGGGACCGTCCTTGCCGCCGTTGTGGGCGCCTGCGACGGCGAACTGAGCATTGCGGCAATCTGTGCGGCGCTGGCCCAATTGCTCGACCTGCGCGAGGACGACGTGCGCGAGGAAGTCCTTCCCGCTATCCGCGAGCTCGTGGAGACGGGATTCCTGCTGATCTGAGGTTGCCGGCCAGCTCATAATGGCGGGCCTGTGTGCCACGGTCGACAAGGAAGTCGTCGTCGCCCGGATAGAAGACGGCGGTGTTGATGTTGTCGCCGCCGGCGATCCGCAACTACCCGCGCACTCCTCCATCGATGCGCCGGACGATCGTAACCAGGGGGGAGTGGCGGGTCAGGTCGACGCGCATGGTGAGGTGGCGGCGTCTCGCGAGGTGAAGGCCGATAAGCGCCGCGGCGATGGCCGGGACGATGCCGGAAACCGCCATGCCGGTCTGCGCGCCATAGTTCTCAACCAGCCAGCCCATAAACGGCCCGCCGATCGCCTGGCCACCCAGCAGCACCATCACGTAGACGGACATCACCCTGCCGCGCACACCGAGGTTGGACGACATCTGCACCAGTGAATTCGCGCCGGTGATAAACAACAGGTTGGCGATTCCGAGGCTGACCAGCAGCAGGCCGAAGGTGAGCTCGGTGGGCATCAGAGCGGCGATCGCCTGAAGGGCGCCCCAGAGTCCCCCGAGCATGATCACACCGCGCAACCGCACACTGGTGCGTCTGGTGGAGGCGATAGCGCCGATGAACGCCCCGGCGGCGACGAGGGTGTTGAACAGGCCATAACCGGCCGCGCCAACATCGTAGACCGTGGTGGCGTACGCGGAGAGGATCACGGGCATGGTGAGGGAAAAGACCGAGAGTACAAGCACCATCACCACCGACCAGAAGATCGACGGTTTGGCCAGGACGTAGCGCAGACCCTCCTTGAGTTGCCCCTTGGCGCGAGGCATCGGGGGTGTGCGCATCAGCTTCGAGGTCGACAGCATTGACAGCGTCAGCACAGTGACCACACAGGTCACGGCGTTGATGCCGAAGGCCCACCCGGCACCGACCGCGACGAGGAGCACACCGGCGATGGCCGGTCCGATCAGACCACCGAGCTGGAACACCGACGAGTTGATGCTGATCGCGTTCTTCAGGTTGCGGGGGCCAACGAGTTCGTTGACGAACACCTGACGGGTGGGGTTGTCCACCACCGTGACCATTCCCACGAGGAAGGCGATCACAAACACATGCCAGACCTCAACAACACCGGTGATGGCGAGGACGGCGAGGACGGCGCTCAGCACACCGACGATGCCCTGGGTCAGCATCAGCAGCATCCGTTTGGAGTACCGGTCGACGATCAGGCCGCCGTAGAGGCCGAAGAGGAGCATGGGGGCGAACTGCAGTGCGACAGTGATGCCCACCGCGGTGACGCTTCCGGAGAGTTGGAGGACAAGCCAGTCCTGGGCGATCCGCTGCATCCACGTGCCGGACATGGCCAGCACGTTCGAGATGGTGAAGAGACGAAAGTTTGGCACCCGGAGCGACGACAGGGTGTCGCTCCACGGGGCACGTCCGTTGGCGACGGGCATTGGTTCGGTCGGGGGAAATATGGGTGGAGCGGAAGTCACGTGTGTCCTGAGGTGCGTTACGTATGGGGGGTCACCATCGAGGCTATCGCTCGCCAGTTATTCTGCGAGTAAATTGAATCTATATCTCCCATTACGTTTTCGAATGGAACAATATGTTTGATCCCGTCCTGCTCAGAACCTTTCTCGCCGTGGCTGAGACACAAAGCTTCACCAACGCCGGGGTGCAACTCGGCCTCAGCCAGCCCACCGTCAGCCAACACGTGCGCAAATTGGAGTCAGCCGCTGGCCGATTGTTGGTGTCGAGGGACACCCGCGAGGTGCATCTGACGGACAACGGCGACGCGATGGCCGGCTTCGCCCGCACCATCCTTGCCGCCCACGCCTCCGCGGCGAGCTACTTCACGGGCTCCGCCATGCGCGGTCGGCTTCGCTTCGGTACGGCAGATGATCTCGCCATCACCCAGCTGCCCCGAATTCTCCGGCACTTTCGCCAGCTCTACCCGCAGATCAACCTCGAGCTGACGGTCAACCAGAGTGGTCCGTTGTACCGCAGGCTCAAATCGGGCCACCTCGATCTCATCTTCATTAAGGAAAATCCCAGTGAAAGCTCGGAGGGGGTGCGCGTCAGCCGGGACAGCATGGTCTGGGTCGGGCACGAGAAAACGGTGCTCGAACCGGGTCAGACGGTGCCGCTCATTGCCTACCAGGCTCCGAGCGTCAGCCGGCAGATCGCCATCGACGCACTTGAGGCTGCCGGGCGCACGTGGCGGATCACCTGCAACACCCGCGAGGTCAGCGGGCTGCTGGCCGCCGTCCGTGCCGGCATCGGAGTCGCGGTGTTCCCCCAAACCCTGATCCCGGACGACTTGGTGAAGGTCACCAACCGGTTCGGGCTGCCCGCGCTCGGTGACGTCGACTTCACGCTGTTGGCCAACCCCACCGCGGCGAAGGAACCCACCGACGCGCTGATCGCAGCGATCATGGACCGGGCTTTGGTGCGCCAGTCACCACGGGCGTAATCGGGGAAGCCACGGCGGTCGATGGTAAGTCCGCGGCAGCGTTCCCAGGCCGGCCGGCCTGCTCCGCGGTGTGCGGCGTGGAGAGATGCCCCCGGCTCGTCTCTCGGCTAGCCTCGGCTGGTGGATGATGATCGTTACGGCTCCGATGTTCTGGCGGGTTTCACCCGCAAAACCCCCAGCATTCCCCCCACCATCGTTGAGGCGGAACGTGATCTCGTTGTTGAGGACGTCGGCTCTGGATTTGTCGGCGCGGTGGTGGGACTCGAACAGCGGTTTGTGAAGCTCGAGGACCGCTTCGGCCGGGTACGGCTGTTTCCCCTCGGTGCCGGATTCCTGATCGACGGCAAGGCCGTTGCGCTGCGCGCCCCGAAACCCAAAACCACTGCGACCGCCCGCACGGCGTCTGGATCATTCGCCGTCGCTGACGCCCGCGCACGGGTAGCGCTGCCGAGTCGAATTTTTGTGGAGGGTCGCCACGATGCCGAACTCGTTGAACGCGTTTGGGGCGACGACCTGCGGGTGGAAGGCGTTGTGGTGGAGTACCTCGAGGGTGTCGACGATCTCGATCAGATCATCCGCGATTTCAAACCGGGTCCGGGTCGCAAGGTGGGGGTGCTCGTCGACCATCTTGTCGCCAACTCCAAGGAAAGCCGGATTGCCGATGCCGTTGCCCGAGGCCCATACGGTGCTTCGGTACTGGTGGTCGGCCACCCCTTCGTCGATATCTGGCAGGCCGTCAAACCGGCGCGGATTGGTATCACGCAGTGGCCGAACGTCCCGCGCAACATCGAGTGGAAACACGGGATCTGCGAGGCCCTGGGATGGCCGCACGCCGACCAGGCCGATATCGCGAGGGCGTGGAAGCGGATTCTTGGTCGAGTGAACTCGTACACGGACCTTGAGCCCGTCCTGCTCGGACGTGTCGAGCAGCTCATCGACTTTGTGACCGCCCCGGAGTGAGTGCCGGTCTCAGGCCACACTCACGCGCCGTTCTACGATGCGCCACGCCACGACCCGCCGCCTGCGCACCGTGAGTGGGCGCACGCTGGTTGACTTGCCCTATGACTTCTCTCGCTGACTTCGGAATTGGTGCCCAGGTGTTTGTGCGCGACGCCTCCTCCACTGACCGCTCGCCGTGGCCGGACGAACCAAGCGGAATCATCATCCGCAGCGGCGGGTCGTCGCTGGCCGGTGTGTGGGGTTCGGCGGCCCAGGGTGGCCGCGTGTGGTGGATCGAATTCGACGAAGGACAGGTCAACGCCGACGGGGATGGCCCGTATGCCACAGCCCAGGTGCACGAGCGGTTCCTGGAGTTAGCGCCGCCGATCGAGGACCTACCCTGAGCCGTCACACCGAAGGTGGGGAATGTCCCTGATTGTGATCGTCCTCGCCGACTGACAACATCGGAACATGGCTCAATTACTTCGTCCCCGGTCCGGTCGCGTCATCGCAGGCGTGTGTGCGGGGATTGCCCAACGATTCGGGATGCGGCCGGGTGTTGTCCGCCTCATCTTCATCCTCTCCTGCCTCCTTCCTGGCCCGCAGTTCCTGCTTTATATCGCGCTGTGGATCTTTGTTCCGAACGAGAACTAGCAATCGTGAGGATTCCCCTGCTCTAATTGGCAAGAAAGTAAAGACCTTGTTGGCACGGATTAGGGTCACTTAGATGTCGCTATGGAAGACAAAGGTGACAACCAAGCCACAGCAGTGACCCCCAATGGAACGACGGGCATCGCAACATTTACCGCGGGAGAGCGATCCGTTGCTGCTCTGTTCGATATCGACGGTGTCCTCGTCGATTCCCGCTCCGTTCACGTTGACGCGTGGTCTCGATCGTTCCCCGATCGCGGCGAGGATGTCGAAGGTTGGCGCATTCATCGAAGCATCGCGTCGGGTCCGACGGAGTTGCTGAGTTCGCTGCTGGCTGTTGCTGCCCTGCACCTCGACTCCGGGGCCACGCCCCCGTATGCCGAGCACCCGTTCGTCACTCGTAAGCGACTGCGCGCCTTCCGTGAGGCGCGCGCACTACTGCACGACCTCAGCGAACGTGGCGTGATTGTTGTCCTGGCTACATCTGCACCCAGGAGCGACCTTGCACTGATCCGTAACAGGCTGGATGCGGGGGACGAGGCCGATTTGGCCGTGGTTGCCCACCTCAGGCAGGAAAAATGGTTGCCTACCGACGTTGTCCGTTCTGCGCTCAAGACGGCCGGTGTCGAACCCAGCCGGGCTATTTTTATCGGCGACAGCATCCGGGATGTATCGTCCGCTCGCCGTGCGGGTGTTGAATGCATCGGCGTCGCAAGCGGAGATTCCTCGCCTGCCCAGCTCCTGTCGGCCGGTGCGATCGCGGTCTACAACGACATAGCCTCGCTGCGAGAGAACGTCGACATCAGCCCACTTGCCGCTCTCTGGGCATAACACCCCACTCGTCGCCGCGACCACCCGCTCGGCGAAAGCAGACCAGTCAACCTGCGAAGCAGCACTCAACTATGTCGCGTCGACATCCTGCTTCGAGTCCTCGCGCTTGTCATCGTCTCGCTTGTCGTTCTCCTGCTTGTCTGCGGCCGCGCGCTTCTCACCCGATTTTTCGTTTTTCCGGCGAAGGGTGCGTCCAACCCGG
Organism: Glaciihabitans sp.; assembly: GCA_025463465.1. Classification (GTDB taxonomy): domain Bacteria; phylum Actinomycetota; class Actinomycetes; order Actinomycetales; family Microbacteriaceae; genus Glaciihabitans. The sequence continues at coordinate 24,789 of JAODAO010000322.1, read as the reverse complement.
ACGTCCTTCGCACGCTGTTCGGCCTTCTTGTCACTCTGGCGTGTGTCACGAGGTGGAAGCTGGATGGTTTCCTCTGCAGCGATACCCGCCTGTAGCTGACGCCCCCGTTCGATTTCCGCATCGAGTTCGGCCCCGAACAACAACGCGTTATTAGCGATCCATAGCCAAAGTAGGGCGACGATGACACCCCCAATCGAGCCGTAGGTGGCGTTGTAGCTAGAGAAGTTCGCGACATAGAACGCAAAAGCTACCGAGGCCAAAAGGAGAACGAGCAGCGCGACAAGGGCGCCGAGACTCATCCAGCGGAATTTGGGTTGCTGGACATTGGGTGTGGCGTAGTAGAGCACGGCGACGACGAGGATCGCGATGACCGCGAGCACTGGCCACTTGACGATGTTCCAGACAAAGACTGCACCGTCGCCCAGCCCGACAATGGCTCCGATGTTCTCCGCCACGGGACCACTGAGGACCAGCAGCACAGCAGCGAGCACAGCGGCGATCACGGCGACGATGGTGACCAAGAGGGTGACGGGACGGAGCTTCCACACCGGGCGCCCCTCGGTGATGCCGTAGATCCTGTTCATTGCACGGCCGAAAGCTCCGACGTACCCGGAAGCGGACCACAGGGCACCGAGAATACCGGTGATGAGGGTGAGGCCAGCCGCGGGTGACTCCGTCAATGTTTTGATGGGGCCTTCGAGGGATGTGAGAATGTCGTCCGGCAGAAGACCGCTACCGAAATTGAGGAGGGCGGTCGTCGTCTTCTCGGCATCACCGACGAGCCCAAGAATCGATACAAACGCCAGCAGCGCGGGAAAGACGGCGAGGACGGCGAAGTAGGTAAGGGATGCCGCGAGGTCGGTGCACTGGTCAGACCCGAATTCTCGCAGCGTCTTGCGGAGGATGTACATCCACGACGGTTTGTCCAGTTCTGTTATTGAATCCGGCTTACGCGGATCTTCCGGGTCCGGCGCGGTTTTGGCCCTGTCGCCCGCTTCCTCAGCCATGGGTCGTTCCGTTCGTGGTATTTCCCCTGGTTGCCCAGATGGCGAGACCCGCGACAGCGCCGATTATGCCAACCGCGGTCGCAATGAACTCGACGGGTTGTTTTTTATAAGCCGCACTGACGGCTGAAACAGCCTTTTTGATGGGCTGGATTACACGTTGCGGATTGAGACGGGCCTCAATTTCACCGAGCGTCTGCTCGAGGTCGTCTCGCGCGCGGTCCGCGTCCAGGCGAAGTGCGTTGATACCCGCATCGGGTTCGGGCTGCTGGGGACTGTCGGTCACGGGTTTGTGCCCTTCACTGTACGAATGTCCGCCTTGACACTCTCTATCGAATCGGTTGGCACGGGTGGAACCCCGGCCTTGAGTTTTTTGATTCCGAGGAAAGCCAGTGCCCCCGCGACGGCCAGGAGAAGGACTGCGACGATCAGGGCGGCCAGCCAGGCGGGAAGAACGATGGCAAGGGCAAGAATCGCGGTCGCAACGAGCACGCCGAAGGCGTAGAGGCCAATGACCGCCGCACCGGCCAGCAGCCCCGCGCCGAGGCCAGCGTCTTTGAGCTTCGCGGAAAGCTCCACCTGGGCGGCGCGAATCTCGTCGCGAACAAGTCGTGAGATTTGGCCAGGAATTTGGCGGAAGAGGCCGATCAGGCTGGTGCGGTCCTCCACGGAGGGTTCGTCTGTGACGGTGTTAGCCATTGTTCGAGTTGTCCTGGTCCGAGCCGGAGGTGGGCTCCTCTGGTTCAGCGGGCTGTTCGATCGGGTCGGTCGAGGCAGGGCTGCCGTTCTTTTCGGCCGCATCCGTTACGGCCTCGCCCGCCTTCTTCGCCGCGGCGCTCACCGTCGCTCCAACCACGGGAATCTTGTCGCGAGCGAACTCCTCGGCCTGTGTCACGGTCTTTTGGACGCTGGGAGCGGTCCACAGGGCGGAGGCCTGCCGCTTGAGGCGTTCGTAGCCCTGCCTGCCCGTCCGTGTTCCCACGACGTAGCCGGTGGCAGCCCCCAGGACGAACATGATTTTTCCCTGCACGGTGAACTCCTTCGCTTAACTGAAAAGTGGACGCGCGGAGCGCTCAGTATCAGCTAACTCGGGGCTTGCAGTAGCTTTCAGGGCTTGAATGAACAGAGCGAATGTGAGACTAGCGGGGTGCCGCAGCGCGCAACTTGTCCAACAACGGGACCGCTGCCTCAGCGAGGAACCGATCCTGGTTCTCGTCACCAACTTGCACCACGGCGATGTCCGAGAAACCCGCTTCCCAGAACGGAGCGACGGCCTCGACGATCGCATCGAGATCGGGACCACAGGGAATGGACTCAGCGACGTCTTCCGGCCGGACGAACTGGCTGGCCCCGGCGAATCCGGCAGGGGTCGGTAGGTCCGCGTTGACCGACCACCCACCGGCGAACCAACGGAACTGGTTGTGGGCCCGGTCGACAGCTGCCTCCTTGTTGGGGTCCCAGCAGATGGGTATCTGGCCAATCGACCGCGATGTTCCCGCTGATGTGTCACGGGCGGCCGCCCAGCCGTTAATCAGATCCGCATCCGGTTCCGTGCTGATCAGGTGGTCCCCGAGCGGAGCGAAGCGTTCAATGGACTTGGGCCCGGACACGGCGAGACCCAGCGGAACAGGAACGTCAGGAATGTCCCAGATCCGAGCCGAGTCCACTCGAAAGTAGTCGCCTTGCCAGGTAACGAGCTCACCGGTGTGCAGCTGGCGGATGATATGGATGGCTTCCTCCAGCATGTCCTGGCGCACGTCAACGGCTGGCCAGCCCTCACCAACAACATGCTCGTTCAGGTTTTCACCCGATCCGAGTCCGAGGATGAACCGTCCCTCCGCGAGGATCTGCAGGGTGGCGGCCTTTTGCGCGATCACGGCAGGGTGATACCGGATGGTCGGGCAGGTGACGTAGGTTGCCAGTTCGACCCGTGAGGTCGCCTGGGCCACGGCTCCAAGAACGGTCCACGCGTATGGCGCATGTCCCTGGGAGGTGAGCCACGGCGAAAAATGGTCGCTCGAAACCTCGAAATCAAATCCGGCATCCTCCGCGGCGATGGCATACTTCACCAACTCCCGCGGACCGCTCTGCTCGGTCATGAGGGTGTATCCAAAACGGGTCATGGGCTGACGTTCTCACGGTTCTGGTAGTTTTTTCAACGGGGTTGACCCGCAAAATACGCCCTTTCTCTCAGGTACGTGCGATGTGATCGCTGTAAACCCCTGATCAACGGCTCCCGGCCGAACCTAACCTAACGACGTGATATCAGCAGTGCACCCGAGCAGACTTATTCCCTCATCATCCCTCCGCCTACCTGCCGGAAGGCACTTCGCCGTGACCTGGGGTGTCACCGACGACCACGGGGGCATGACGAGTGCCCTGCTGCATCGATCGATGGCGTTTGCGCGCCTGACCGGAACCCCCATCGACGTCCTCACCTTCGATGTTCGCGACGATTATCCGGAGCTGTCTCAGAGGCTTACCGCGCGGGGGCAGCTGGGAGACGGTGTACGCATCGTGAACCTGTGGGATTGGCTGCGCGAAGCAACCCTGCCGGCGGATGTCTCTGGCTCCCTCTCTCTCGACCAGCACCTTTTCACACCGCTGCCCGTCGGAATCGACGGTGACGGAACACCCGCTGCGGAAGGCGCAATCCACCTCAGCCGCAGCCGGCTATCGGCGGACGGTTTCGATGTTCTGCAGGTCGACCACTACCGGCCGGACGGCACACTGTTTGCCAGCGACCGGCGGGACTGCTCCAACCCCGGTGAACTGGGGGGTCGCTCCATCGTCCTCTGCGATGAGGCGGGGGTGCCCCTTCGGTCGTGGGGCGGTACCCGGGCCTTCTATCGTTTCTGGCTTGACCAGCTTGTTGGCGGCGGCCGTGCCTTTATGATCGTCGACTCCAAAACGTCGGCATCTTTTATGCTCACGTATCGCCGCCGGAACGTTGTGACGGTGCACGTCGTCCACGCGTCCCACTTGGCCGGCACGGAACGCCCCATGGGGCAGCTTCGGCCTACCCGACGCGAGGTTTTTGAAAACCTCGAACGATTCGACTCCGTGGTGGTGCTCACCTCGCGTCAACGGGACGACGTCCGCACACTCCTCGGCAGCAGCACCATGGCGCAGGCGACCGACCCGCAGCTGGCCGCAGCGAAGCGCAAAGCACTCAAAAATCTTGCCGTGATCCCCAACAGCCGTCCCTTCGACGCCCTGTCCGCGGTGTCGACTGAGCCCGAGCGGGGTCGGGGAATTGTCCTGGCCGGACTCACGGCCCGAAAACGAGTCGACCATGCCATCACCGCTGTCTCATCGGTCAGCCAGAGCCTCGCTGCGTCACAACCAGCGGGTTCCCCGAACGTCGTTTCACCGGCCGACGGTCGACCACGGGTGACCCTTGACGTGTACGGGGACGGGGTGCTTCGTGCAGAGCTCGACGACCTGGCAGCCACCTCCGGTACGGCCATGGTGACAATGCATGGACACCACCAGGACGCCAGAAAAGCCCTGGAAACATCGTCCTTCCTGATCGCCACCGGCACCTCAGAGGGATTTCCCCTCGTTTTGGTCGAAAGCATGGCGGCTGGTTGCATCCCCATCGCCTACGACGTTCCATACGGCCCAGCCGACATCATCACAGACGGTCGCAACGGCTATCTGGTCACGTCGGGAGACGTTTCGGCGCTGGCCGACGCGATCCTTCGTTTCTATGGGCTCCCGGCACGGCAGGTGCTGGCGATGCGCCAGGCAGCGAAACGCACCGCCCGACAATTTAGCGACGAGGCGGTTACTCGGCTGTGGGCACGGGAACTGACGAACGCCGCTCGCCGAAAAGCCGGCCTACGCGTCGCGCCAAGCGGTGCGAGGGCCGTTCTACGATTCGGTAAAAAAGCCATCCGACGGTTACGCACAGTGGCACGCAGATGATTGCGACCAGCCACCACCGGTTATCTCCGACGAGGTAACTCACACTCGCCAGCACCGGCACATGCACCAGGTACAGGCTGAACGAGATCCGGCCGAGCCACTGGGACACCGCAGCGCTGAGCAGCCGGGACACCACCGACGACCCGATGGCGACCAGGATAAGCCCGGTCGCTCCCGTAGCTGCTAGTCCCCAGAGCACAGCGCTGAGGGTGGTTCCCGCCGGAGCGGCGAAACGCAACAGGAAGCTGAGCACAAGCAGGAGCAGCGACCCGGCCGTGACCCACGCCCAGCCTGGCTCGCGCACGCGAGAGCTGCGCGCGCGAATCGACGGCAGGTGCACCGCTAAGGTGGTGCCGAGGAAAAAGACCGGCAGGTAGACGAGGGCATCCACGTTGGCAACTCGACCGGCGACGCTGAGCAGTGCGGCCACAACGACGCTCGCGATCACCCAGCGCCGCAGCAGGTAGACGACGCCGATGAACGCAGGAAGGGTGATCGAGAAGATCAACTCCCAGCGCAGCGACCATAAGACGTTGTTGATGATGTATGTCGGTTGCCAGAGGCTCGCCTCGCCCAGCAGTTCCGGCGCGGAGACAGCCGTCGCATTGGCGTTGGAAATCCATTGCGCCGCGCTGACCATCCCGGAATCCCGGGGTAGCGCCGCAATAAGGATTGCGCCAAGCGCGAGGGCTCCCCACACCGGCAGGTAGAGACGGACGAGACGGCTGGCGTAGAAGGACCGCCAGCGGAATCCGGTGCGCAGCGCCGGGAGGGTGACCACCAGGCCGCTGAGGACAAAAAACACCAGGACCGATTCGGTTCCGGCGGTGAAGAGTTTGAGGGGCGTCTCCGTCAACCACCACCACGCGTCGTACCGGGTGCCGGAATCCAGGAACGGCCGGGCAACGAGCGACAGGTGGTAGAGCAGGACAACAAACGCTGCGAGACCACGGAGGCCGTCGAGGGAGGGCAGGCGCTCGGTGGACGGCTGCGCGGGAGGATGCGCCATAACGTTCCATCGTAGGTTTGCAACCCTGTGCATCGTCTTTGCGTGGGTCGCATCTCCGGGCACATTGGCGGCATCCCGCTAACGTTGAACCCATGAAACCGCAACGAATGCGTCCGGTCGTCCCCGGTCCCGGACAGGAGTCCGTCTGGGACTATCCCCGCCCTCCGCGGGTGGAACCGATGGACGAGCGCGTGGTAATCGAGCTCGACGGTGTCACCATCGTTGATACCACTGACGTCGTGCGGGTGCTGGAAACCAGCCATCCCCCCGTCTACTACCTGCCGCGCGCCGCATTTGCAGATGGTGTGCTGATGCCGGCACCGGGCCGTTCGATGTGCGAGTTCAAGGGCTCCGCCGGGTACCTCAGTGTTAAAAGCCGCGATTCCGCCGCCTGGTACTACCCCACCCCTATGCCGGGCTACGAACTACTGCGCGACCGGGTGGCAGTCTACCCGGGCAGGATGGACCGCTGCACTATCGCCGGCGAAGTGGTGACCGCCCAGGACGGCGACTTCTACGGCGGCTGGATCACCTCGAAAATCGTGGGCCCCTTCAAAGGTGGCGAGGGAACATGGGGCTGGTGAAGTCGTTCACACCCGTGGCACCGTGGCTGGAGGGCAAACCCGGCGCGCCCGTAGGGGTGGCTCCGCGCTCGTCGTATCATCACTCGACATCCCGCACCGCACGGTCATCGACCTCAGAATCAGGACGGTAACACCATGGGTTTCTTAGACAGACTTTTCGGACGACCGGAGCAGGACCCCGACACCGAGCCGCGTTACCGTCGCAGCGGTAACACGGCCGCCCGCAGCGAAGACGACATCGCCGTTGAACGTTATCGCTACCTGCTGCGCACCGCTCCGCCCGAGACCATCGAGGAAGTGCACCGCGAGGCGTTCAGCAAGCTGAGCCCCGAGCAGCGCGCACTTCTGTTCGAGCAGCTTTCGGCGAACGCCCCTGCCGGGGACAAACCGGCCGCCGACGACGCCAAGTCCCTTGCATCCTCCGCTACCCGCTCGGAGCTGCGCCAACCCGGCACGATGGAACGCTCGATGGGTGGCGGTGGCGGGATGGGGTTCGGTGGAATGGTTGCCAGTTCACTTCTCGGCACCGTCGCCGGCTACGTCATCGGTTCAGCGCTGGTGAGCAGCTTCCTGCCTGACGCCAACTCCGACGAGGCGTCGGCGGATGACGATGGCGACACGGGAGACGGTGACGGTGATGGTGGCAACTCCGACGCCGGAGCCGACGGTGCCAGCGCAGACGCGGGAAGCGACTCAGCGGGCGGAGACTTCGGCGGGGGAGGATTCGGCGGCGACTTTGGCGGCGGTGACTTCGGAGGGGGAGACTTTGGGGGCGGGGACTTCTAACCGCTGGCGGTTAGAGCCACCCACGCTTTTTGAACGCGCGGTACAGCGCGAAACCCATTGCGAACATTAGGCCAACCGCGAACGGGTACCCCCACAGCCAGTCCAGCTCGGGGATATGGGTGAAGTTCATCCCGTAAATTGTTCCCACCAGGGTCGGGGCGAACAGGATGGCTGCCCAGGACGATATGCGTTTCACCTGCTCACCCTGCTGCAAGCTGGTCTCGGTGAGGGTGCGTGTCTCATCGTTCTGTCTTTGCGCGATCAGCGTGGAATGGGTGATCAGTGCGTTCTGCAGCAATGCGCGGAACTGGTCCACCCGCTCCACCACCTGGATAGCGTGGTCCTCCACGTCTCGGATGTCTCGTTTCAACTCGAGCGCCTTCTCGTCTTGGCGCAGCTGGTTCTTCAACTCGGTGAGGATCGTCACGAGGGGCTGGGTCGCCCGCTGGAACGAGATGACCTCACGGGACAACTCATAGATGCGCTGGGACACCGACGGGTCGTCACCGAACAGCTGGTCCTCGATCTCGTCGATGTCGATTTCGAGGCCGTTGACCACGGGAACGTACTCGTCGACGACCTGGTCGAGGATGGCGTACATAACAGCTCGTGGCCCGAGGCTGAGCAGCTCGGGATTCGACTCGAGCCGTTTACGAACCAGCCCGAGGTTGGGGGATTCCGCATGACGGATGCTGATGGCGAAATCGGGGCCGATAAAAAGGTGGACCTCGCCGAATTCGACCTGTTCGGTCAAGTCGATGTAACGAGCCGGTCGCAGCACGATGAACAACGTGTCACCGTAGCGTTCCATCTTCGGCCGCTGGTGGCCGGCAAGGGTGTCCTCCACCGCCAGGTGGTGCAGGGAGAATTCCTCAGCGACCGAGTGGATCTCCTCGGGACTCGGCCGATACAGGCCGATCCACGCGAATCCATCCCGGGCTCTCAGTAGTTCGTAGGTGCTCTGGAGACTGTCGGGATTGGTGGTTCTTTCGCCCTGGACGTACACGGCGTTGTCAACGATCGGCATAGGGTCAAGTCTGCGTCAGCACACCGCCAGAACGCAGCATTGAGTGTCAGACTTGATGGGTGATCCAGAATGCGTCGTCCCGTGAGATCCGGCTGTGGCGCAAGTACCTCGCCGAAGAGCGCGCCGAGGCCGCCGTCTACCGTGACCTCGCGGGAAGGAGGAGCGGTGAGGAGCGTGAGATCCTGTTGGCGCTTGCCGCCGCTGAGGGGCGGCACGAGGCGCACTGGCTCGACCTGCTCGGCGACAACGCCGGGGCGCCCCTGCGCGGCGATATCCGCACCAGAGTGCTCGGCTGGCTTGCCCGGCGGTTCGGTTCCGTGTTCGTTTTGGCCCTCGCCCAGCGGGCTGAGGCACGTTCCCCGTACGACGACGACCAGCACGCTACCGCCGCCATGGCCGCGGATGAGCGCATCCACGAGGAGGTCGTCCGGGGCCTGGCCGCGCGCGGACGCAACCGGCTCAGCGGAACGTTCCGCGCCGCCGTGTTTGGCGCAAACGACGGACTCGTCAGTAATCTCGCGCTGGTGATGGGGGTTAGCGCCGCGGGAGTTGCACCAGCGACCGTTTTACTTACCGGCATCGCCGGGCTGCTCGCCGGCGCGCTATCCATGGGAGCCGGCGAATACGTTTCCGTGCGGTCCCAGCGTGAACTCTTGGAGGCATCCCGCCCGGGTGCCGGTGCCAGTAGCGCGCTGGTCGATCTCGACGTCGATGCCAACGAGCTCACCCTCGTCTACCGGGCGAGGGGGATGTCCGTGGAGGACGCCGCCCTGCGCGCCGCCACGGTGCTGGCGGCCCTGCCCCACGAGGACACCGCGACTCTGGAGGCCGACGGGCCCCAGCACGACGTAATCGGCACGGGGATCAGCGCGGCGATCTCCAGCTTCCTCTTCTTCGCCAGCGGCGCGATTATCCCGATCCTGCCCTATCTGTTTGGGCTCTCCGGCGCCCCGGCCCTTGTCGTCGCCTGTGCCCTCGTCGCGATCGCGTTGGCGGCAACCGGATCGGTTGTTGGACTGCTCTCCGGCGCTTCCCCGCTGAAGCGGGCCGCACGCCAGCTCGCCATCGGATTCGGAGCCGCCGCGGCAACCTACCTGCTTGGCCTTCTGTTCGGAACGGCGGTCGGCTGATGTTGCGTGGAAAAGTGAAGGAGGTCCGCGGGTACCTCCTCACCGCCTTCTCCGGTTCGCCGGACGGCGCGCCGCCCTGGGTGTCGCAGATGGAAGATGGTGACGACGCCGGCTACTTCGGCCCCGGATCGGCAGTTTGGCAGGTGAACGGCGGAACCCCGGTGCTGGTCGCCGGCATCCGGGCACTGCTGATGCAGACCCTGCATCCGGGCGCGATGGCGGGAGTGCACGACTTCTCACGCTACCGGGAGGACCCGCTCGGGCGCCTCGCCGGTACCGTTCGCTGGGTGCTTACCACCACCTTCGCGGACCGGGCCGGTGCGGATTCCGGCTCGGCGATGGTTCGCAAAATGCATGGTCGGGTGCGGGGAACATACCTGGACTCGAGCGGCCAGTCGCAGCCATACTCCGCGGGGGATCCCGACCTGGTCCGCTGGGTACACGTCGTGTTCGCCGACGCCTTCCTCGACTGTCACCGCCAGTTCGGCGGGGCCATCCGAGGCGGGCCGGATGCCTACGTCAATGAATGGTCGAAGGCGGGGGAGCTGATGGGGGTTCTCCAGCCACCAACATCCGTCGCAGAACTCAACGACCAGCTCGCTGCTTTCACCCCGGAACTGGTGAGCGATGAGCGGGTCGCGGAAGCTCTCCGCTTCATCCGCAATCCACCGCTGCGTAAAATTGTGATGCCCGGGTACCGCATCCTGTTGGCCGGTGCCATAGCGTCCCTCGACCCGCGATATCGAGCGTTGCTGGGGCTGCGTCGACCGTGGTGGCCAGCCAAAACCCTCACCCGGATTGTGTTGGCAATGCTCGCGGCGCTTCTGGGACGTCCGTCGTCGAGCGAGGTGGCGGCCCGTCGCCGGCTTGCCCGTTTGGTGACGTAACCTAACCGATGGAAGACTGGCCCTGATGACGAGTGTTGATGCGATAGTGGTCGGAGCGGGTCCGAACGGGTTGGCCGCGGCCGTCACCTTAGCCCGCGCGGGCCTGTCGGTCACCGTCTACGAGCGGGCCTCCACGATTGGAGGCGGTGCGCGCACGGCTGAACTCACGCTGCCGGGCTTCCACCACGACGTGGGTTCGGCAATCCACCCGATGGCGCTGGCTTCACCCTTCTTCCGTGCTTTTGGGCTGGCGGAGCGGATCAGCCTGGTTGTCCCGGAACTCTCCTACGCCCAGCCGCTCGACGGCGGCCGGGCCGCGCTGGCATGGCGCGACCTCGATCGCACGGCCGAGGACCTCGGCCGGGACGGGGCAGCCTGGGCGGCGCTGTTCCGGCCGCTGGTGGAAAACGTCGACGCCATCGCCGAAATCTCGGGTTCTGCGCTGCTACGTTTGCCGCGCCACCCCCGAGCGCTGGTGCAGTTGGGGCTCAGAGTGCTCGAGCAGGGTACCCCGGACTGGAACAGCCGGTTCCGCGAATTCGCCGCGCCCGCGTTGCTGACGGGGGTCATCGCCCACGCCATCCGGCCGCTGCCGTCGCTCGCCGCCGCCGCGGCCGGGATCGTGCTGGCAACCCACGCGCACGCGAGGGGCTGGCCTGTTCCCATCGGAGGCAGCCAATCCATCACCGATGCCCTCGCCGCCGATCTCATCGCCCACGGCGGCCGTATCGTCACCGACACCGCCGTCAGCTCCCTGCGCGAACTCCCGAGTTCAACGGTCGTCCTGCTGGACACGTCACCGCGCGCACTGCTGGAACTCGCCGGCGACTCGGTACCGGACAGGTATGCCCGTTCGCTGCGCAGGTTCCGTTACGGCAATGGCATCGCCAAAATCGACTACGCCCTGTCCGGTCCCGTTCCCTGGGCAGACGCTCGTCTGGCTCAGACCGCTACCCTGCACCTCGGCGGCTACCGGGCCGAGACGGCCGGCGGTGAGTTGGAGGTCGCCCGTGGCAGGCTGCCACGCAGCCCCTACGTCCTCGTCGCGCAGCCGAGCGCGTTTGATGCTTCCCGCGCACCGGCAGGCAAACATGTCCTGTGGGCGTACACCCACGTTCCGCACGGATCAACGGCCGACCGCGGTGCGGCCATCACCGCCCAGATTGAGCGCTTCGCCCCCGGTTTCCGGGACCTGATCCTCGCCTCGACATCCACCACCGCCATCGATGTCGAATTCTCCAACCCGAACTACATCGGCGGGGACATCTCGGCCGGTGGCGTCGACCTGATGCAATTGCTGCGCCGACCCACCATGTTCGACCCGTGGCACACCCCGGTGCAGGGTGTTTATCTCTGCTCATCCTCGACATCACCGGGACCCGGGGTGCACGGAATGGCGGGCTGGAACGCCGCACGCAGCGCGCTGCGTCATGAATTCGGCATCACGGACGACGTCGACCTGGCGCCCTGACCTGATAGCGTCCCCAGCACATCCACGGGCTCGACGACCGGGCACGCAGGCGCGCGGCCCGGTCGAGGCCACCGTGACTACGTTTTAGGCTTGTTCGGGTCGCCGTTGCCGTTGTTGCCGTGCGGCTCGTCCATAAATTGCATCCCCTGGGCGGAGTTCGCCGACAGGGTGAGCAACTCGAGCCACTCGCGGTTGATGGTGGGCTGCTTGCTGCCGTAGTACTTGAAGTACAGGGGAATCGCGGCATCAATCCAGACGCTGCTGCGACCGTCGCCCACGCTGGGGTCGTCCTTCCAGGAGAAGAAAAAACTCTCGCGACGACGCAGCTTCGCGCCGATCACCAGTTGGAGGTGTGCCATGTCACGATCGTCAAAAACGATCTCGACACCGGAGTCACCGTACAGAATCTTGCCCACGTAATATTTTTCCGTTCTCTAACCCCGGGTGCTGCGCGGATCGTATGTCTGTACGCAGAGTAGACCCCGGCAGTCACCGTATCAATTGCGACGGCCGCTGGGGTACTCTTTGTTTTTTAATTTCGACGGGCCGTATGATCCCGTGCGATTCACCGGTTTCACCATGATGCCCGTGATGAAGTCGTTGACGTGTGTGAGGTCGGTGTTGACTGCGTGGCCGTCACGTTGAGGGCGGTTCCCGCCGCCTTGAGTTCACGCCCGAACCCGCCGAACTTCACCTTCCCGTGGGAGGGGATGTCGTCAACCCGGTCGACGCACTGGATACCCTGCGACATCCGCGTCTCCTCATTGTTGATCGTTTCCCGCAGTCGGCACGCTGCGGCAGCGGTCGAAACCGCACCATATTCCATGGCGGTTGCCCCGCCCCCTCTGTGTATCCCGCCCGACACAGGCGGGGTGCCGGAGCAGGGTCTTGTGGATCACCACTGCAGCATCGGATACTGAGGTGCAACGTCCCCGGTGCTGCAGTGCACGCGTGCGCCGACCGCACCGGGATTGCGTCGAGTCAGTCTCACACGGACAGATCTGGCGCTTCGCGGGGTTGCCTCGGGACTTTCCGGGTGGTATTTGCAGGGCGCCATCCATGGGTGCTGTTAGAGCGCCGTGATGCCGATTCCCACGGGGAGAAATGAGGGACCGTGCCGGGAGATCTGCTGGTGGCCAGCGCGTCCGCACAGGAGCTTGTTGAGCTTGTGCGGAAGTTGGTCTCCCTTCGTTCGGTGAATCCGGACGTTGCCCCGACGGACGACCGTTCGATCACCGGTGAGTCACGAATCGCAGAGTACTGTTCGAGCTGGCTCGCCGACCGGGGATTCGAGGTGACGGTTCTCGAGTCCGTTTCGGGCCGGCCGTCCATCGTTGCGGTCGCAGCAGGCACCGGAGGCGGACGCAGCCTGATGCTCAATGGTCATCTCGATACCGTCGGGGTCTCGAGCTATCAGGGCGAACCGTTTGACACCGTCCTTGACGGCGGCAGGATCTACGGGAGAGGCACCTTCGACATGAAGGCAGGGCTCGCCGCGATGATGGTCGCCGCAGCACGCTGCGTGGCCCCCGCCGTTGCCGGCGACGTGGTGCTCGCCCTCGCCGCCGACGAGGAGTTCGGCAGCATCGGTACCGCGGAAATCATCGCGCACCGCCGAACCGACGCCGCGATCGTGGTTGAGCCGAGTGAGCTGGAGCTGACCGTCGCGCACCGGGGCTTCGCCTGGTTCGACATCGAGATCACGGGCAAGGCAGCCCACGGCTCACAGCCTGAGCTCGGCATTGACGCGATCGCGGCGGCCGGCCGCGTCCTCCACTCCCTTGAGCGAATGGCAGACGGTATGTCATCCCAGCCCGCGCATCCGTTGCTCGGACACGGGAGCGTGCGGGTGGCGACGATCAACGGTGGGATCGATGCCGCGACGGTCGCCGACACCTGCCGACTCACCATTGAGCGACGCTTTTTGCCGGGTGAGACTGTGGAATTCGTCGAGGACCAGTTGCGCGAGGTGGTGCAGCGTGCGGTTACTCTTCCCGGTACCACTCAATTGCACGGAACCATTCGACTCCCCGGAACAGCCCCGTCCCCTGACGAAAGAGACAGGAAGAGCGCTGCCCCCGAGGTGACGCTGAGCCGGCTGGTAGGCCGGTCCGCTTTCGAAGCCGAGCACACCTCTGACATCGTCACAACGGTCGCCAGGGCCAGCCGGAGCGTGCTCGGGCGGGAGCCAGCCCAGCGGGGTGAACCGTTCTGGACCGATGCCGGACTGTTCAGTGAGGCGGGCATCCCGTGCCTGGTCTTTGGGGTTGACGGAAGGGGAGCCCACGCGGATGTCGAATGGGCGACGGTTTCCTCCATCGTTCATCTCACCAACATTCTCGAGGCGACCATCCGTGATTTCTGTGGGGTGGAGCACCTGGCACCGTGAGGTCGTCTTCCGGACGCGACGGCTGTGGTCTGGCGGACCGAATGTGGTTCAGCGAGGCAGGTTCACCGTGGTCACATTGGTGAGTTCACCATCGGTTATTTCGGCGGTCAGATACGTGCAGTGGGGCTGCCGCCTGCGATCGGTGGGGGACCCGGGATTGAGCAACCGCATGCCGCGCGGCGAGGTGGTGTTCCAGGGAATGTGACTGTGGCCGAAAATGAGGACGTCTGTGGTGGGAAACGCGATGTCTGCCCTGGCCTCCCGGCCCGGTGCCGGGCCTGTCTCGTGTACCACGGCGACGTGCATACCCTCGATGGTGTTGAGGGCGACCAGCGGCAGGCGAGTGCGCAGCTCCTCACCATCGTTGTTGCCGTAAACCCCGATGACACGGCGGCATCGTTCCTGCAGCTCGTCGAGAAGGGCGGGTTCGACCCAGTCGCCGGCGTGCACCACGATGTCGGCCTGCTCGAGGACCGGCCAGAGCGTCGGGGGAAGACGTTTTGCCCGCGCGGGAACATGGGTGTCAGCGATGATTACCAGTCGTGTCGTCACGTTCTCACTCTATTTCGACAACACGCGTGGTCGCCGCTTCCAGGGGCGTTATCGACAATGGTGCCGTGGTCGAGTGTTCGGTCACGGCACCGGCGCCTTGTGGGGGTCTTCTCAGTGAGCGTTATCGCGCACCATCTGCAAGGCCTGCTCCCAGGTCAGCGATTGGCCGACTTCGACGGAGTGGCTGAGCACGTCGCCACTGAGGGCGACATAGACCGAACCGGCCTTGTGAATAAAGCCGAGGGTGTCGTGTTCGGACATAATGCTGAAAACGTTGTCGGTGACGAGCGCGATCACGGGTTCGTTGCGCGAATCACGGGTTTTGGGGTGGGATATAGCCATTGCGCGGTCCTTTCACCGGCGCCCGCAGGACGACCGGGATACCCCCTCCGTTGGGGATGACCTTAGTTAAACATGACCGGCATGGCCCGGCAAGAGACAGAGGGACCCTTGACATTGACGGCGCCGCATGGCGTTCCCCTTTGGCGGGGACACCATGCGGCGCCGTCAATGTCGGTGCCGTTATTTCCCGGTTAGGGAAGGGTGATTTCCATCGCCACGATGAGCGCCGAGTGGGCGGGAAGAGTTGCCTCCCGATCGGTGACGCTGGCGTTCTCGTCGGTCGAAAGCAGGATGCTCACGGGCGCCCCCAACGGCAGTGTGATTGCCTCGGTACCGAAATTGACGAGGATACTCACGGCACCGCGCTCCAGCCGGTACCAGTTCCGCTCGTCGCTGTAGGTCGCGGCGAGGTGGGCGAACCGTGGGTCGGTCAGCTCCGGCCGCGTCCGACGGAGGTTGATCAGGTCGCGGTACACCCCGAGCAGCCGGGTGTTGTCCGCGCTGCCGAGTTCCTCCCAGTCCAACTTCGAACGGAGGAAGGTGTCCGGATCCTGTGGGTCGGGGACCACGGCAGGATCCCAGCCCATTTTTTCGAACTCGGCGATCCGTCCCTCGGCCGTCGCCTTGCCCAAATCCGCCTCGGGGTGCGAAGTGAAGAACTGCCACGGGGACTGGGCTCCCCACTCTTCGCCCATAAACAGCATCGGGGTGAATGGGCTGGTGAGGGTGAGCACGGCCGAGATGGCCAGCTGGCCGTAATCGAGGGTTTCCGTCAGTCGGTCTCCGATCGCACGGTTACCGATCTGGTCATGGTCCTGAGCGAAGGTCACCAGGCGCCAGGTTGGCACGGCCGGGTCGATCGGGTGGCCATGGTTGCGCTCCCGGAAGGACGAGTAGGTGCCATCGTGGAAAAAGCCCTGGGTGGATGTTTTGGTCAGCGCTCCGAGAGAGGCGAAGTCCGCGTAGTAACCGGTGGTCTCGCCGGTCAGGGCGACGTGCACGGAGTGGTGGTAGTCGTCGCTCCACTGTGCTGTCAGCCCGTAGCCGCCAGCCTCCCTCGGCATGATCAGCTTCGGGTCGTTGAGGTCGGATTCGGCGATCAGGGTGAGCGGGCGGCCCAGGTGGGCGCTGAGGGCATCTGTCTCCTCCGCCATTTCCTGCAGCAGATGCTTGTCGCTGTCGTCAACGAGCGCGTGGACGGCATCGAGGCGCAAACCGTCAACGTGGTAGTCCCTCAGCCACAGGTCGACGTTGTCGAGAATGAACCGGCGAACGGCCGGCTCGTCCAGGTTGACAGAAGAACCCCAGGTGTTGGCGCTGGCGTCGTGCAGGTACGGTCCAAAGTTCGGCAGGTAATTGCCGCTCGGGCCGAGGTGGTTGTAGACCACATCCTGGATGACGGCGAGACCGCGGCTATGGCAGGCGTCGACAAACCGCTGGTAAGCGGCCGGTCCGCCGTAGCCCTCGTGCACGGCGTGCCACAGGACGCCGTCGTAACCCCAGTTGTGGGTGCCGTTGAAGGCGTTGACCGGAAGTACCTCGACGAAGTCGATGCCCAGCTCCACCAGGTGATCGAGGCGGTTGATGGCGGAATCGAGGGTCCCATCGGGGGTAAACGTGCCGATGTGCATCTCATAGATGACACCGCCGGCCAGCTGGCGACCGGCCCAGCCCTGGTCACCCCAGCTGTGCTCGGCCGGGTCGAACACGGCGCTGAGGCCGTGCACGCCGTTCGGCTGGCGCAGCGAACGAGGGTCAGGGACAGGATTCTCCTCGTTGTCGATCAGATATCCGTATTCGGCGCCGACGGGGAGGGTGACGTCGGCACTCCACCAGCCGACCGGGTCGACGACCATGGGGATGTCACGTCCGCCGGTACGCAGGCTCACCGTTTTGGCCAGCGGTGCCCAGACCGCGGTGCCGCGGGGCCGGTTCACGACTGCACCGGGGCGAGGAGGGCGACGGGGTAGGTAGAGAGGACATCCGCGAGGCGAATCATCCCCCCGTCGTATTCTCTGCCGGTGATCACGTCGACGACTCTGCGTTTGGGAAGCAGGATGAACGTGTCACCCCAGCCCCCGTGCTTAGCGAGGCCGACAGGCAGGCGCGTGCCGATGGTGACCGCACCGCCGCAGTCGAACGCGATGGCATGGTCGGCGGCGGAACCGAAGGCGTCCAGTTCGGCGTAGCGGGTGAACAACTCTGGTCGATCGCGGCGTAGGCGCAGCGCCCTGGTGGTGACGAGCAGCTTAGCCGCGCCGGTCTCATCGATGGGAGGAAGGGCTCCGGCGTTGACCTCTGCGAGGATCGCGCGACGTAGGTCGAAGTCAACGGCGCGGCGGTTGTCCGGGTCGACCAGACTTGTCTCCCACAGCTCACTGCCCTGGTAGACGTCCGGTACACCGGGGGCAGTGATCTGGATTATTTTCGCGGTCAGGGAGTTCGACCAGCCGGCCTGGGCTATGTCGTCCACAAACGTCGAGAGAGTGGAGGCGACTTTTTCGTCGTCAAAAACACTGTCAATGAGGGCGTGCATCCTCTTTTCGAACTCGGCGTTCTGATCGGTCCAACCCGTGGAGTTGCCGGCCTCCCGCGCCGCTTTATCGGCGTAGTTGTGCAGGCGCTCGCGAGAGGCAGGCCACGCGCCGACAATCGACTGCCAGAGCAGGTTTTCCAGCGGTCCATCACCTAGCGGTGCCCGCTCGCGCAGGGTGTCGACGGTGGACTGCCACTGCTCGGGAAGCTCCGCGAGTACCGAGATGCGCGCCCTGGTGTCCTCACCACGCTTGGTGTCGTGGGTGGAGAGGGTGGTCAGCGAGGCGGGGAAACTGGCCTGGCGGCGGATTTGGCGCTCGTGGAATTCTTTGGTGTCGATGGAGAACTCGGCGGGGTCTGCGCCAACCTCGGTCAGTGAGGACAGCCGGCTGTAACGGTAGAAAGCGGTGTCTTCCACTCCCTTTGCAATCACAATCCCGGAGGTCTGCTGGAATCGGACGGCGATCGGCTGCTGCGGGTCTGCGAGGAGCGGCACCAGTGCGGTGATGCTGTCGGCCAGCTCGGGGCGGTGCTTCGTCGCCAACTCAGCCGCTGCGTCGATGTTCTCGCGACCCATGGGCAGGTAGGAGCGGTACACGG
The DNA here is from genome assembly GCA_025463465.1 of Glaciihabitans sp. Taxonomy (GTDB): domain Bacteria; phylum Actinomycetota; class Actinomycetes; order Actinomycetales; family Microbacteriaceae; genus Glaciihabitans. Next base: position 6,543 of record JAODAO010000322.1, on the reverse strand, counting down.
GGAAGCAGGCCAGTAGTTCGGCGAGGGCATCGTCCGCGTGGGGGATGGGCTCCGGCAGCAGGCGTTCGAGGCGAACGACCTCGGAGCGCAGGATGGTGTCTGCGATGTGACGCTTGGTGCCGCGGATCAGCGTGTGCCAGTCCATCGGCTGGGCGCGGCCACGCAGGCGAGTGTCCAGGGAGTCGAGCGCGTCTCGGCCGGCCGGGTCAACAAGCACCCGGTCGATGTCGGCGAGGGCGTCGTACCCGGTAGTTCCAGCGGTTGCCCAGAACGGCGGCAGCGGCTCGTCGCCCTCGAGGATCTTTTCCACCCATACCTCGGTGTTGCCGGTGGCGGCGGCGAGTGCATCGAGGTACCCGCCGGGATCGGCGAGACCGTCGGGGTGGTCAACACGCAGGCCATCGGCAAGGCCGGTGCGCACCCAGCGCAGGATCTCGGCGTGGGACTCCTCGAATACCCAGGGAACCTCGACCCGGATCCCTGCGAGCGTGTTCACGGCGAAAAATCGTCGATAGTTAAGCTCGGCGTCGGCGCGACGCCAGTTGACCAGCTCATAGTGCTGCCGAGCGACGACGTCGGCGACGCTGTCACCCTCGGCAAAGGAGCCGGGGGCCAGTGGGAAGCGGTTCTCAAAATAGTGCAGCTCACCGTTAGCGACACTCAGTTCGCCCGCGGCGAGGGACTCCTCTACCGTGCCACCAAGGACCGGAATGCGAACCTTGCCAGCTCCGAACGCCCAGTCGACGTCGAACGCCTCGGCGTAGCGCGACTCCTGGCCGTTCGCCAGCAGGTCCCACCACCAGGGATTCTGGGTGGGGTCTTCCACACCAACGTGGTTCGGCACGATGTCGATCAGCACACCGAGGCCGAGCCCCTTTGCCGTGGTGGACAGGGTGTCGAGGCCCTCTTTGCCACCGCGGGCCGGGTCGACGAGGGAGTGGTCGACCACGTCGTAGCCGTGGTCAGAACCTTCCGTCGCCTTCAGCAGGGGGGAAAGGTACAGCCAGTCGGCACCGAGCGCCTTCACGTAGTCGGCCACCGCGGCGGCGGCGGCCAGGTCAAAGGCCTCCCGGATCTGCAACCGGTATGTGGACACGGGAACGGTCATACTTATGCCTCCGTTTGGGCGGACGGTGCGTCGTCGGCGCTGGAGGCGACGAGCACGGCGAGGGAGGCGGCAACCGAGTGGTCCGCCTCGACTTCTGGTTCTATGTAGGCGCGCAGCACGATCAGCGACTTCTCCTGGACGGAAACGACGGTGCCGGCGGAGCGGGGTTCAGAGTCGGCACTAATGCCGGCCGTGTCGACAACGATCTCCCAGACCGGCGAGTACTCGTCGATGGGAAGGGTGAAGTCGACCGTCTCGTCATGGGCGTTGAACATAACGATGAAATGGCGGTCGATGATGCGCTCACCACGGGGGTCGCGGCCGCCGATGCCGTCTCCGTTCAGGAACACACCGATGGCGCGGCCGAAGCCGCTTCCCCAGTCCTCCGGGGCCATCGCCGTACCGTCGGGCTGCAGCCACACGATGTCGGGGATCGCGTCGCCCTCGCTGCGACGCACGGGGCGGCCGTCGAAGAATCGGCTGCGGCGGAACGTCGGGTGTTCCTTGCGCAGCCGCACCAGGGCCGCGGTGAACTCAATCAGCGGGCCGTCGGCGTGGTCCCAGTGCACCCAGCTGATTTCGGAGTCCTGGGCGTAGGTGTTGTTGTTACCGAGCTGGGTGCGACCGAGCTCGTCGCCGTGCAGGATCATCGGCACACCCTGCGACAACAGCATGGTCGCGAGGAAGTTGCGCTGCTGGCGCGAGCGCAGCACCAGGATGTCGGGATCGGTGGTCGGACCCTCTTCACCGAAGTTGTACGAGCGGTTGTGCGATTCGCCGTCGTTGTTGCCCTCACCGTTGGCCTCGTTGTGCTTCTCGTTATAGGAGACGAGGTCGTGGATAGTGAAACCATCGTGAGCCGTGACGAAGTTGATCGATGCAACCGGGCGGCGACCGGAGTGCTCGTAGAGGTCGGCCGAACCCGTGATGCGCGAGGCGAACTCGCCGAGGGTGGCCGGCTCGCCACGCCAGAAATCGCGCACGGTGTCGCGGTACTTACCATTCCACTCCGTCCACTGCGGCGGGAAGTTGCCGACCTGGTAACCGCCGGGGCCAACGTCCCACGGCTCGGCGATCAGCTTGACCTGAGAAACCACCGGATCCTGCTGCACAAGCTCGAAGAAGGTTGACAGCCGGTCAACGTCGTAGAACTCGCGGGCCAGGGCGGAGGCAAGGTCGAACCGGAATCCGTCGACGTGCATCTCGGTAACCCAGTAGCGCAGGCTGTCCATAATCAGTTGGAGCGAGTGCGGGTGGCGCACGTTGAAGGAGTTACCGGTTCCCGTGTAGTCCATGTAGTACTGCGGCTCGTCATCCATCAGCCGGTAGTAGGCCGCGTTGTCGATACCGCGGAACGACAGGGTCGGGCCGAGATGGTTGCCCTCCGCTGTGTGGTTGTAGACCACGTCGAGGATGACTTCGATGCCGGCGGTGTGCAGGGCGCGCACCATTCCCTTGAACTCCTGCACCTGCTGGCCAAGCTGGCCGCCGGCGGAATAGGAGTTGTGCGGGGCGAAGAATCCGATGGTGTTGTAACCCCAGTAGTTCGACAGGCCCTGTTCCTGCAGGGTGCTGTCGTTGACGAACTGGTGGACCGGCATCAGCTCGATCGCGGTAATGCCGAGCTTCTGCAGGTGCTCGATGATCGCGGGGTGGGCGATGGCGCTGTAGGTACCGCGGATCTCGTCCGGGATACCCGGGTGCAGCTGGGTGAGGCCCTTCACGTGCGCCTCGTAAATCACCGTCTGCGAGTACGGGGTGTTCGGGCGGCGGTCTCCGGCCCAGTCGAAGAAGGGGTTCACCACAACACCGAGCATCATGTGTGCGGCGGAGTCGTCGTCGTTCTGCGAGTCGGGGTCGCCGAAGTTGTAGGAGAACAGGGACTGGTCCCAGTCGATCTCACCAGCGGTCGCCTTTGCGTACGGGTCGAGCAGTAGTTTGTTGGGGTTGCAGCGGGTGCCGGAGGCGGGGTCGTACGCTCCGGTCACCCGGTAGCCGTAACGCTGTCCCGGCTGCACCTGGGGAAGATAGGTGTGCCAGACGTAGGCATCCACCTCGATCAATTCAACGCGTGTCTCAACGTTTTCCTCGTCGAAGAGACACAGTTCGACCTTCTCAGCGGCCTCACTGAAAATGGCGAAGTTGGTTCCGTTGCCGTCGAAGGTGGCGCCAAGAGGGTATGCCGTACCAGGCCAGGTGTACATAGGGTCCTTTCAATGACCGAAGACTCCACCGTACCAACACCAAAATGGGGAACATCCGGCAATTTTGCTGGTTCTTCCACTATGGTGTCGCCGGCTGGCCGCTCCAGAATTCTCTCCGGACAACCACTGGGGAGATAGGGGTTGTCGCCACTAGGGTGAGAGAACATGACGAGCCCAGTGCCATCAGTCTCGATCGTTATTCCCGCTTACAACGAGGAGAGGACGATCCGCTCCTGTGTGCTCGCAGCGCTGGGCCAGACCGCCGCCGCCCACGAGATCATCGTGGTCGACAACCGCTCGACAGACGCCACAGCCGCGATCGTCACACAGCTCCAGCGCGATCACCCGCTCGCGCCAATCCGCCTCGTCACCCAGGACCTCATCCAGGGACTTATCCCCACCCGCGACGCCGGCTTCAACGCGGCCACCGGCGACGTGCTCGGGCGCATCGACGCCGACACCGTGGTCGATCCGACCTGGGTACACGAGGTGCAGCTGGCCTTCACCGACACCGCGGTAGCGGCATCCACCGGCCCGATGAGCTATTACGACATGCCGCTGGTGAAACTGGGGTTGCGTGCGGACGACCGGGTGCGCCGCGGCATGCTCAAACTCTGCCGCCAGTATTCGTTCGTTTTCGGAAGCAACATGGCCCTGCGGGCATCGGCATGGCGGCAGATTCGGTCCGAGGTCTGCGCAGACGTCGACGATGAGCTGCACGAGGACATCGACCTCTCCGTGCACCTGCAACAGCACGGCCTGCGGGTCACCTACGTCTCGACGATGGTGGCGGGAATGAGCGCTCGCCGAATCGACGACTCTCCACGCGACTACCTCTACTACGTCACCAGGTTCGAGCGCACCTACCAGCGGCACGGCGTTCGCAACGCGGGTGTGCGTGCACCAATGGTGCTGTTTCTCGCCATCTATCCGGCGCTGAAGATGATTCGCCTCAGCCGCGCCGCGTTTGAGGTATAAGGCGGTTATGGCCAGGTACGTGGCGCTGCTGCGCGGAATCAACGTCGGCACCGCCGCACGCATCTCGATGCCAGAGCTGCGCGACATCGTGTCGTCCCTCGGCTACACCGGTGTGCGCACCCACCTGCAGAGCGGCAACGTGGTGTTCGACTCCGGCAAAACACTCGGCGCCCCGGCGGTCACCGAGCTGGAATCGCTCATCGCCACCCGCACCGGGGTGAGCCCGCGGGTGGTGCTGGTCACCGCAGACCGGTTCCGTGAAATTGCGAACGAGAACCCGCTGGTGGATGTCGCTGACCCGGCTCGTATGGTCATCACGTTCCTCGACCCGATGCCGGACGTCGCCGCCATTGATCGACCATCCGACACGGTCCTTGCGCCAGAGCGCCTGGAGATCGGCCGTTTCGCGCTCTACCAGTGGCTGCCGGACGGAGTTCTGAAAACGAAGCTCCCGCCACGATTTGCCAAACAACTTGGCCCTGCCGCCACCGCCCGCAATCTTCGCACCGTCTCGAAGGTACTTGCGATGCTCGACGAGGACTGATCATCTTGCCCCATGGTGTCGTAGCGTTGGGCCATGAGCATCTCAACCGCGCCTGCACCCAGCCCGATCATCGACAACAGCGAACCCTGGGTGGCTAACCAGATCAAGGAATACGTCGCCACCGACGGCGCCAAGCCCGACTTCAAACACGGTGCAGCGCTGTTGCTGCTGACGACGCAGGGACGTTCCAGCGGCCAGTGGCGTCGCACCTGCCTCATCTACGGCACCGACGGTGACAGGTTCATCATATGCGCCTCGCTCGGTGGTGCGCCCAAACACCCCGTCTGGTTCCTCAACCTGAAGGCCAACGAGCGGGTCTGGCTGCAGGTCGGCGGCGACACGTTCTGGGCCGTCGCCAGCGAGGCGAGCGAATCCGAGCGCGAACGCCTCTGGCCGATGATGGTCGGCGTTTATCCCGACTACGCCGAATATGAGGAGCGCACCGACCGCCTCATCCCGCTGGTTGTCCTCACCCGCGAGCAGTAACGGGCCGCCCGCGCACCAGCCACCCGCGCACGGCTCAGCCGCGCACCGCACACCCGTATTAACACGGTTATGCCCAGGCGCTTCTGCGAGCAGATAGCCGGCAGGACGGAGCGCACGGGGGATGTCGCGGAGCCGGCAAACTCTCTGCCCGGGTTGGTTATGTGGTGACGCGCGGTACCACCTCGCGGGCCAGGAAGTCGAGGTGGTCGAGGTCAGCCATGTCCATCACCTGGAAGTAGATTCGCGAGTAACCCAGGTCGCCGAGGGCACCGATGCGGTCGACGACCTCGTCAACAGAACCTACAAAGCCTGACTCCCGCATGGCGTCGAGTGTGTTGTCAGCCGCGCGGGCGCGGCGTTCGGCGTGCTCGGTTGTTGCCGCAACCGCCGTGCCTCCCGCCACCGAGAGGGTGATGGTCTTCGGGTCTCGGCCGATCTCCTCGCACGCATACAGCAGGCGGTCCCGGCGGGCTGCGTGCTCGGCGACCGAGGCGAACCCCGAGTTATATTCCGTGGAGAACCTCGCGGCGAGCGCCGGCGTCTTTGTTTTACCGCCCCCGCCGACGATTACCGGAACAGGCGACTGCACGGGCTGCGGCAGCGCGGGCGAATCAACCAACGTATAGTGCTCGCCGGTGAACGAGTATGTCTCGCCGGGCGGGGTTGCCCACAACCCCGTGACAATCTCCAGCTGCTCGGCCAGCAGCCCAAAACGTTTCGCCGGGAACGGGATGCCATACGCCGTGTGTTCGCGCTCGAACCAGCCGGTGCCGAGGCCGAGTTCGGCGCGCCCGTTCGACATCTGGTCGACCTGGGCGACCTGGATGGCAAGGATCCCGGGCACGCGGTACGTCACCGACGAGACGAGGGTTCCCAGCTTGATCCGCGCTGTCTCCCGGGCGAGGCCGGCCAGCGTCGTCCACGCGTCGGTGGTGTTCGCCCCGGTGCCGGTCATGGCCAGGTAGTGGTCGCTGCGGAAGAAGGCGTCGAAGCCGAGTCTCTCGGTCGCCTGCGCAACCGCGAGGATCTCGTTGTAGCTGGCGCCCTCTTGCGGTTCGGTAAATATGCGGAAGTCCATGCCAAGAGCCTAGACTTAGGGTGAACACGGGAGTCCGGTATGCCGGGCTGAGAGGAAGCTTCTCCAAGCTTCGACCGTCGAACCTGATCTGGATAATGCCAGCGCAGGGAGGCAGATTCTCTTTCACCCGTGCCATTTCAATGAC